>CP016836.1:2880728-3208873 GCA_002240395.1 Xanthomonas citri pv. mangiferaeindicae
GGGGTTGCCGTCGGGGCCTTCCGGGTTCACGTAGATCAGCCCCATCTGCACCGCGGCCAGCGGGCGCTCGAGCCGACGCGTGTGGACGTCGCCGTCGGCATCGTCGTCGGACACCAGCACCGCTGCGTCGCCGGGCTTCTCGACACCGTGCGAGCCGTGTGCGTAGCGCACGTCGCCGGCGAGCCAGGTCGTTTCGCGGCCCCAGTACACGTCCTGGTCGGGCTCCCAGGTGTCTTCGCGCCCGGCGGCGAAGCCGAAGGTGCGAAAGCCCATCGTCTCCAGCGCCACGTTGCCGGTGAGGATCAGCAGGTCCGCCCACGAGATCCGCCGCCCGTACTTGCGCTTGATCGGCCACAGCAGTCGCCGGGCCTTGTCGAGATTGACGTTGTCGGGCCAGCTGTTGAGCGGAGCGAAGCGCTGCTGGCCCCGACCGCCGCCGCCGCGGCCATCGCCGGCGCGGTAGGTGCCGGCCGCATGCCAGGCCATGCGGATGAACAGCGGACCGTAGTGGCCGAAGTCAGCCGGCCACCAGTCCTGGGAGTCGGTCATCAGCGCACGCAGGTCGCGCTTGAGACCGTGGTAGTCGAGCTTCTCGAACTCGGCGGCGTAATCGAAGTCCGGATCCATGGGATCGGATTTCGACGAATGCTGGCTGAGCAGATCGACACGCAACTGGTTTGGCCACCAGTCGCGGTTGCTCGTGCCCTGGACCGCGGCATCGTGATGGAAGGGGCATTTCGCGTCGGTGGACATGGGGCTACCTTGTCGGTCGGTGGCGCGCGGCGCGATTGCGGGACGGGCGCGCGGAAGTTCGGAAAGGGTCGGGCGGCGCCAAGTAGGCAAGCCGGGGCGGGGACTCAGTCGCCGGCGTGCGGCGCTGGCGACGCGGTGGCACCGGTAACGGGCGAGCGCGCAAGGTGCATGGTGGGCGGGCCGATCTGTATGGGAGAGCCCGCAGATTAGGCGCGTCGATCAGGAAGTTGAAATCGATTGTTTTCCTGATTTCGATAGGCCGAAGCTATCGAATGGGGTCCCCGGCACTGGGCGTGACTGCAATCTCGACGCGGACGGTTGCACGCGGGTAGGCGCGTCAAGGCACGGTATCCGCTTGAGCGCCCGCTGGGCACCGCGGCCATCGCGACCCGAACGCAGCGGGAAGTCGCCGTGTCCGACGAGCGCAGGGTGCGCATCCGACAGCGGACCGGGACACGACATGCCACGCCGATGACGCGCGACGGCGATCCCCGATCCATCGCGCGGGAGGATGCCGCTTACAACAAGGTCTTGAGCCGGTACAACGCCTCAAGGGCTTCGCGCGGCGTCAGCGCGTCGGGATCGATCCCGGCCAGTGCCTCCACCGCGGCCGACGGCGGCGCGAACAGACCGATCTGCTGCGGCGCGCCGAGCGCATCGGCCGACATCGGCGGTGCAGGCGCATCGTGGCGCCGCTGTTCGAGCTCGGCCAGCCGCGCCCGGGCGTCGCGCACGACCTGTTTGGGCAGGCCGGCCAGCGCTGCGACCTGCAGACCGAAGCTGCGGTCGGCCGGCCCGTCCTTGACCGCGTGCATGAACACCAGCGTCTCGTTGCCCTGCTGGTCGCGATGTTCGACCGCGTCCAGGTGCACGTTGGCGATGCCGCTGCCGGGTTGCGCCAGCGCGGTGAGTTCGAAGTAGTGCGTTGCGAACAGCGTGTAGCTGCGGTTGCGGCCGGCGAGATGGCGCGCGCAGGCATCGGCCAGCGCGAGCCCGTCGTAGGTCGAGGTGCCGCGGCCGATCTCGTCCATCAGCACCAGCGATGCATCGGTGGCGTGGTGCAGGATATAGCTGGTCTCGGCCATCTCGACCATGAAGGTCGACTGGCCCTTGGCGAGATCGTCGCCGGCGCCGATGCGGGTGAGGATGCGGTCGATCGGGCCGATCGTCGCGCGGGCCGCCGGCACGAAGCTGCCGATGTGCGCGAGCAGCACGATCAGCGCGTTCTGGCGCATGTAGGTGCTCTTGCCGCCCATGTTCGGGCCGGTGATGACCAGCATGCGGCGGTCGCCGAACTCGGGGCCGTCGCCGAGCACCAGGTCGTTGGGCTCGAAGGGGTCGCGCCGCACCGCCTCGACCACCGGATGGCGGCCACGCTCGATGCGCACGCCCGGATGCGCGTCGAGCTGCGGGCGCGACCAGTCCAGCGCCTGCGCGCGTTCGGCGAAACAGGCGAGCACGTCGAGTTCGCTGAGCGCACCCGCGCATTGCTTGAGCGTGTCGAGGCTGGCGTTGAGCGCGTCGAGCAATTGCTCGTAGAGCAGGCGTTCGCGGGCCAGCGCGCGCTCGCGTGCCGACAGCACCTTGTCCTCGAACTGCTTGAGTTCCTCGGTGATGTAGCGCTCGGCATTGGTCAGCGTCTGCCGCCGCGTGTAGTGCGCCGGCGCCTTGGCCGAGTGCGCTTTGCCGATCTCGATGAAGTAACCGTGCACACGGTTGTAGCCGACTTTGAGCGTGGCGATGCCGCTGGCCTCGCGCTCGCGCGCTTCCAGATCGACGAGGAACTGGTCGGCGTTGGTACTCAACCGGCGCAGCTCGGCCAGTTCGGCATCGTAGTCGTCGGCGAACACGCCACCGTCGCGCGCAAGCACCGGCGGCTGCTCGACCAGGGCCGTGGCCAGCAGGTGGGCCTGCTCGCCGTGCTCGCCGAGGGCGTCGTGCAAGGCGCGCAGGCGCGGCGAGTCGATCGCCTGCAGGGTCGTGCGCAGGTCGGGCAGCAGCGCCAGGCCGTCGCGCAGCGTGGACAGGTCGCGCGGCCGCGCCGAGCGCAGTGCGATGCGTGTGAGCACGCGCTCCAGATCGCCGAGCGCGCGGAAGCGCTCGCGCAGCGCGACATCGGCGCCGTCTTCGATCAGCGCCTCGACCGCGTGCAGGCGCTCGCCCAGCACACCGCGATCGCGCAGCGGCCGGTGCAGCCAGCGGCGCAGCAGGCGCCCGCCCATCGGCGTGACCGTGCTGTCGAGCACACCGAGCAGGGTGTTACGGGTGTCGCCATCGACGCGGGTGTCGAGTTCGAGGTGCCGCCGCGTGGCGGCGTTCATCGCGATCGCGCCGTCGCCGCTTTCCACCGCGATCGAGGTCAGATGCGGCAGCCGCTGCTTCTGGGTCTCCTCGACGTAGCCCAGCAGCGCGCCGGCTGCGGCGATCGCCAGCGGCCGGTCGTCGATGCCGAAGCCGGTGAGGTCGTGCAGGCCGAAGAACTGCAGCAACTGGCGGCGGCCCGAATCGGCGTCGAACAGCCACGGCGGCCGCCGGCGCATGCCGCTGCGCTCGCCCAGGAACGCAGGCCAGCCGTCTTCGTCGGGCATCAGCAGTTCGGCCGGGTCGAGCCGCGCCAGCTCGGCCTCCAGCGTGTCCTCGTTGGCGCATTCGCAGACCAAGAAGCGCCCGCCGGCCAGATCCGCCCAGGCCAGCCCGTAATGGCCGGCGCGATTGCGCGCGACCGCCATCAGCAGCGTGTCGCGACGCTCCTGCAGCAGCGCCTCGTCGGTCACCGTGCCCGGCGTCACGATGCGCACCACCTTGCGTTCGACCAGCCCCTTGCTCGCGGCCGGGTCGCCGATCTGCTCGCAGATCGCCACCGACTCGCCGAGCGCGACCAGCCGCGCCAGATAGCCTTCGGCCGAATGGTGCGGCACCCCGGCCATCGGGATCGGCGCGCCGGCCGAATTGCCGCGCTGGGTCAGCGTGATGTCGAGCAGCCGCGCCGCCTTGCGGGCGTCGTCGTAGAACAGCTCGTAGAAATCGCCCATGCGGAAGAACAACAGCACGTCCGGGTGCTTCGCCTTGGCGGCGAAGAATTGCTGCATCAGGGGCGTGTGCTGGGGGGCGGTCATTGCATCTCGGGAGGGCCAGCCGGCCGGCCATTTTGCCTCAACGCCCGGCTGCCCGCCGCCGGCCGCTACAACTGCTCGAGGAAATCGACGATCGCCTCGATCTCTTCGCGCTGCAACCCGAGTGGTCGCAGCAGCGGGTCGGGACGCGGAAACGTCGGATCGTCGCGCTGGGCCGCCGTTGGCCGCGGCGCCGGCATGCCGGCGTCGTACGCGCGCACCACGCCGAGCAGATGGGGGAACAGACCGTTGTGCATGTACGGCGCGGTCCGGGCGACGCCGCGCAGCGACGGCGTGCGGAACTTCCCCGCGTCCGCCGGATCGCCGGTGACTTCGTAGCGGCCCAGGTCCTGCCTGCGGCGGCCGTGGAAGTGCAGCCCGAGATTGTGGAACGCGTGGTCGGTCATCTCGGGGCCGCTGTGGCAGTTCATGCAGCGCGCCTTCGTGCGGAACAGGTGCAGGCCCCACAGCTGGCGATCGTCGAGCTGGTCCGTGCGGCCGGCGAGGAACCGATCCAGCCGCCCGGTGCGCGGTGCGAGGCTGCGCTGGAAGGTCGCCAGCGATCTGGCGATCAACTGCGCATCGATGCGATCGCTGCCGTAGGCATCCGCGAAGGCAGCGCGGTAGGCCGGATCGCGCCGCACGCGCCGGATGGCCGGGGCCAGCGACCGGTTTGCCATCTCGCGCCCGTCGACCAGCGGGTGCAGCGCCTGATCTTCGAGCGAGGCCGCCCGGCCGTCCCAGAACAGCGTGCGCATCCAGGCGCTGGTCGCCACCGAGATGGCATTGCGGCGCCCGGTCTGGCGGTCGTGCCCGAACGACACACTGCGCCCGTCGGCCCAGCCCAACTGGGGGTCATGGCAGTTCGCGCAGGCGATCTGGCCCGAGCGCGACAGCCGCGGGTCCTCGAACAGACGCTTGCCGAGCGCGATGCGCTCGGGCGTGGGCGGGTTGTCGGCCGGCATCGGGGGCGTGCGTGGCAGGGGTGCAAGTTCTTGCCAGATCACGCCCGGATCGACGTGCGGCGCCGGCCAGCGTTCGCGCGGTTGCGTATAGACACGGCGCAGGCAGGCGAAGTCGACAGGCGGCCCGCCCGTCCGCTGCTGGTCGGTGCAGATGCTAGGGGCGCTTGACGCCGGCGATGGCACCGTCGGCGACGCCGCGTCCGCCCACGTCGCAAAGACCAGGAAACAAAGCAATGCCGGCAGCGCGCGATGACGATGCGGGCGGGCGCACGGTCGCATGGTCAGGTTCAGAACCGGTACCCGGCTTCGAGCCAATAGGTGCGTCCCGGTTCGTACAGGGTACTGATCGCGGTGGTCACACTGGTCATGCGATTACGCTGATTGAAGACGTTCTGTGCGTCCACCCGGATATAGGCTTCCTGCCCGCCTCGCAGGGGCTGGGTGTACTCGAGCGTCGAGTCCAAGGTCCAGGTGCTCGGGTTGTGTCGTTCCTCGATGACGTCGACCGAGACTGTCTGCCCGTTCTCCTCCAGCATGTCCTCGCCCACGGTGACGAAGTTCAGGTAGCCGGCGCGATAACGCAGGAAGTTGCTCCACGACAGACGCAGTGCCTCGAAGCGGGTCTGTGTGGACAGACGTGCGGTCCACGGCCGGTTGAAGCCGTCCTGGGGCAATTCATACGCACGCATCAGCGTGCCGTTGTAGCGGACCCAGCGGTTATAGGTCCCGTCTTTGAAGCTTTCGTCGTAGTTGGCGTAGTTGCGGCGAATATCGGTATGGTCGGCGGCCAGGCGCGCCGTGGTGTGCGTGTCGCGCCAGTGCCAGGTCGGCATCTCGACCGCCAGCGTGACGGTTTCGCTGTCGCTGCGGCCGGTGTTGACGTAGCGGTAGACATTGGACGAGAAGAAGCCGGTGTCGTCGTCTGACGCGACGCGCTCGCGCATGATCTCGTCCCGCCCCTGGCGCCTGACGTACTTGAGGTCGGCGACATAACCTCGCAAGCGTTGGCGGACACCGAGATTGACCTCGTCGCTGTAGGGCACGTGGAGCGTCTCGAAGCGATTGTTCGCAGTGAAGGCGCGCTTTTCCCGCCAGCCATCGGCAACCGTCGTGCGCGCGTACTCGGTCTGCAGGTTTTCGCGTCCTTCACGCAGCTTCATGCCGAACAGGCTGCGGCCGTAGTAGCGATTGACGCCACTTGTGACCAGGGTGTCTCCGCTGCCGAACACATCCCAGCTTGCCGCCAGGCGCGGCGCCAAGGTGTTGCGGTCCATGAGGTCGTCCATGTCGAAGCGCAGGCCTGGCCGCAGGCTCACGCGGCCGAGTTGGATATCGTCCTGCACATAGGCGCTGAACTCGCGTACCCGCACATCGAAGCGACCGGCCCGATAGAGGTTGTGCGTACTCTGGAACTGGCCCTGGCCGGCAATCACGCTCTTTGTTTGCGTACGATGGACCGGTGCCAGTGAGCACGACACGGTGTCTTCTGTGCCGTCCGGACCGGTGCAGGAGGTCGTGGGCCTCGGACTGATGTAGCTGTGATGATCGTTGAGGCGGTGATACTGCGCATGGCGGTCGCGAAGGTCGACACCGGCCTGTAGGCGGTGTTCGGTTCGCCCCCACCGGAGGGGCGCGCGTTGTGCGCCGAACGACGCGGTGATGTTGCGCGTACTCTGATCGATATTGCCCCAGTTGCCCTCAATGGCGTTTGTCTTCCCTTCAGGGCTCCAGTTCTTGTCTTCCGAACGCGCCCAGGTCTTCCAGTAATCGATTGCCGCATCGACGCGACGCGAACTGTCGATGTCGCTGTAGCCGATGCGGCCATCGAAGGTCCAGGTATCGCCACGCCACGACCCAGTGAGATTGGCGACCGGCCCGCCCTGCTCGAGTTCGAACCAGGAGTCCTTCGCGTTCTTGGTGAAGTAGAGGTCGTTGGTCGGGGCATAGGTGATGCCTGCGCCGATCTCCAGCCGATCGGTCGGTGCGTAATCGGCGCGCAGGCTCACACTGGTATTTTCTCGCCGCTGTTCCTTGACGTTGGCATCGCTCGGGCTCATCTCGCCGTTGCTGTAGGCGCGCAGGGGAATATCCGAACGCGTACGGCTGACGGTGCCGATCAGGCCGATGCCCCGTGTCGTACGCCCTTCGAGCATCGCGCCCAGCTTGTACTTGTCGTAGACCGGTTGGTTGGTCCACGTGTCCGATTCGGCGAAGGCCTGCTCGTTGCCCTCCGCGACGATAAGCTCGTTCCACACCGAGCGCGACATACGGAACCAGGTCTTGCCGCCGAACGCTGAGTTGGCACGCCGCGTTTTGGCGTCGACCACGCCGCCGGTGAAGCCGCCGAAGGCGGCCGGAACGTTGCTGTCGTAGACCGTCAGGCGTTCGAGCAGATCGGTGTCCAACGCGATGCCCTGGGCCGGGCTGGGCACACTGTCAACGAGGTGAGGGTTCGATGGGGAGTCGCCACCCGGGTCGAGGTCGTTGTTGAACGAGACGCCGTCGACCAGCAGCAGGTTCTGGTGGAACAGACCGCCATGGATGCTGATGTCGGCCGGCCGGATCTCGCCCATCTGTCGCGACGACCCAATGCGCGCATCGTCGAACTGCACGGCCGGGTTGATCCGCAGCAGTGTGCCGATGTCGCTATTCCCTTTGGGCTGTTGCTGGATATCGCCCTCGTCCAGCGTCATGCCTTCCTGATAGCGGAGCATCCGCTGGCCGGGCACGCGCAGCGGACCAAAGCGCAGCGAGGTCGCGGATGGCACGTCTTCGCCTGTCGCGATCTGCGCGGAGGCACGGTGCTCGGACGGCACGGGAGCGGGAGCGGTGGATTGTCCGGCAGCATGGGCGGACATGGCGAGCAGGCCGATCGAAACGGCCAGGGCGAGGCGGTGCATGCAAGGTTCCTGTCAGCGAAGAGACGGGCGGGGATGCCCATGTGCTGGCGAGGAAACCTGGAACGGCCCTGATGCTGGCGGCGCGGCATGATCGCGCGATGGAGGCGACGGGTCAATTCCCTGAATGCGCGACGCGCGCGTGCGAATGCGGTAAAACGGGCCTTTGAACAGGCACGCAGGACGATGAGCGCAACTCCCGATGACGCGACCTTGCAGGCGATGGCCGCCCGGCTGGGCAGCCTGCTGCGCGACCGCCACCATCGCCTGGTGACCGCCGAAAGCTGCACCGGCGGCTGGATTGCCAAAGCGATGACCGACATCGCCGGCTGCTCGGACTGGTTCGATTGCGGCTTGGCGGCGTACAGCTACGAAGCCAAGCAGGCGCTGCTGGGCGTCAGCCTGCAGACGCTGGAGACGCACGGCGCGGTCAGCCGGGAGACTGCGATCGAGATGGTCTCCGGCGCGCTGGTCAATTCCGGGGCCAGTATCGCGGTCGCGGTGACCGGCATCGCCGGGCCCGGCGGCGGCAGCGACGACAAGCCGGTCGGCACGGTGTGGATCGCGTGGAAGCGGCGCGGCGACTATGCGCGCGCGCAGGTTCATCATTTCGACGGCGACCGCGAGGCGGTGCGGCGGCAGACGGTCGCAGCGGCGCTGCGCGGGCTTGAGGCAACGCTCGACTGATGTGGGAGACGCTCGCCACCGTCCGCGATCTGGGCCGCATCCAGGAGATCGCATCGGTCCTGGCGCGTTACGGCTTCGGCGACATCGTGCAGCGCATCGGCATGGCCGGGGCGCTCGAACGTGCTGGTCGCTTGCTGCATCTCCACGCGGCCGACACCGCGCGCATGACCCAACCCGAACGGGTCCGCCATGCGCTGCAGGACCTGGGCCCGACGTTCGTCAAGCTCGGGCAGATCCTCGCCACGCGCGTCGATCTGCTGCCTCCGGACTGGATCGAAGAACTGGGCCGGCTGCAGAGTCGGGTGCCGCCGGTGCCGTACGCGGCGATCCACGCCCAGTTGGTCGAAGACCTCGGCGAGGCACCGGACACTGCGTTCGCAAGGTTCGAGCCCGAGCCGATCGCCGCCGCCTCGCTCGCGCAGGCGCATCTGGCGTGGTTGCACGACGGCACGCCGGTCGTGCTGAAGGTGCGGCGCCCCGGAATCCGCGAGATCGTCGAAGCCGACCTGCGCCTGCTCGCGCGCTTGGCCGAGATCGTTGAGTCACAGGCGCCGGACCTGCGCCGCTACCGGCCGGTGGAGGTCGTGCGGCAGTTCGATGCGTCGCTGCGGCGCGAGCTCGACTTCGCGGCCGAGTGCCGCAACGCCGAGCGCATCGCAGCGAACTTTGCCGACGATCCTGCCGTGCTTGTGCCCCGTGTGCACTGGCAATGGACCTGCGAGCGGCTCAATGTGCAGGACCGGGTGGTCGGCATTCCCGGTGGCGACCTGGCCGGCCTCGAGGCCGCAGGCCTCGACCGCCACGCGCTTGCGCTTGCGGGCAGTGCCATCGTCATGAAGATGGTGTTCGAGGACGGCCTGTTCCATGCCGACCCGCATCCGGGCAACCTGTTCTTCCTGCCCGATGGTCGCATTGCATTGATCGATTTCGGCATGGTCGGCCGCGTGCCGCCGGAGCTGCGTTACCAGGTCGCGCGGTTGCTCCACGGGCTGGTCTCCCAGCAACCGCAGAGCGTGTGCGACGTGCTGCTGGACTGGACGACGAGCGATGTCGAGGTCGATGAGGGGCGGCTGCAGAACGAGATCGACGGCTTCGTCGATCAGTATCGCGGTCTGCCGCTGCGCGACCTGAGGATGGGCGCGATGCTTGCCGACATCACCGGACTGCTGCGCCGGCACGGTCTGATGCTGCCGCCGGACCTCGCGCTGCTGATCAAGGCCTTCCTCACGCTGGAGGGGCTGGGCCGCCAGCTCGATCCCGGGTTCGACATGACCAGTACCGCGCAGCCGTGGCTGGAGCGGGTGATGCTGCAGCGCTACTCGCCACGCGCGCTGGCGCGGCGCGGGCAACGCACGCTGTCGAGCACGATCGATCTTCTGGCCGATCTGCCGCGCGATCTGCGCCGCCTGCTGCAGACCGCGCGCCGTGGCCGCCTGCGCGCACAGATCGAGGTGACCTCGCTCAAGTCGTTCGGCGACCAGGTCAACGCCGCCGCCAATCGGCTCACGGTCGGCGTCGTCACCGCCGCGCTGATCATCGGCTCGTCGATCGTCATGAACAGTGTCAGCGGCGGCGCAACGCACCGCTGGCTGATGGCGCTGGGCGTGCTCGGTTTCGTCGGCGCGGGCCTGAGCGGTGTGTGGATCCTGCTGTCGATCTGGCGCAGCGGTCGCAAGTAACAACGTGCATGTTGCCTGGGCGGCGCTGCTGCACGCCGCCCGATCATGCGATCAGCGCACCGGCATGCCCGGTTGCGCGCCGTCATCGGCCGCCAGCAGCGCGAGTGCGCCGCCATCGAACCCGGCCGACAGGATCATGCCTTCGCTCAGGCCGAAACGCATCTTGCGCGGCGCGAGATTGGCGATGAACACCACGTTGCGGCCGACCAGCGCTTCGGGCGCGCCGTAGCTGGCACGGATCCCGGAGAAGATCTGGCGCTTGCCCAGTTCGCCCGCGTCGAGTTCGAAGCGCAGCAGCTTGTCCGAGCCCTCGACGGCCTCGCAGACCAGGACCTTGCCGATCCGCAGATCGAGCTTGGCGAAATCGTCGATCCCGACATAGGCGGTGTCGGTGGCCGCGGGTGCGGACGTTGCCGGCGCCTTCGCCTCGCTCTTCTGCGGGGCGGCGGGGGCAGCGGCGGCGAGCGTGTCCTTGGAGGCTTCGGTCATGGCGGTGAGCAGGGTCGGGTCGATACGGGTGAACAGCGGCACATAGGCCTGGATCGTCCGGCCGGTCAGCGGCTGGTCGAGATCGTGCCAATGAGTGGCGGGCGCTGCGAGGAACGCCGCGGCCTGTGTGCTGGTGCGCGGCAGGATCGGCTGCAGGGCGCCAGCGAGGATACGGAACAGGTTCAGGCCCTGGGTGCAGACGGCCTGCAGTTCGGCGTCGGCGCCCGCCTGTTTGGCGATCACCCAGGGCTTGCGATCGTCGATGTAGCGGTTGGCCTCATCGGCAAGCGCCATCACCTGGCGGATCGCGCTGGCCGGGTCGTTGCGCGCATAGGCCTCGCGCACGCCGGACAGCGCCGCGACGAAACGCGCGTACTGCGCCGGATCGGGCAGTGCGTCCGCCAAGCGCGCGTCGAAGCGCTTGTGGATGAAACCGGCGCAGCGGCTGGCCAGGTTGACGAACTTGCCGACCAGGTCGGCGTTGACGCGCGCGACGAAGTCCTCGAGGTTCAGATCGAGGTCGTCGACGCCGCCCGAGGACTTCGCCGCGAAGTAGTAGCGCAGCGCCTCGGGGTCCAGGCCCTGATCGAGATACGTGCGCGCCATGACGAACGTGCCGCGCGATTTGGACATCTTCGCGCCGTCGACCATCAGATAGCCGTTGACGTGCAGCCGCGTCGGGACGCGCAGATCCGCACCGTGCAGCATCGCCGGCCAGAACAGGCCGTGGAAGTTGACGATGTCCTTGCCCAGGAAATGGTGCAACTCGACATCACCGTCGGGCGACAACCAGGCATCGAAATCGATACCTTCGCGCACGCACAGCGTCTTGAAGCTGCTTAGGTAGCCGATCGGCGCGTCGAGCCAGACGTAGAAGAACTTGCCCGGGTGGCCGGGGATCTCGAAGCCGAAGTAGGGCGCGTCGCGCGAGATGTCCCAGGCGCGCAGGCCGCCATCGCCGTCCAGCCACTCTGCGAGCTTGGCCTTGACGCCGGGCGCCGCGACATCGCCGGCGAGCCAGTCGCGCAGCATGTCCTGGAAATGGCCGAGTTCGAAGAAGAAATGCTCGGACTCGCGCACCTCGGGCGTGGCGCCGCTGACCACCGACTTCGGGTCGATCAGGTCGCTGGGCGCGTAGGTCGCGCCGCAGTGCTCGCAGTTGTCGCCGTACTGGTCGGGTGTGCCGCACTTCGGGCATGTGCCCTTGACGTAGCGGTCGGGCAGGAACATGCCGCGCACCGGATCGTAGAGTTGCGCAACGGCGCGACGTGCGATGTGTCCGCCGCGCTCCAGACGCGCGTAGATCGTCTCCACCATGGCGCGGTTGGCCGCCGAGTGGGTCGAGTCGTAATGGTCGAACGCGACGCCGAACGCGGCGAAATCGCGCACATGGCCCGCGTGGATCTCGGCGATGAAGGCTTCGGGCGTCGTTCCCGCCTTCTCGGCGGCCAGCATGATCGGCGTGCCGTGGGTGTCGTCGGCGCAGACGAAATGCGCGACATCGCCCGCCATACGCTGGGCCCGGACCCAGATGTCGGCCTGGATGTACCCGACCAGATGGCCCAGGTGCAGCGGGCCGTTGGCATAGGGCAGGGCGGCGGTGACGAGCAACTTGCGCGACATGGCGATGGCAACGGCAGGAACGGGGCCGGATTATCGCACGCCGCTCTGGTGCCCGGTTTTCGGCAAAAAAAGAGCCCGGCCTAAGCCGGGCTCTTTTGTGACACGACAAGCAGATCAGAACTTGTAGGTCGCACCGAGGTACACGAACCGGCCGACGCTGTCGTAGAACGCGTGGCTGGCTTCAGCACCGAAGTAGTTCGCCGGCGGGTCCTTGTCGAACAGGTTGTCCGCGCCGATGTACACCTTGATGCCCGAGTCCGGGAACGTGTAGCCGACCTGGGCGTTGTGATAGGTGTACGAACCGTTGCGGATCGGGCTGTTCTGGCCCGGGTTGCTCTGGTACGACGCCGGCTCGACGCGCAGGTTGTGGTGCATGTAGCGGGCCGTCCACGAGACGTCCCAGTCGCCGCGCTGGTAGGCGGCTTCCAGGTTGCCACGCAGGCGCGGGTCGGAGACCGCGGTCACCCATTCCTTGTACTCGTTCGGGAAGTCCTGGAACTCCCACTCGCGAGACTGGAGCAGGCGGGTACCGACCATGCGCGTGACCATGTTGCCGCCCATGAACTCGAAGCGGTAATCGACCTCGAAGTCAACGCCGACGCGGCGGGACTTGGCCAGGTTCTCGTTCAATGCGCGCCAGCTGTAGATGCTGTGCTCGGGGAAGAAGCGCCCCGACGCATCGGTGTAGCCACCCGGGCCGGCACGCAGGATCTGGCTGCAGAACACGTTGTTCGTCACGCCACCGGGGAATCAGCGCAACGCGTCGCATTGGTCTGCCCCGTCACCGCGCCGATCGCATCATCAAGCGTGATGCGCCAGTAGTCGACCGACACGCCCAAGCCCTTGACGAACTCCGGCTGCCAGACGGCACCGAACGACACGGTCTCCGCCGATTCCGGACGCAGGTTGGGATTGCCACCGCTCACACCGGGCCGATTGGCGGAATAGCTGTCCTGCCAGCCGACCGGAACGCCGAGGGCCGAGCAGTTGGCCTGGCGCAGCGCCTGGTCTGCAGCAGTGCCCGGTCGGTTCGAGTTCGTCCCTGCGTAGTTGCAGGGATCGTTGATCGTCGCAAAGTTCTCGGACTGCGGGTTGAACAGCTCGCCGATGCTAGGCGCACGGACGGCCTTCGCGGTCGTACCGCGCACACGCAGCGACGGGATCACCTGCCAATCGAAACCGATGTTCCAGGTCTTGGTCGAACCGATGGTGTCGTAGTGCGAGTAGCGGCCGGCCAGATCGAGCGACAGGCGCTCCACGCCCGGCAGATCAGCCAGCAGCGGGATCGTGGTTTCGAGGAAGGCTTCGCTCACGTCGTACTCGCCGCCACGGCTGGGGATCGCGTTGAGGAAGGTCAAACCCTGGGCGGCCAGCGGATCGGTGTTCTCCTGGCTGCGCTCCTGGCGATGCTCGACGCCCGCCGCGAAGCCGACGTCACCGGCCGGCATCGAGAACAGTGCGTTGTTGGCGACCGATGCGCTGTAGACCGTCTGCTTGAGCTTGGAGCGGTTGAGCGAATCGACGTTGAACCAGGCGGCGGCGGCCGGGTTGGCCGCGACCGCGCCGTTGCCGAAGACCGAGAACGGCACGCAACCGGCCACCAGGTCGGCACGGTACTGTCGACCGGTGTGGATGTTGAAGGCATTCGGGTCGAGCGTGCTGCGGCAGACGATGTTGCCGTTGGCGTCGAGGACCGTGTCCAGGCCCGCGTGCCAACGCTCGTTGATACGGTTGTTGAGGTTCAGGCGCGAGATCGACGACTCGCCGTAGTTGAACGAGGTCTCGTAGGTCCAGTTCTCGCCGAAGAAGCCTTCCAGGCCGACCACGATGCGCTTGGTATCGCGCTCGATCTGCTCGCCGCGACGACCTGCGTCGACGTTCATGCGGCCGATCTCGAAGTACTCGGCCGGCGCGCCGTTGAGCGTCGTCGTCCGCAGCAGGCCGGGGTTGGCCGCCATCAGCGCACGCAGTTCGGGCGTGATGTAGGCATTGTCGGTGCGGATGCGCAACTGCGAGTCGAATGCCGACTGGCCGTAGAAGTGCGCTTCGGTCTTGCTGTACTTGGCCTCGGCGAACACGCGGTGGTTATCGTTGATATCGAAACCGAAGATCGCGTTAACGCTGGTGCGGTCGAATTCCGGCTCGAGGTCAGCCAGCGAGTTGAGGTCGGTGAAGTCGCAGTCGATGCACGAGGTACCGGTCGCGTTGTACCAGCCGTCGTAGCGGTTGCGTGAGAAGCTACCGTCGGAGTTGAAGTGATAACGCTGCGTCGGATCGAACGGATTGCTGTTGGCGTTGATCACGCCGCCGGTGTAGAACGAGCCACCGAAGGAGATCGAGTGGTTGCCACCCGGGCCGGCGAGAATGTTCTGCGGGTTCGCCTCGCTCGAGGGCTTGGAGGGATCGTAGTTCGGGTTGGGACGCGTGACCAGGTAGCGACGGCCGATCTCACGGCTCGTGCGGCTGAAACGGTCCTGCTCGCTGCGCTCAACCGAGAACGCAACATTGCCGCGGTCGTCGGCGAAGTTGCTGCCGGCCGAGAAGCTGAGGAACTGCCGGCCGAAGCCGCCTTCGCTGGCCGCGCCCTTCTGGCCGCGCAGTTCGAAGCCCTCGAAGGACTTCTTGGTGATGAAGTTGACGACACCCGCAACCGCGTCGGCGCCGTAGACGGCCGAGGCGCCACCGGTGATGACCTCGACGCGCTCGATCCACTCGACGGGGATGGTGTTGGTATCGACCGCGGTCGAGCCCGGGGTCGCGCCGACATGGCGGCGGCCGTTGACCAGGACCAGCGTGCGCGAGGTGCCCATGCCACGCAGGTCGAGCAGGCCGACGCCCGCGGTGCCGATGAAGCGGGTCGAATTGCCCAGCGTGTAGGTTGCGCTGAGCGCCGGCAGCTTGGTCATCAGATCACCGATCGTGATCGCACCGGTGGCGCGGATCTCTTCGGCAGTGATGGCCGTCACCGGCGAGGGGGTCACAAAGCCTTCGCGCGCAATGCGCGAGCCGGTGACGTTGACCCGGTCCAGGGTCTGGGTGTCCGTATCGGGCGCCGCGTCCTGGGCATGGGCAGCTGCCGTGGCCAGCAACGACAGCGCGATGGCCGCACAAAGCGGTGCGGTCTTGTTAGAAATCATCAACATACATCCCCTTGGTAAAAAAAAGCCCGCCCGAGGTCGACCTTGGAGGGCGCCCGGAATTAACTCCGAGTTAACCTATTTGCCATAGGTTCGTAACGAAATCAAGACCTGCTGTCTCGCTTGAAGACCGCTCTTGTCGGGATCCGGAACAGGGGATGACACTGAATGCGCTGACGGCGGATAGCGACTTCTTGCTGAATACGCCATGCACACACCTCGCCTCCCTGATGCGCGAGCGATCAGGGGGCGGGAAGACATAGGATCCAAGCCTGTAGGCGGGATCCGAGGGCGGCTTACTCCCGCTGCCAGACCTGCTCGCGGCAGATGAAGGCGATACAGCCCGACACGCCGAGCCGGTTGGCATCGATCAACTTGGCCTTCGAACGATAGGTCTTGCCGTTGGCTGGGTCGAGGATCGTGCCGCCCGACCACTCGTTGCCGTCTGGCTTGAGGTCCCAGAGGATCGTCATGCCGGTGATCGGCTGGTTGCGGCGTTCCCCGGTGCACTTGTCGCAAGTCGGGTTCGGCCCGCGATCGGAATGCAACACCTCGACGACTTTGCCGCTCAGCGTGCCGTTGGCAGCCTGACTGATTTCGACAATCGACTTCACCCGGCCGGTTTCGTCGTCGATGGTCTTCCAGCGCCCGGCGGGCGACTGCGCCGATGCCGAGAACGATGCGACGACAAGCGGCAGTGCCGCGAGTGCGAGCAGTGCGACCTTCTTGTACCTCTTCATTGCGCTCCCTCCCTCGATGCGTGTCGGCGCGGCGCCGACGCAGTTGGGAACGTTATAGCCGATCTGTTCGCTGCTCGTCTGGTCCTCGTCGTGCGTGCCACGGCCGCCCGGCGGGTGCGACATCCTGGCCATCGGGGATCGTCGCGCGACATGGGACAATGTCGGTTCCCGCCCGAGAATTCGTCAGCCCATGCAACTTCCCAAGGCAGCCCGCGCCGTCCAAGGCGCCCTTCACCCACATCCGCGCATCCGCAACATCATCGCCGTCGGCTCGGGCAAGGGCGGGGTCGGCAAGTCGACGACGTCGGTGAATCTGGCGCTCGCGCTGGCAGCCGACGGTGCCCGGGTCGGGGTGCTGGATGCCGATGTCTACGGGCCCAGCATCCCGACGATGCTCGGCCTGTCGGGCAAGCCGGACAGCCCAGACGGCAAGTCGATCCTGCCGCTGCATGCCTACGGCATCGAGGCGATGTCGATCGGTCTGCTGGTCGATCAGGACACGCCGATGATCTGGCGTGGACCGATGGCGACGTCGGCCCTGCAGCAGTTACTCAACGACACGCGTTGGGGCGGCGAGGAAGGCCTGGACTACCTCTTGGTCGATCTGCCGCCCGGCACCGGCGACATCCAGCTCACGCTGGCGCAGAAGATCCCGGTCGCGGGAGCGGTGATCGTGACCACGCCGCAGGAAGTCGCCACGCTCGATGCCCGCAAGGCGCTGAAGATGTTCGAGAAAGTCGAGGTCGCCGTGCTCGGTCTGGTCGAGAACATGGCTCAGCACGTGTGCTCGAGCTGCGGGCACGTCGAGCATCTGTTCGGGGCGGGCGGCGGCGAGCGCATGGCCGAACGCTATGGCGTCCCGCTGCTCGGCGCGCTGCCGCTGGAGATCGGTATTCGCGAGCAGGGCGATGCCGGTGCGCCGATCGTCGCCTTCGCGCCGGACTCGGCGGCAGCCGCGGCCTACCGGGCGGTCGCACGGGCCATGGTCGTCGAGCTCGAGAAGCGCCCGCGTGCGCCGATGTCGATCTCCGCGTCATTGGTCTAAGGCCTATAGGTTGCGTGCTGGGAGGTCAGTCGGGCGTCGTTGAATTCTCCAGCTCGCAAACAAGAAAACCCCGCCGAGGCGGGGTTTTCTGTGGTACGGACCTCGTTTATTGACCGAACTGGTACTTCGCTTCCAGATAGAACGCGCGACCGTACGGGTTGTACAGATAATTGTTGTACGGCGTGCTGGCGGTGCCCGGATAGTTGTTGGCCTGGTACTCGGGGGACTTGTCGAACAGATTGTTGACCAGTACCGAGAACGTCAGGTTCTCCAGCGCGCGCCAGTTCACACTCAAGTTGTAGGTCGTGTAGCTGCCCCACTTCCCGGCGCGAGCACCGGACGGGTGGACGTAGTCGAACGAGCCCCCCAGGTACGCCAGGTTATTGGGTGTGGAACCGATCCGGTTGCCGTAGAGCGTGGTCGTCCAGTCGCCCTTGCTCCAGGCGACAGTCGCGTCCGTGCGGGTCTTGGCGTACGAATCGTAGTTCCACATCGGAATTGGATCGCGCAGCAGGTCGAGCTCGGCTTGGCCCGGCTGCGTCACCAGGGTGTGCTCGAGGTTGTTGGTGTAGTTGACCGCGAGGGCGAAGTTACCCACGTTGCCCGCATCGAAGCTGTAGTTCGCTGCGGTGGTCAGGGCGCGGAGCCGCTGCGAGGCGATGTTGACCTTCGGAGTGAGGATCGACGTCAGTTGGCCGTTCGCGCTGCGGGTGACCCAGTCGAGGACGTTGTCGCACGAGGTGACGGGCGAGCCCGACGCGCCGGTCCGGCAGTAGTACTCGCTGAGCAGCAACTGGTCGCCGGTCAGGTTCTTGACCTCGTTGTCGATGTCCCAGCTGTAGTAGTCGACCGCGAGCGACAGATTCTGGATCGGTGCCCAGACGATGCCTGCGTTCCAGACGTCGGCGGTGATCGGCTCAAGTTCCCTGTTGCCGGACTGCTGACCGAAGTACTGCTCCGAATCGTAGGAGCACTGGTCCGTGTTGCCGGGCAGGAAGCCCTCGCCCGCACAACGGAAGTAGTCGGTACCGAAGCCGTAGAAGCCACTCAAGCCTTGGAACACGTCGGCGAGGGTCGGGGCGCGGAACGCCGTGCCGTACTTGCCGCGCACGAGCAGGCTTTCCACAGGGCGGTACTCGAGCCCGATGCTGTAGGTCGGCTTGTCGACCGTATCGCCTGCGATGTCGAACGCGTCGTAGCGCCCCGACAGCGTGACCGTCAGCGGGTCGAGCAGCGGCATCCGCAGTTCGCTGGTGACTGCGTAGCGGCTGCGGCGACCGTTGCCGCTGACCGAGGTCGTGCCCCAGACCTGCGACTCGAGCGTGTCGGGATCCTGCACAAGGCGTGCGTCAGGCGCGTACTCCCAACCCTCATTGCCCACTTCGCCGACCACGGCGAAGCCTGCGTCCCCGCCGGGCAGCGAGAACAGTGAGCCATTGGTGAACTGGACGTGCGCGAGATTGTTCCAGGTGCGCGATTGATTGGTGACGTAGCCGGTGAACGTCGCAAAATCATTCGGAGACATCGGGCGATAGAACGCGTCGTAGTCTGGTCGGAAGATCGGATAGGCGCCGAAGAACGGATCCACGCCATCGAGCTGCGGACCCAGTACGTTCTCCGAGAACCAGGCGTCAATGGGATCGGCGAAGCGGGACCACTTGCGCTCGGTCAGCTTGTACTCGGCACGCATGACATAGGCATCGTAGTCCCAGGCGCCCAGTGCGCCATTGGCGCCGAGGGTGACGGTGTAGGCCTTGTTGCGGTCGGTATCCATGATGTCGTGGAAGCCGCGGCCACCGATGTCTTCGGGGGAAAATGCGCGCTGGAGGTTCACCAGCTTGTCGAGGTCAGGGTCATAGAAGGCGCCATAGCGCACGCCGGTACCCCACCAGGTGTAACCCGAGCCGGCGAAATAATCGCTCTCCTCGTAGTTGCCAAGCACTTCGGCGTAGAGCTGGGTGCTGTCGCTGATGTCAAAGGTGGTGTAGGAGTAAAGTTGGCTGCTTTGCTTGCCGTTGCGGATCGTGCGATGACCGGCGGTGATGAAGCTGCCGCAGTATTCGCCAAAGCCAGGGCGGTCCTGCTTGCTGACCGTGCCGCCGAACTGACCGGTCACATTGGCGCAATCGTTGGGGTCTGCGAAGACGTACTGGCCGGCAAGCTCATCGATGACCAGGTAGTCACGGCTCGCCACCGGAGCGGTGTAGCCCTGGGTATTGAACTGCTTGGTCAGGTCGCGCTGATAGCCCCAGATCGGGTCGCGCTCTTCGAACTGCAGGCCGAGCAGCGAGCGGATGCGGCCATCCGCCGAGCCGAACGAGTCGGCGAATGTGAAGCGCGTGCTGGCGCCGCCGCCATCGCCGAACCAGCCACCGCGCACGGTGAACTCGCCTCCATCCACGTCTTTCTTCAGGATCACGTTGACGACACCGGCGATCGCGTCCGAGCCGTACAGCGAGGACTGGCCGCCCGGGAGGATCTCGATGCGCTCGACCAGCGCGACCGGAATGCCGCTGATGTTGTTGAAGGTGTCCGAGCCGTTGTATAGCGCGGGATAGTTCGACATCGGGCGGCCATTGATCAGGTACTTGGTGTACCCCGGATCGAGGCTGAACATACCCGCTGCTTCCGCGCCCTGGGTAAACGAAGCCGAGGTCTGGCCGCCCTGCAGGCCACCGGTGGTGAAGGTGGACTGTTGCAGGATGTCCGCGACGCTCTGGAAGCCGCGCAGCTGAATGTCCTCGGCGGTCACCACGGTGACGGGCGTGAACGTCTCGATCTGGCTCTGCGGGATCAGCGAACCGGTGACGGTGACCTTGTCGAGGGTCGTTGCGGCACCCGTATCCTGCGCGAGTGCGGCGCTGGTGATGGGGACGAGGAGGGCGGCGAGCAAGGCAGCGCTGAGGCGGTGCGGCGACGGTGAGGTGCGACGGGTCATTCGGAAATCCTCTGCTGGGAGCGTCCGGAGCATGCGATTTAGGGGGAAGCTGAACGGCACTGCTAGCGACGTTAACGCCGATTTAATGAAAAGTACGGCGGTTCGTCAATGTTCAGGCCGGGCTTGGGTGACAGGCGAGTCTTCCACGTGGCTGGCGCAAAGGCGCCAGGGCTCGGCCCGAACCACTGGTACGAGCGACGCAGGCGGAGTGCATCGTCCCCTCATCCAGGCCTACAATTCTCCGTTCAGCCGATGTGCCGAGAGAACACTGCATGAGCATCAAGAGCGACCGCTGGATCCGCCGCATGTCCGAGCAGCCGGGGGGCATGATCGAGCCGTTCGAGGCCGGGCAGGTCAAGCACGTCGACGGCCAGCGTATCGTAAGCTATGGCACCTCGAGCTACGGCTACGACGTGCGCTGCTCGCGTGAGTTCAAGGTGTTCACCAACATCAACTCGACGATCGTCGACCCCAAGCGGTTCGACCCCAAGAGCTTCGTCGACGTGGTCGGCGACGAGTGCATCATTCCGCCCAATTCGTTCGCGCTGGCGCGCACGGTCGAGTACTTCCGCATTCCGCGCGACGTGCTGGTGGTGTGCCTGGGCAAGAGCACGTATGCGCGCTGCGGCATCATCGTCAATGTGACCCCGCTCGAGCCGGAGTGGGAAGGCCACGTGACGCTGGAGTTCAGCAATACCACGCCGCTGCCGGCCCGCATCTACGCCAACGAGGGCGTGGCGCAGATGCTGTTCTTCCAGTCCGATGCCGACGACGTCTGCGAGACCTCGTACAAGGACCGCGGTGGCAAGTACCAGGGCCAGACCGGGGTGACGCTGCCGCGCACCTGAGCAACCTGTCGCTTTCTTCCAACAAGGACGTGTGATGCAAGACACCAACCCCTATCAGGCCCCGGTGGCCGAGTTGCAGGGCGATACCGACGAAGTGCTGGCCGAACGCGGCACGCGGCTGGGCGCGGCGGTGATCGATGGCCTGATCGGGCTTGCGATCATGACACCGGTGATGTGGCTCGGCGGCTACTGGTCTGCAGTGATCGCGGCGGCCCAGCGCGGTGAGCAGGTCGGGTTCGGCCTGCAACTGCTGTGGATGGGGATCGGCCTGCTGATGTTCGCGGCGATCCACGCCTGGCCGCTGCATGTCGGTGGCCAGACCTGGGGCAAGCGGTGGCTGGGGATCCGCATCGTGACGCTCGATGGCCGGCCGGTGACCGCGACGCGCGCGCTGTTGGCGCGCTACCTGCCGTTGCAGGCCGTGGGCGGGATCCCCTGCCTGGGGGCGCTCGCGGTCCTGATCAGCGTGTGCATGATCTTCCGCGAGGACCGGCGCTGCGGCCACGATGTCGTGGCCGGCACGCGTGTGGTCAAGGTGCGTTGACGCGCGCTCAGCCGGGCAGCACGGCCTGCAGGCGGTTGATGCGCTCCACCAGCAGTTCGGGCGAGTACGGGCGGGCCGCGACGCGGCCCCAGACCGGCGCGGGCCAAGCCGGATCGTTCTGGTCGCGACCGATCACGTGCACGTGCAGTTGCGGCACCTGGTTGCCCAGCGCCGCGATGTTGAGCTTGAACGGCCGGAACGCGTCACGGATCGCGCGCGCCACGATATCGATCTCCTCGGTCAGCAGGCTGCGCTGTTCGCTGCCAAGGTCGATCAGTTCGCGGGCGTCCGGCAGGCGGGGGACCAGGATCAGCCACGGATAGTTGGCATCGTCCATCAGCCGCACCTCGCTCAGTGCGAGCATGGTGACCGGGTGGGTGTCGTCGGCCAGCTGCGGGTGCAGGACGTAGCGGGCAGGGGCGGCGGTGTGCGGCATCATCGGCCTCCGGTCAGCGCAGCGCCGCGGCGAGGAACTTCATCGTCTGCCGGCGGGCCTCGGCGGCGCTGTCGGGGTGGTAGTGGGCCGGGTCGACGTCGCGGTTGAAGGCGTGGCCGCCCGGGTGGACATGGATCTCGGCGTCCGGCTGCCGCGCGCGATGGGCGGCGATATCGGCTTCGGGAATGCTGGCGTCGTCGGCACCGAAGTGGAACAGCATCGGCGCCTGCAGCGGTTCATCGAGGAACGGCACGGTGCGCGCGCCGTAGTAGCTGACCGCGGGTAGCCCCAAGCGGGTGTTGGCCAGGAAGGCAAGGCTGCCGCCCCAGCAGAAGCCGACCACGCCGATCTGGCGATGGCCTTCGCCGCGCAACAGGTCGCGTGTGGCGCGGACGATGCTGACGGCGCGGTCGAAGCCGAGCTCCGTGGCAAGCGCACGGCCGCGCTCGAAGTCGGCGGCCTCGTAGGTCAACTCGACATTGCGTGCGACCGGGTCGAACAGCGCCGGGGCGATCGCGACATAGCCGGCCGCCGCGTAGCCATCGGCGACGCTGCGGATGTGGGCGTTGACGCCGAAGATCTCCTGCAGCACCACGATCGCGCCTTTGGCAGCGGCGCCATGCGGCGGGTCGGCCCGCCAGGCGTTGACCGGCCCCGACGCGGTGGCGACGACGATGTCCCGGCCCATGGCGGCGTCCTGTTCAGGGGATCGCCCCGAGTCTACCCCAGGGCGGTGGCCGCAGGACCGCCCCGGCCGCCGCCGCTATACTGCGCGGCCCCTCGTGCCCGCAACCGCGGACCGGCCCGTCCGGTCGCCCGGCGATGCGCGTGGGCTCTTCCCTCCTGCACCCGCCACGGTTCCCATGTCCGCAGCCAGTCCCAAGGTCGGTTTCGTCAGTCTCGGCTGTCCGAAGGCCCTCGTCGATTCCGAACGCATCCTCACCCAGTTGCGGGTCGAGGGCTACGACATCGTGCAGACCTACGACGATGCCGACGTGGTGGTCGTCAACACCTGCGGGTTCATCGATTCGGCGGTCGCCGAGTCGCTCGACGCGATCGGCGAGGCGATGGCCGAGAACGGCAAGGTGATCGTGACCGGGTGCCTGGGCAAGCGCGAGGAGATGATCCGCGACGCGCATCCGGGCGTGCTGTCGATCAGCGGGCCGCAGGACTACGGCTCGGTGATGGGCGCGGTGCATGCGGCCTTGCCGCCGCGGCACGATCCCTTCATCGACCTGGTGCCCGATACCGGCGTCAAGCTGACGCCGCGGCACTATGCGTATCTGAAGATCTCCGAGGGCTGCAACCACCGCTGCAGCTTCTGCATCATTCCTTCGATGCGCGGCGACCTGGTGTCGCGCCCGGTCGATGACGTGCTGCGCGAGGCCGAGCGGCTGGTGCGCGGCGGCGTGCGCGAACTGCTGGTGATCTCCCAGGACACCTCGGCCTACGGCGTGGACGTGCGTTATGCCGAGCGGACGTGGCGCGATCGCGCTTATCAGACGCGGATGAAGGCGCTGTGCGAGGGGCTGTCGGAACTAGGCGTGTGGACACGACTGCACTATGTGTATCCGTACCCGCATGTCGACGACATCATCCCGCTGATGACTGAGCGCCATGCCGACGGCAGCCGCAAGCTGTTGCCGTATCTCGACGTGCCGCTGCAGCATGCGAGCCCACGCATCCTCAAGCTGATGAAGCGGCCCGGCGCGATCGAGCGCACCCGCGAGCGTATCGCGCGCTGGCGCGAGATCTGCCCGGACCTGACGATCCGCAGCACCTTCATCGTCGGCTTCCCCGGGGAGACCGAGGACGATTTCCAGCAGTTGCTGGACTTCCTCGACGAGGCCCAGCTCGATCGCGTCGGCGCGTTCGCCTATTCGCCGGTCGAGGGCGCGAGCGCAAACCTGTTGCCCGATCCTGTGCCAGAGGCGGTGAAGCAGGAGCGGCTGGCGCGGTTCATGGACAAGCAGGCGGAGATTTCCGCAGCGCGGCTGGAGGCCAAGGTCGGCACCGTGCAGTCGTGTCTGGTCGATGTCGTCGACGGCGATCTGGCGATCGCGCGGACCATGGGGGATGCGCCCGAGATCGACGGCGTGGTGCAGATCCAGGACGGCCGCGAGGCCGGTGTGCGCCCTGGCGATTTCGTCGAGGTGGCGATCATGGGCAGCGACGAGCATGATCTCTACGGCGAAGTCGTGGAGACGGATGCATGAAGCGCTGGTCGAAGGAAGTGGCGACGGGGCTGCTGCTGGCGTTCGTGGCCGGCACCGCAGGCGCGGCGGACGGACTGAGCGGGACCTATCGGCCGGTGGACGAGGATCCGGCGACGGCGCCGGCCGACGCCCAGCTGACGCTGCGGGCCGAGGGCCGCGGCTGGTTGGCGATGTTCCGTGGCGAAGGGCTGGCCATGCTGCCGCTCAGCGGGCGTGAGCAGGCGGCACTGTTTCCCGGTGTCCCGCCCGAGGCCGGACTGCAGTGCGCGTCGTCGAGCGCGTTCCTGATGTGCCGCGTCGCGCCGGGCACCGTGTTCCCCGACCAGAAGTTCACGTCGACGACCGGGTACTTCAGCGCGTTCTCGGACACGCAGATCCACGAGCTGCAGCGCATCGATTGAGCGCCCGGCCGGGCGCAGGTCCGGCGCGCGCCCTCGCGTATCTACGGCGCGGGCGCTGTCTGGGCGGCCGTCTCGACATAGGCCCAGGTCGCGGCCTCGATCGCGTCGATCGCCGCGATCGCGCCGGGCAGCAGGGCCCGTCCGCCGTCGCCGCCGTCGTCGCGCATCCGCCCCGAGGCGTTGTAGTCGACCAGGGCCTGCCAGGCCGGCAGGCGCGCGTCGACGGTCGCAAGCAGCTGCCGCAGCGCGCCTCGCACGATCACGTTTCCCGCGCCATCCTCATGCGCTGCCAGAACGGCGTGCGCCCGCGCGCGGAACGCGGCGTCGAAGTGATGGGTATCGGTCCGGACCTTCCAGAACGCGCCGAGCCGGAAGCGCTCATCGTCGGCGGCGCGTGCGTTGCGCCCGGAAGGGCCCGTGCCACGTTCGATCAGGAACGGCCGCAGCCGCGCAGCGAGAGCGGCATGGGCGTCGGTCGTTGGGTCGGCAGGGGCCGGGGCGGGCGTGGTCGCCGGCGAAGTGGGGTGGTGCCTGGACTGCAGGCGGCGAGGGCGGTCGCCAGCAGGATGAGGCCGGTGCAGGTCCCGCGCGCGAGGGGCCATCTGTTCGCAGCCGCGACCGTCCGGCCACCGTGTCGGCGATCGCGGCCCATTCAGTTGGCGTAGTCGACCGAGACGATCGCGAACGTGCGCGACCCGCCCGGCAGTTCGACCGCGACCTCGTCGTCGACGCGCTTCTTGAGCAATGCGCGCGCGAGCGGTGAATCGATACTGATCCAGCCTTCGCGCGCATCGGTTTCATCGGGGCCGACGATGCGGTAGCGGCTGCACTGCCCGCTGTCGAGGTCTTCCAGTTCGATCCAAGCGCCGAAGAACACCGCCGCAGGATCGGTCGGCACGGTGTCGACCACGCGCAGCGCTTCGAGCCGCTTGCCGAGGTAGCGCACGCGGCGGTCGATCTCGCCCAGCTGTTTCTTGCGATACGTGTACTCGGCATTCTCCGAGCGGTCGCCTTCGGCCGCAGCGGCCGACAGCGCGCGTACGACCTCGGGCCGGCGCACCCGCCACAGATCGTCGAGCTCGGCCTTGAGCCGGGCGTGGCCGTCCGGAGTGATCAGCGCGGTGCTCTTTTCCGGTGGCGGGCGCCAGCGGCTCATCGGCGCCCGATCCCGCCCAGCAGGTTGCGCACGATCCGGTTGGTGATCGTGCGCACCGCCTGCTTGCCGGCAGCCTGGACCGCGCCCTGGCGCCGCTTGGTGCCGAACAGGAACTCGTTGAGCTTCTGTCCCAGGCCACCCTCGGCCTCGTCAGCGTCGCGGGACTTCGCCGCAGGCGCGTCGCCGGCAGTGGTCGCGGCCTGCGCACGCTGGGCCAGCAGCTCGGCGGCCGATTCGCGATTGACCGGCGTGTCGTATTTGGCGCCGACCGGACTGCCGGCGCGCACGCGTGCACGTTCGGCCTCGGTGATTGCGCCCATCCGGCAGCGCGGCGGCGCGATCAGCGTGCGCTCGACCGGCGCCGGCGCGCCGCCAGCCTGCAGCATCGAGACCAGCGCCTCGCCGGTCTTGAGCGTGGCGATCGTGGCGGCGACGTCGAGCGCGGGGTTGGGCACGAAGGTCTGCGCGGCGGTGCGCACGGCTTTCTGATCGCGCGGCGTGTACGCACGCAGCGCGTGCTGCACGCGATTGCCGAGCTGGCCGAGCACGGCCTGCGGCACGTCATCGGGGAACTGCGAACAGAAGTAGACGCCCACGCCCTTGGAGCGCACCAGCCGCACCACCTGTTCGATACGCTGCTGCAGCGCGGTCGGCGCGTCGCCGAACAGCAGGTGCGCCTCGTCGAACACGAACACCAGCCGCGGCTTGTCCAGATCGCCGACCTCGGGCAGCGTCTCGAACAATTGCGACAGCAGCCAGAGCAGGAACGTCGCGTACAGACGCGGCTTGAGAATCAGCCGGTCGGCGGCGAGGATGCCGATCACGCCGCGGCCGTCGGTGCGCGTGCGCAGCAGGTCGTCGAGCGCCAGCGCAGGTTCGCCGAAGAACGGTGCGCCGCCGTCCTGTTCCAGCCGCAGCACCGCGCGCTGGATCGCCGCGACCGAGGGGGCCGAGACCAGACCGTACTCGGACGACACCGCCTTGCGCTCCTCGGCGACCAGGCCCAGCAGCGCGCGCAGATCGTCGAGGTCGAGCAGCAGCAGGCCGCGGTCGTCGGCGAGCTTGAACACGATGTCGAGCACGCCGGCCTGGGTATCGTTGAGCTCGAGGATGCGCGCCAGCAGCGTCGGCCCCATCTCGCTGACCGTCGTGCGCACCGGATGGCCGGACACGCCGAACAGGTCCCAGAACACCACCGGGCTGGCTTCGCCGGCATAGTCGGGCACGCCGATGCGCGCAGCGCGTTCGCGCAGCGCATCGCCGATCTCGCCGGGCACCGCTAGACCCGCGACGTCGCCCTTCACGTCGGCCATGAACACCGGCACACCCAGGCGCGAAAAGCCTTCGGCCAGCGTGGTCAGCGTGACGGTCTTGCCGGTGCCGGTCGCGCCGGCGACCAGGCCGTGGCGGTTGCCTAGCGCAGGTAGCAGGTGCACGGGGCCACCGTCGGGCGTGGTGACGGCCTTGCCGATGAGGATCGGATCCATGGATTCAGAGCGCTTGGAGGAAGTCGCGATTCTAGGACCTCGTCGCTGCCGGTGCCGCGCCGTCGTCGAGGTCCGTGGCGCGCGCACAATGGACGTGTTGTTTTCAAGGAGTGTCGCCATGCCCTCTCGACTCCCGTCGCGTCTGCTCTGCCTGATCGTCGCGGCCTTGCCCGCAGTGGTCCTTGCCTGCGCGCTGCCAGCGCCGGACGGACCGCTGCCCGTGGGCCAGCAGCGCTTCGAACTGGCGGACACGACGCGGCGTGGTGTGGCAGGCGAGGCCCCCGAGGCGGTGCGGACGTTGCCTCTCGTCGCCTGGTACCCCGCCGCGCAGGCCGCGCCCCCGCGCCCGTATCTGCCGCAGGACGAAGCAGGGCAGCTGTTGCCGGCGCTGGCACGCAATCTGGGCTACGCCGTCGACGAGACTCACGCTATCGCCGCCTGCACCGCCGCAGGCGCCGGCACGGGCGTGGCGTCGCGGCCCGAGGGCGGCTTCCCGCTGGTGGTCCTCAGTCACGGCTTCTTCCTGTATCCGGCGCAGAACACCGCACTGGCGCAATCGCTGGCCAGTCATGGCTATGTGGTGGTGGCGCTGGGGCATCCCGGCGACGCGGTGGACCTCGCGCTGGCCGACGGCCGGGTGGTGCCGACCCACATGACCGCCGAGGCGCCGGCCCTGCTGGAATGGCGCCGTCGTTTCCATGCCGCCCACGATCACGCCACGCGCGCCGCATTGATCGACGGCTACGCACAGGCGCTGGCCGGCAGCCGGCTGGGCGCCAGTCAGGCGACTTGGCGCGAGGACGTGCTGTTCGCGGTGCGCGCGCTCCAGGCCGGGCACGTGCCACCGGCGTTCGCGCCGGTGCTCGCCGCGACCGATCCGCAGCGGCTGGCGATCGCAGGCATGTCCTTCGGCGGGTCGACCGCGGCGACCGCCTGCCGGCACCTGCCGAGCTGCCGCGCGGCGGTGAGTCTGGACGGGCTGAATTTCGACCCCGGGCTCTACGATGCCGACCTCGGTCGGCCGTTGCTGGCGCTGGCCAGCGACTGGGTGCGGTTTCCGCTCTACGACGGCACGCCGGCCGACGCTGCGTTCCACCACAACGACTACGCCTACGAGCGCTGGACGCAGGTCGGGCTGGCGCCGGACGTGATCCGGCTGCGCGTGCCCGGCAGCCGGCATATGGCGTTCAGCGACCTGCCGCTGCTGATGGCGGGCCCGGCGCACGAGGCGCACTTCGGCGATGCGGATGCCGCCGCGACCGCGCGCGGTGTCGCCGCGGTGACGCGCGCGTTCCTCGCCCGCCATCTCGCGGCCGCGCCGGCGGGCGACCTCGATGCGGCGATCGACGCGGCCGGCTTCGCGCGCCACGATCCGGCGCAGACCCGCGACTGGGCCCGTTCGCGGGTCGGGGCCGGACAGCCCGGCGGCTGAGCCCGGCGACCGTCGGTCGCCTTGCCGCGGCGCGATGGCCGGGGCTACCCTGCCGGCCCCTCAGAGCGAAGCCCCGCATGCCCGAGTCCCGGTTTTCCCGTCGTTTTCCGCTCGCGCACTTGGGCGCCCTGGCGCTGGCGCTGGTCCTGTCCTGCCATGCCACCGATGCGCAGGCGCAGTCGCGCCGCGACCGCGAGGCGGCCGAGGCGCTGAATCAGCGCATGCTCGATGCCGAGGGGCGCTACCGCGAAGCGTTGGTGCGCATCGCCAATGACGACCCGGCGGGCGTCGAGGCGAGCAATGCCGCGCTCGAGGACATGGAGGACGTGATGGTGGCCTGCGAGAAGCAGCGCGGCTGCAGCGTCCCGCAGCTGTTGACCAGCTACAAGCGCCTGCTCAAGGCCGATGCCGATGCGCAGGCCGGGCAGGGTGAGGACGACGCGCCGGTCGATGCGCCCGACGGCAGCCTGCCGACCGCCGATGTGCCCGCCGCTGCCAGCGCTTCGGCGCTGCTGAGCGAGGACGAGCGGTTCAAGCGCATGGTCGAGCTCAATCCGGCCGTCCAGGCCGGCATCCGCCGCTGGCTCACCGACATGCGCGTGTCGCTGATCACCAGTCACGAGAACTACCAGTACATGCGGCATCTGATGTCGCCGGCGTTCAAGCGCAGCGGGCTGCCCGAGGCGTTGCTGTTCGGCATCATGGCCAAGGAATCCAACGGCCGGGTGCACGCGCGTTCGCGCGCCGGCGCCGCCGGGCCGCTGCAGTTCATGCCCGCTACCGGGCGCCGGTTCGGTCTGGGCCCCGACGGCAGCGGCTTCGACACGCGCTACGACCCGCGTCAGGCGGCCGATGCCGCGGCGGTCTATCTCAATGAGCGGTTCGCCCAGCACGGCAACGAGATCGAATACTGGCTGGCCGCCTACAACGGCGGCGAGGGGCGCGCGCTGCGCGTCTACCGTGAGGCTGCGGGCCGGCGCTTCTGGGACCCGGATGTCTACAACCAGTTTCCGCCCGAGACCCGCGACTATGTGCCGATGGTGATCGCCGCGGCGTGGCTGTACCTGCACCCGCAGGAGTACGGACTGACCTTCCCGAAGGTCGATGCGCGGCCGGCGACGTTCCGTCTCGAGCGGCCGGCGTCGATCTACGAACTTACGATCTGTCTGGGCAACGGCAACACCCGCGACGGTTACATGCGCGCGCTGCGCAATCTCAATCCCAGCTACGAGGCAGAGAGCCTGCTGCCGGTCGGCACCGTGCTCAACGGCACCGTGCGCATGGCCGGGCTGTATCGCCAGTGGTGCGTGCGCGGCGCGCGCGCCGACCTGGCGGCCGAACTGGTGAACAGCGACCCGCGTGCGGCGATCGTGCGCACCGGTGCGATCGAGGTGTTGCCCGACGTCAGCGCCGACGCCCCAGCGGCCCTGCCGGCTGCGCCTGCCGCCCCGCGGCCGCCGCAGGCCGCCCCGGCGCCCGCGCGCAGCCACCGCGTCGCCCGCGGCGACACCCTGGGCAAGATCGCCCAGCGTTATGGCTGCAACATCTCGACGCTCGCGCGCGCCAATGGCCTGCGCGCGCCTGCGTACGCACTCAAGCCGGGACAGACGCTGACGTTGCAGGGCTGCGCGCGCTAGACGCCGCGCGCGACGCCCTCGCCCGAGTGCGGGCAGGGCGCGCGCATGGTCACGCGCCCAGGCGCGTGGCCAGCCGTTCGCCCAGGCGGACCGGCGACTCGGCGTGCAGCGCCGGTGCCAGTTCGGCCACGCCGGGCGGCAGCAGCACGATCACCGTCGAGCCGTAGTTGAAGCGCGCCATCTCGGCGAAGCGCTCGAGCACGATGCCGCGCCCGCGGTAGTCCTTGCGCTGGATGCGGTCGCCGTAGGCGGGAATCTCCTCACCCGCCCAGACCGTCTCCACGCCCGAGACCAGCAGCGCGCCGACCATCACCTGGACCATCGGCCCGAAGTCGGTATCGAAATGGCATACCAGCCGCTCGTTGCGTGCGAACAATCGCGGCACATTGGCGACCGCGTCGGTGCCGACGCTGAACAGCCGGCCCGGAACGTGCACGGTCTCGCGCAGCGTACCGGTCCAGGCCATGTGCACGCGGTGGTAGTCGCGCGGCGACAGGTACACGGTGGCGTAGCGGCCGTCGAGATAGGGCGCCGCGTCGTCGGCATCGCCGAGCAGTTCGGCGACCGTGAACGACTGGCCCTTAGCCTGGAAGATGCGGTCGCCGTCGATCGCACCACACTGGCTGATGTGGCCGTCGGCCGGCATCAGCAGCGCGCGTGGGTCCGGATCGGCAGTGCGCGCGCCTTCGCGCAACGCGCGGGTGAAGAACGCATTGAAGCTGGCGTAGGACGCCGGGTCCGGATTGGCCGCTTCCGACAGGTCGACGCCGAAGCGGCGCACGACCGTGTCGATCAGCCAGCGTCGCGTGCCCGGATGGGTCGAGTAGGCGAGCCGGCGCGCCATCGACGAGAGCAGGCGGTGCGGCAGCGCATAGGTCAGCGTGGTCGTCAGGCTCATGGGCGAGTGTCCGTGGTCAGGCGCAGCAGGTCGTCGGCGATGGCCTCGGGCTGGGGCGTCTCGCCGTTGAGGACGCTGCCCGAGACCACGCCGGCCATGCGGCCCTGCGGGTCGAGCACCGCCATCGAGGCGCTGTGGTCGATCGTGTAGGCGCCGGCCGGCGCGTCGCCGCGCAGCGGCACTTTGGCGAACACCATCGACAGCGCGCGCGTGAAGCGCTCGAGCGTCGGCAGGTCGGCGGTCGCGGCGAGCGTGTCGCGGTGGAACGCGTGCGCATAGTCGCCGAGCCGCTGCGGCGTGTCGCGCTCGGGGTCCACCGACACGAACAGCACCCGCGGCCGGGTCGCCTCCGGCAGCGCTTCCCAGCGCCGCTGGGCCTGCGCCAACTGGGTCAGTGTCATCGGGCACACGTCGGGGCACTGGGTGAACCCGATGAACACCAGGGTCCAGTGCCCGGCCAACGCGCTGGTCGGCAGCGGGGTGCCGTCGGCCTGCTGCAGTTCGATCTGCGGCAATGCGCGCGGCTGGGGGTAGAGCTGCACGACCTGCAGCGGTGGGCGATCGGCGACGGCGCCGCCGGTGAAGTAGCGCTGCGCTGCGATCAGGCCGAGCCCGCCGGCGAGCGCGATGCACAGGATCACGAGGGTGGTGCGGTTGAACATCCGTCTGGGGCCGCCGAGTCGAGGGACCGGGCATCATAGCCCGCGCGCACGTGCGCGCCCGGCGGCACGCGGGAGCGCGGCGGCCGCTGACCTATAATCGCCGGCCATCAAGCCGTCCCCCGAGCCGCGCGCGCCATGACCGAAGAACTGCAGACGATCGTCGACCTGATCCGCTATGGCGCCAGTCGCTTCAACGCCGCTGGGCTGACCTTCGGTCACAGCTACGACAACGCGATCGACGAGGCCACCCAGCTGACCCTCCACGCATTGCACCTGCCGCACGACCTGAGCCCGGTCTACGGGCAGTCGCGGGTCACGTTGGCCGAGAAGGAAGACGTGCTGGGCCTGTTCCTGCGTCGCATTGAGGAGCGGATCCCGGCGGCCTATCTGACTGGCGAGGCGTGGTTCGCCGGCCTGAGCTTCAAGTCCGACCGTCGTGCGCTGGTGCCGCGCTCGCCGATCGCCGAGCTGATCCTGTCCGGCTTCGAGCCGTGGCTGGGCGGCCGCGAAGTGCGCCGCGCGCTGGATCTGTGCACCGGCTCGGGCTGCATCGCGATCGCGATGGCCCACCACAACCCCGATTGGCACGTCGACGGCGTCGATCTCAGCGACGAGGCGCTGTCGCTTGCGGCCGAGAACGAGGCCCGGCTGGAGGTGCGCAACACGCGGTTCCTCAAGTCCGACCTGTTCGCGGGCCTGCAGGGCGAGCATTACGACCTGATCGTGACCAATCCGCCCTACGTGACCAACGACGAGACCGATGCGCTGCCGCGCGAGTACGGCTACGAGCCCGAGATGGGCCTGCGCGCCGGGGACGATGGTCTGGACCTGGTGCTGAAGATCCTGCGCGACGCGCCGCTGCATCTGACCGAGGATGGGCTGTTGATCTGCGAAGTCGGCGAGTCCGAGCAGCATCTGATCAAGCTGCTGCCCGAGCTGCCGTTGCTGTGGGTCGAGTTCCAGGTCGGGCAGATGGGCGTGTTCGTCGTCGAGCGCCGCGACCTGGTCGCGCACAACGCGCGCATCGCGCAGTTGGCGGCGCAACGGGAGACCCGTGCCGCCGACCCGGCTGGCACCGGTCTGTTCTGACCGTGGGCGCGCTCGGAACGACCGGCAGCCAGCCGGGCACTGAGATTGTGACGGTCCGGCATCCGGTCCGCTGGAGCCTCTACCAGCTCGGTCAACTCGCACTCGGCGCCGGACTGATCTCGCTGGTGTTCAACTACGGATACCGCTACACGGTCGACCGGGCCGTCAACACGCCGGCGTTCTATGCCGTCACCCTCGCGCTGGGGCTGATCGTGTTCGTGATCTGGCGGCGCGACGCGATCCTGGCCCATCGCTACACGTTCAGTCCCCAGGCCATCGGCGTGCGCACCGCCCTGGGCATGCACCGGACCTTCCCGACCGCCGACTACGCCTTCGTGCCGGTGCTGCACAAGGTCGTGAACCTGCCAGAGCGCAAGGCCGGCCTGTCGTTCCACGTGCGCGATCGCCGTCGTGGCCGCAACGTCCGGCACTACACGTGGTGCGGGTTTGCCGCCGATGACTTCGCGAAGGTCGCACGCCTGTACGGCTATGGCGGCGACACGGATTTCCGGCAGGGCGATTTCGGCCGCTGACCGTCCACACAAACGGTTGTGCGCGCAACCATCCATCCACAGCCCGCACGGGCGCGCTAAGCTTGCCGGCCCCCGTCTTCCGTCGCTCTGCGCGGCGTCCGGTGCCATGTCCAGCAACCGTTTCGGCCAACTGTTCAGCGTCACGACCTTCGGCGAGAGCCACGGACCGGCGATCGGCTGCGTGGTCGATGGGTGCCCGCCGGGCATCGCGCTCGCGCCGGAGGACTTCGCGCATGATCTGGCGCGCCGGGCGACCGGCAAGAGCCGACACACCTCGGCACGGCGCGAGGCCGATGCGGTTGAGATCCTCAGCGGCGTGTACGAAGGCACGACCACCGGCACGCCCATCGCGCTGCTGATCCGCAACACGGACCAGCGCAGCAAGGACTACGCGAACATCGCCGCGCAGTTCCGCCCCGGTCACGCCGACTACGCCTATTGGCAGAAGTACGGCATCCGCGATCCGCGCGGCGGCGGACGTTCGTCGGCGCGCGAGACGACGATGCGCGTGGCCGCAGGCACGATCGCCAAGAAGTGGCTCGCGCAGCGCCACGGCGTCCAGGTGCACGGCTGGCTGTCGCAACTGGGCGAGCTGGTGCCGTCGGTGTCCGATCCGCAGGCGATCGACTGGGCCGTGGTCGAGGCCAACCCGTTCTTCTGGCCGGATGCGGCGCAGGTGCCCGAGCTCGAGGCCTACATGGACGCGCTGCGCAAGTCCGGCGATTCGGTCGGCGCGCGTGTGACCGTGGTCGCCGACGGCGTGCCGCCGGGCTGGGGCGCGCCGATCTACGGCAAGCTCGACGGCGACCTGGCGGCGGCGATGATGTCGATCAATGCGGTCAAGGGCGTCGAGGTCGGCGACGGCTTCGCGGCGGTCGCCCAGCGCGGCAGCGCGCACCGCGATCTGATGACACCGGCCGGTTTCGCATCCAACCATGCCGGCGGTGTGCTTGGCGGCATCAGCACCGGCCAGCAGATCGTGGTCTCGACCGCGTTCAAGCCGACCTCGAGCCTGCGTCTGCCGACCGATGGCGTCGATGTCGACGGCAACGTGGTCGAGGTGGTGACCACCGGCCGCCATGATCCGTGTGTGGGCATCCGCGCCACGCCGATCTGCGAGGCGATGCTGGCGCTGGTGCTGATGGACCAGGCGCTGCGCCATCGCGCGCAGTGCGGCGACGTCGGCGACGTGGGGCCGCGGATCCCGGGACGCATCGATGGCTGAGCCGCGTCCCCGGGTCTGGGTCGCGCAGCCGCTGTTCGACGACATCGTCGCGCGGCTGCACGCGCACTTCGATGTCGTGCAGGTGCCGTCGGTCGTCGAGCACGACGCGGCCGCGGTCGCCGCCGCGTTGCGCGACGCCGACGGGGCGCTGGTGACGCTCAACGAGCGCATCGGCCAGGCCGAGATCGCCGCGGCGCCGCGCCTGCGTGCGATCGCCAATGTCGGCGTGGGCTACAACAATCTCGATATCGCCGCGCTGCACGCGCGCGGCATCGTCGCGACCAACACGCCCGACGTGCTCACCGAGACCACCGCCGACTTCGGCTTTGCGATGATGATGGCCGCCGCGCGCCGCATCACCGAAGCCGAACGCCACCTGCGCGCGGGCCGCTGGCAGGGCTGGAACTTCAAGGGCCTGCTGGGCGCCGATCTGCACGGCAGCACGCTGGGCATTCTGGGCATGGGCCGGATCGGGCAGGGCATTGCCCGGCGCGCCGCCGGTTTCGACATGCGCGTGTGCTACCACAATCGCAGCCGCCTGCCGGCGGAGGTCGAGCGCAGCTGCAACGCGCATTACGTCGAGTTCGATGCGCTGTTCGCGCAGGCCGACCACCTGGTCCTGGTGTTGCCGTACTCGGCTGCCAGCCACCACATCGTCGATGCGGCCGCGCTGGCGTGGATGAAGCCGACGGCGACACTGACCAACATCGCGCGCGGCGGCATCGTCGACGAGTCCGCGCTGGCCGACGCGCTGGCGCATGGCCGCCTGGCATCGGCGGCGCTCGACGTGTTCGAGGGCGAGCCCGACGTCGACCCGCGTCTGCTCGCGCTCGACAACGTGGTGCTGACCCCGCACATCGCCAGCGGCAGCCTGGCCACGCGCCGGGCGATGGTCGCGCTGGCGGTGGACAACCTGATCGCCGCACTGGGCGCCGGCCCCGATGCCGGCCATCCGCCGAGCCCGATCGCGCCGGCTGGCCAGGATGCGAAACGACCGGGAACCGCCTGAGTTCCCGGCGAGCGGTTCCCCGAACCCCGATCAGTGCCCGCGTCTCCCACGTCCCCTTTTTCGAGAGTTCCTGTCATGTCCCAGTCTCCCTCCCGCGCCTTCCGCGTCGCAGTCGTCGGTGCCACCGGCGCCGTCGGTGAAACCATGCTGTCGATCCTCGCCGAACGCGATTTCCCGGTGTCCGAGCTCGTCGCGCTGGCGAGCGAACGCTCGGCCGGCACCACCGTCAAGTTCGGCGACGAGGACATCGTCGTGCAGGACCTGGCGACGTTCGACCCGACTGGCGTCGATATCGCGCTGTTCTCGGCCGGCGGCGCCACCAGCAAGACCTATGCGCCGAAGTTCGCCGCGGCCGGTGCGGTGGTCATCGACAATAGTTCGGCGTTCCGCTACGACGATGACGTGCCGCTGGTGGTCAGCGAGGTCAACCCCGAAGCCGCACGCAATCGCCCGCGCGGCATCATCGCCAACCCCAACTGCTCGACCATGCAGATGCTGGTCGCGCTGGCGCCGCTGCACCGGCAGGCGGGCATCGTGCGGATCAATGTCGCCACCTACCAGTCGGTCTCGGGCGCGGGGCGCTCGGCGATGGAGGAGCTCGGCCGCCAGACCGGCGACCTGCTGAACTTCCGCGACCTCGATCCGCAGAAGTTCCCGGTGCAGATCGCCTTCAACCTGATCCCGCACATTGACGACTTCCTGGACAACGGCTTCACCAAGGAGGAGATGAAGCTGGTCTGGGAGACGCGCAAGATCCTCGGCGACGACAGCATCCTGGTGAACCCGACCGCGGTCCGCGTGCCGGTGTTCTATGGGCACTCGGAAGCGGTGGCGGTGGAAACGCGCGACAAGCTCACTGTCGAGGCGGCGCGTGCGCTGCTGGCGCAGGCGCCCGGCGTGGAGGTCGTCGACGAGCGGCGCGCGGGCGGCTATCCGACCCCGGTCACTCACGCCTCCGGCCGCGACGCGGTGTTCGTGGGCCGCATCCGTGAGGATCTCTCGCATCCCAACGGCCTGAACCTGTGGATCGTCTCGGACAACATCCGCAAGGGCGCCGCGCTCAATGCGGTCCAGGTGGCCGAACTGGTCGCGGCGGAACGCTGAGCATGCGTGCTGGCCGCTCGCCGGGCGCGACGTCGCCAACGTTGCGCAGCGCAGCGGCCGGCCGCTACAGTCGTCCGATGGATCGGGGGAAGATCGTGTCGCGCATCGTGCAGCCCCTGCTGGTGGCGAGCGTGTTGCTGGGCGTCGCCGGGCCGGCGTTGGCGCTGGGACTGGGACGCATCGAGGTCCGTTCGCAGCAGGGCGAGCCGTTGCTGGCCGAGATTCCGGTGATCTCCAGCGACCCGGCCGAACTGCGCCAGTTGCAGGCCCGGCTGGCGTCGCCGGAGACCTTCGCCCGCATCGGCCTGGCGCCGCCGCGCGGCGTGGTCTCGGACCTGCGCTTCGGCGTCGCGCTCGATGCGCGCGGTCGGCCGGTGATCCGGGTCACCAGCGCCGCACCGGTGCAGCAGGCCGCGCTCGCCTTCCTGGTCGAGGTCGATTGGGGGCAGGGCCGGCTGGTGCGCGAGTACTCGGCGCTGCTCGCAGTGCCCGACACCGTCGCGGCCGAAGCGCAGCCCGCGATCCAGGCACCCGTCGCCGCGCCGGCCGACGCGATCGTGCGGCCGGCGGTCGTCTCCGCCACCGAAACACCCGCTGCGCCGGCCCCGCTGCAGGCACAGGCGCCGACCGCGTCACAACAGGCGCCGGCGCCCGCAACGCCAGTGCGCACAGCACCCAGGCCTGCGCCGCCACCCGTGCGACCCGCGGCAAGCATCGCCCAATCGCCTGCCAGCGATCGCGCGCAGACGTTGCCGGCCGTCCGGCCCGGCCAGACCCTGTCGACGATTGCCGCGCCCTTCGCGCGTGAGGCCGGGATCAGCGTCAACCAGGCGATGGTCCTGCTGCTGCGGCACAACCCCGATGCCTTCATCGGCGGCAATCTCAACCTGATCCGTCAGGGCGCCGTGCTGCGCGTGCCGCCGCGCGACGACTGGGCCGAGGCCGGCACCGCCGAGGCCGATGCGCTGGTGCGCCAGCAGGTGGGGCAGTGGCGCGACATGCGCCGGCCCGCCACAGCGTCGGCGCAGGCCGCGACGGTCGCGACGGCGGCGCCCGCGGCGTCCGCCGCGACAACGCCGCCACCCACTGAGCCCCGCGCCGCGTCCGCTGTCACACCCGCTGCGGTTGCCGCACCATCGGCCCGGCTCGAGATCACACCGCCGGCCGGCGACGCTGCGCCGGCGGCGACACAGTCGGGCATCGCGGCCGGCGCTGGAGGAGACATGCTGCGTCAGGACCCGCACCAGGCCGAAGAGGCCGCGATCTCGCGCGACGCGGAGCTTGCCGAACTGCGGTCCAGACTCGACGACCTGGAGCAGCTGCAACGCCAGCAGCAGCGGCTGATCGAGATGAAGGACGCCGACCTCGCGGCTGCGCAGCAGCGTCTGGACGCGGCCACGGCATCGCAAGGCGCGCCCTGGTCCTGGCTGTGGCTGGCCCCGGCGCTGCTGGTGGTCGGTGCACTCGCATTCCTGCTCGGTCGCCGTGGGCGCCGGGCGGCCCCGGCGCGGACGACCACAAGTGCTGCGGACAGCTCGCCGACCGCCGCGCAGCCGGCCGACGCCGTGCCCGCTTTCGCACGCTCGGCACCGCCTGCCGCTGCACCGGCCGCAGCGCCCGTCGTGCCGCCGACCGGCGGGCCGACCTGGCATGTCGGCGATACGCCCCCAGCGTCCGACGCCGCGCCGGTGGCGGCGCCACCGGCGCCTGCGCCGGTCCAGACGCCGGTCGAGCTCGATCGCGGCGACGCGGTCGAACCGCCGCCTGGCATCGAGCGTCTGGAACTCGCCCGCGCCTACATCGACCTGGGCGATGCCGACACCGCGCGCGGCCTGCTGCAGGATGTGGTCGATGGCGGCGATCCGGTCGCCGCGGCCGAGGCCGCGCGCCTGCTGCGCACGCTCGGCTGATCGCGCGATGCGATTCGCGCTGGGCGTCGAGTACGACGGCAATGGTTTTCTGGGCTGGCAACGGCTGAGCCAGGCCGGCGAGGGCGGGCAGGAGTCGGTGCAGGCCGCGCTGGAGACGGCGCTGTCGAAAATCGCCGCGCATCCGGTGGCCACGGTCTGCGCCGGGCGCACCGATGCCGGCGTCCACGCGCAATGCCAGGTCGTGCATTTCGATACCGAGGCCGCGCGCGCGCCGCGCGCCTGGATGCTCGGTGCGACCACGCTGATGCCGCCGCAGGTCAGCGTGCGCTGGTGCCAGCCAGTGCCCGACACGTTCAATGCGCGCTTCTCCGCACGCGCGCGCCATTACCGCTACCGCATCCTCAACCGCCAGGTGCGCCCGGCATTGCACCGGCAATACCTGTCGTGGGAACTACGGCCGCTCGACGCGGCCGCGATGCATCGTGCGGCGCAGGCGCTGGTCGGCGAGCAGGATTTCTCCGCATTCCGCACCGTGCACTGCCAGGCGCCGCACGCGCGCCGCGACCTGCAGCGCATCGCGGTCCGCCGCGATGGCGACGAGGTCGTCGTCGAGGTGCAGGCCAACGCGTTCCTGCACCACATGGTCCGCAACATCGTCGGCTCGCTGCTCGAGGTCGGCGCCGGGGCGCAGCCAGAAAGCTGGATCGCCGAGGTGCTGGCCGGCCGCGATCGCCGCCTGGCCGGCCCGACCGCGCCCGCAGCCGGCCTGGTCTTTCTGGGGCCGTTGTATCCGCCGGAATGGAGCCTGCCGGCGGAAGTCACGCTGCCGGCATGAGCGCGGTCCGGATCAAATTCTGCGGGCTGACCCGGCGCGAGGATGTCGAAACTGCGGTCGCGCTCGGCGTCGACTGTGTCGGTTTCGTGTTCGCGGCGCGCAGCCCGCGCCGGCTCGATCTCGATCAGGCCCGGGCGCTGCGCGCGATCGTGCCACCGCAGGTGCAGGTGGTCGCGTTGACGATGGACAACGCCGCTGCCGAGGTCGCGGCGATCGTCGAGGGCGTGGCGCCCGACGTGCTGCAGTTCCACGGCAACGAGGACGCCGCATTCTGTCGTGGCTTCGGGCGGCCCTACTGGAAGGCGATCGCGATGGGCGGCGATCCGGCGGCCGCGTTGCGCACGCTGGGCGATTGGCCCGATGCCGCGGCGTTCCTGTTCGACGGCCATGCAGCCGGCGAGCCGGGCGGCGGCGGCGCGCGCTTCGACTGGGCGGCGCTGCCCGCGACGCTCGACCGGCCGTTCTGGCTGGCGGGTGGCCTGGATGCCGCCAATGTGGCGCAGGCGATCGCGACCGCGCGCCCGGCGGGGGTCGACGTATCGAGCGGGATCGAGTCGGCGCCGGGTCGCAAGGACGCCGCGCGCATGCGTGCGTTCGTGGCGGCGGTGCGGGACATCGTCCTCTAGCTGGGTTCGGTGCTGCGTTGCCGCGCGGCGGTCAGGCCAGTTCCCGCGACAGCCAGTTCGCCAGCCCGTTGGCGCGGGCATCGTCGCCATCGCGCGGGCTTGCGAGCACCCACTGGGCGCCGGTGGCGGCAAAGCCCCAGGGGGCGAGCAGGCGGCCGGCAGCGAGATCGTCGGCGACGAGCTCCTGCGGCGCGATCGCCACACCGAGTCCGGCAACCGCGGCTTCGAGCAGGAAGTAGAGATGCTCGAAGCCCGTGCCCAGGGCCTGGGGCGGCGCTGCACCGCTGGCCGCCGCCCAGGCGGGCCACGCCTGCGGCCGCGACAGGGTGTGCAGCAGTGGCTCGCGCAACAAGGCGTCGGGTGCGAGTGCGCGCAGGCGTGCGACCTCGGGATGCCGGGGGCTGACGACTGGTCCGATGCGTTCGGGCGCCAACGGGCGTACGCGCCAGGTGGCCGGCCAGGGCGCCTGGCCGATCAGCAAGGCGGCGTCGAAGCCGGCCAGCGACTGCGGAAACGCGCCCTCGTGCGGCGACAGGTGCAAGCGCAACTCGGGTAAGGCCTCCGCCAGTCGAGGCAGGCGCGGAATCACCCAACGCGCGACCAGGCTGCCTGGGCAGCCGAGCACCAGGGCCGCATCGCCCTGCGTGTGCCGGATCGTCGCGACCGCACTACGCAGGCGCGTGAAGGCATCGCCGGCCGCATCGCGCAGACGTTCCCCGGCCGGCGTAAGCCGCAGGCCGCGGCCGGCGCGGACGAACAGGGGCGTGCCCAGCGCGTCCTCGAGCAACCGCACCTGGCGGCTGACCGCCCCATGGGTCACATGCAGGGCTTCGGCGGCCCGGGTGAGGCTGCCCAGCCGGGCGGCCGCCTCGAAGGCGCGCACGGCGTTGAGCGACGGCAGATCGGCATCGGTCATCTGTGAGATTTCCTGAGCTAACGGTCAGATCTTATCGGTTCCGGGGCTTGGACGTGTGCGCTAGAGTGCGAGTCATCTTTTCGCCGTGTCCTTTCGATGTCCGACGCTCCGATCACCGACTTCCACGCCTATCCCGACGCCGCCGGCCACTTCGGTCGCTACGGGGGGCGCTTCGTCGCCGAGACGCTGGTCGGGCCGGTCGCCGAGCTCGCGGCCGCTTACGACGCTGCGAAGGTCGATCCCGCGTTCCAGCAGGCGTTCGACGCCGACCTCGCGCATTACGTCGGTCGGCCCAGCCCGATCTATCACGCGCAGCGGCTCAGCGACGCGGTGGGCGGGGCGCGCATCCTGCTCAAGCGCGAGGACCTCAACCACACCGGCGCGCACAAGATCAACAACACCATCGGCCAGGCGCTGCTCGCCAGCCGGATGGGCAAGACCCGGATCATTGCCGAGACCGGCGCCGGCCAGCACGGCGTGGCCTCGGCGACCGTCGCCGCGCGCCTGGGGCTCGAGTGCGTGGTCTACATGGGCGCGACCGATATCGAGCGGCAGAAGATCAACGTCTACCGCATGCGCCTGCTCGGCGCGCAGGTGGTGCCGGTGACCTCGGGCTCGGCGACGCTCAAGGACGCGCTCAACGAGGCGATGCGCGACTGGGTCACCAACATCGCCGATACCTTCTACATCATCGGTACCGTCGCCGGTCCCGACCCGTACCCGCGCATGGTCCGCGACTTCAACGCCATCGTCGGCCGCGAGGCGCGGGCGCAGATGCTCGCCGAGTACGGACGGCTGCCCGATGCGATCACCGCGTGCGTGGGCGGCGGCAGCAACGCGATCGGCCTGTTCCACGCGTTCCTCAACGATCCGGGCGTGCGCATCGTCGGCGCCGAGGCCGCTGGCGATGGCATCGCGACCGGCCGTCATGCCGCCTCGATCGCCGCCGGCCGGCCGGGTGTGCTGCACGGCAACCGCACCTATGTGATCTGCGACGACGACGGCCAGATCACCGAGACGCACTCGGTGTCCGCTGGGCTCGACTACCCGGGCGTCGGCCCCGAGCATGCGTTCCTGGCCGACGCCGGCCGCGCGCAGTACGTCGGCGTCACCGACGACGAAGCGCTGGCCGCGTTCCACCAACTCGCCCGCACCGAGGGCATCCTGGCCGCACTCGAATCCAGCCACGCCATCGCCCAGGCGATCAAGCTCGCGCGCGACCTGCCCAAGGACGCGATCGTGCTGGCAAACCTGTCTGGCCGCGGCGACAAGGACGTGCACACGATCGCCGGGCGCGAGGGGTTCACGCTGTGAGCGCGGCGACCGGATCTGCGATGTCCCGGATCGACGCCCGCTTCGCCGCGCTGCGCGCCAGTGGCCGCAAGGCGCTGATCCCGTTCGTCACCGCCGGCGATCCGTCGCTGGAGGCGACGGTGCCGGTCATGCGTGCGCTGGTCGATGCGGGCGCGGACATTCTCGAGCTCGGCGTGCCGTTCTCCGACCCGATGGCCGACGGCCCGACGATTCAGCGCAGTTCCGAACGCGCGCTTGCACGCGGCGCCGGCATGGCCTGGGTCCTCGATGCGGTGCGTGCGTTCCGGGCGACGGATGCCACGACTCCGGTCGTGCTGATGGGCTATCTCAACCCGGTGGATATCCGCGGCCCGGCGGCCTTCGCCGCGCAGGCGCGCGAGGCCGGCGTCGATGGCGTGCTGCTGGTGGACCTGCCGCCCGAGGAGGCCAGCGAGTACCGCGCCGCCTTCGATGCCCAAGGGCTGGCGCTGATCCTGCTGGCCTCGCCGACAACCGATGCCACCCGCATCGAGACCTTGTGCGCCCAGGCGCAGGGCTACCTGTACTACGTCAGCTTCGCCGGGGTCACCGGTGCCTCCGACCGGCTCGACCCGACGCAGGCTTCGGCCCGATTGCGGACGCTGCGACAGGCCAGTCGCGCGCCGGTCGTCGCCGGCTTCGGCATCCGCGACGCTGCCGGTGCCGCGGCGATGGCGGCCGACGCCGATGGCGTGGTCGTGGGCAGCGCCCTGGTCGCCGAGATCGCCGATGCCGCCGATCCGGGCGAGGCCGCGCGCCGTGCCGGGGCGTTCCTGGCGCCGCTGCGGGCCGCGCTCGACGCTGCCTGAACGGCGCGGCCCGGCACCGGCCGTCGGTTACACTTCCGCGCTTCGCGGCCCCGTACGGGCCGGCGGGAGTACACGAGCCATGTCCTGGTTGCAGAAGATCATGCCGCCGCGCATCCGCACCGATGCCGCCGCGGTCCGCAAGCGCAGCGTCCCCGAGGGCCTGTGGGAGAAGTGCGAGCGCTGCAGCGCCGTGCTCTACGGCCCCGAACTCGAAGAGAACCTCGAGGTCTGCCCCAAATGCGGGTTCCACCGTCCGATCCGCGCACGCGCGCGCCTGAAGGCTTTCCTGGACCCGGGCAGCGTGCAGGAGATCGCGGCTGGCCTCGGCCCGACCGACATCCTGAAGTTCAAGGACCAGAAGAAGTACTCGGACCGCATCAAGGCCGCACAGCGCTCGACCGGCGAGCGCGACACCCTGGTCGCGATGCAGGGCACGTTGATGCAGCGCCCGATCGTCGCCAGCGCGATGGACTTCGCCTACATGGGCGGTTCGATGGGCTCGGTCGGCGGCGAGAAGTTCGCGCGTGCCGCCGAGCAGGCGCTGGCCGCCGGTACCCCGTTCGTCAGCTTCGCCGCCAGCGGCGGCATGCGCATGCAGGAAAGCATGTTCTCGCTGATGCAGATGGCCAAAACCTCGGCCGCCCTCGGCCGTTTGCGCGAGGCCGGCCTGCCGTACATCTCGGTGTTGACCAACCCGACCTTCGGCGGCGCCTCGGCGTCGTTCGCGATGCTCGGCGACATCAACATGGCCGAGCCCGAAGCGCTGATCGGCTTCGCCGGTCCGCGCGTGATCGAGCAGACCGTGCGCGAGACCCTGCCCGAGGGCTTCCAGCGCAGCGAGTTCCTGCTCGAGCACGGCGCGATCGACCAGATCTGCGACCGCCGCGAACTGCGTGCGCGCATCGCGCGTCTACTCGCGTTGCTGAGCCGGCAGGACGCGCCTTCCGAGGCCGCCGCGTGAGCCGCAGATACTTCGGTACCGACGGCATCCGCGGCCGGGTGGGCGAGGGCTCGATTTCGGCCGATTTCGTGCTGCGCCTGGGCAACGCCTACGGCCATTCGCTGCGCGCGCGCGGCGCCGACTGGCGGCGCCCGCAGGTGGTGATCGGCAAGGACACGCGGATCTCCAACTACATGTTCGAGGCCGCACTCGAGGCCGGCCTGGTCGCGGCCGGGGTTGACGTGCAGCTGATGGGCCCGATGCCCACGCCTGCGGTCGCGCACCTCACGCGCTCGCTCGGCGCCGACGGCGGCATCGTGATTTCCGCCTCGCACAACCCGCACCACGACAACGGCATCAAGTTCTTCAGTGCGCAGGGCGAAAAGCTCGACGACGCCACCGAACTGGCGATCGAGGCGGCGCTCGACCAGCCGTTCCGCACCGTGCCGTCGGAGCGGCTGGGCAAGGCAGTGCGTACGCGCGATGCGGTCGGCCGTTATGTCGAAGCCTGCAAGGCCTCGGTGCCGCGCGGCTTCGATCTCGACGGCATGCGCATCGTCGTCGACTGCGCCAATGGCGCGACCTACCAGGTCGGGCCGATCGTGCTGCGCGAGCTGGGCGCCCAGGTCGAGGTGATCGGCGCCGAGCCCAATGGCGTCAATATCAACGACGGCGTCGGCTCGACCCATCCCGAAGGCCTGGCTGGACGCGTCAGTCACAGCGGTGCGAACCTCGGGATCGCCTTCGACGGCGACGGCGACCGCGTGCTGTTCGTCGACAGCAACGGCACTGTGCGCGACGGCGACGATCTGCTCTACGTGCTGGCCCGCGACTGGCAGCAGCAGGGGCGCCTGCAGGGACCGGTCGTCGGCACGTTGATGAGCAACTATGGCCTGGAGCGCGCCTTCGGCGAGGCCGGCATCGGCTTCCTGCGCGCCAAGGTCGGTGATCGCTATGTGCACCAGGCACTGATCGAACACGACGGCGTGCTCGGCGGCGAGACCTCCGGTCACCTGCTGTGTCTGGATCGCGCCAGCACCGGTGACGGCATCATCAGTGCGTTGCAGGTGCTCGAAGTGCTGCGCCGCCGCGGCGTGTCGCTGCAACAGGCGCTGCACGGCCTGGCGAAGGTGCCGCAGCGCACTGTCAACGTCCGCTACGCGGGCGATGCCAAGCCGGCCCAGGCGCCGTCGGTGCAGGCCGCACTGGCGCAGGCGCAAGCGGCGGTCGAGGGCCGCGGTCGCGCCTTCCTGCGGCCGTCGGGCACCGAGCCGGTCGTGCGCGTGACCGTCGAGGCCGACGATGCCGCCCTGATGCAAACCACGCTTGATCGACTGGCCGACGCGGTGCGCGCGGCCGCTGCCTGACTTTTGGAGGATTTTTCATGACCGCCCGCATTCCGACGCTCGACATTCGACGCTTCGACACGGACCGGGACGCCTTCGTCGCCGAACTCGGCTCTGCCTACCGGCAGTGGGGCTTTGCGGGCATCAAGGGCCACGGCATCCCACAGGCGCAGATCGATGCGGCCTACGACGTCTTCAAGGCGTTCTTCGCGCTGCCCGAGGCGACCAAGCTGCAGTACCACGTTCCCGGCGGCGGCGGCGCGCGCGGCTATACCGCGTTCGGCGTCGAGACTGCCAAGGGTGCCCAGCACTTCGACCTCAAGGAGTTCTGGCACATTGGTCGCGAGATCGCGGACGACTCGAAGTACCGCGATGTGATGCCGCCGAACCTGTGGCCGTCCGAGGTGCCGGGCTTCCGCGAGCACGGCTACGGGCTGTACCAGGCGCTCGATGCGCTGGGTGCGCGGGTGCTCTCGGCGCTCGCACTGCACATTGGCTTGCCCGAGCACTGGTTCGCCGACAAGACCGACAGTGGCAATTCGATCCTGCGCCCGATCCACTATCCGCCGATCACCGCCGATGACATCCCCAACGTGCGCGCCGGCGCGCACGAGGACATCAACCTGATCACGCTGCTGGTCGGCGCCAGCGCCGCCGGCCTGGAAGTGCGTTCGCATGACGGCGAGTGGGTGCCGTTCACCTCGGACGCCGACACCATCGTGGTCAACATCGGCGACATGCTGCAGCGCCTGACCAATCACGTGTATCCGTCGACGACGCATCGGGTAACCAATCCACCGGGCGAGGCGGCGCGCCAGCCGCGCTATTCGGTGCCGTTCTTCCTGCACCCCAATCCGGACTTCCTGATCGACGTACTGCCCTCGACGGTCACTGCCGACAACCCGAGCCGCTACCCCGAGCCGATCACCGCCCAGGGCTATCTCGAGGAACGGCTGCGCGAGATCAAGCTCAAGTAACGAGATTCGCGATGCGTTATAGCTGATTTGAAACGGCGCCTTTGGGCGCCGTTTCTTTTGGTGCTTCTCTCAACTGCGGATGAGAGTCCACTTCGGATGGGCACCGGCCTGTCAGCCGGAAGCCGCTCTTCCCTCGGTCAAGGCCGCTTCGCGGTCCGGCCACGCGAAGCACGCGTGGCGTTCGCATGGATGCGCGGCAGTGCCGCGCAGGCCATCCATGCTCGCCCTGCCTTGACTCGGGCGCGCGCCCTCCATGGCGCGCTCGACGCGGCCACCGGCTGTCAGTCCGCTGCCATAGACGTTTGCAACCCGACTTCGGGTGGATGTGAAGTCGCCCGCTGGAAGAAGTCGCGCACTGTCGGCCTCAGTGCGTCGTGCTGGTCGGGGATTGCGATAGCGGGCCATGGATGGCCCGCGGCGGCGAGTCAGCCATGGGTGAGTGCGGGCTGCTCGCGCGGCATGCCGCGCAGCCCGCACGAACGCCCGGCGTGCTTCGCCGGGCCGGACCGCGGAGCGGGCTGACCGAGCCGGGGAGCAGTCCCCGGCCGGCGCGACGCGCGCTCCGGAGATGGCCCCATGATCGAGCGAGCAGAAGTAGGATCCCCTGATCTCGGCGGAGAACCTTCTTCGGGCGTTGTTGCCCCTTCGGATCGCCCCTGCACCCATCAAAAGCCTCTCAGAACCCGTACACCACGTTCACCGTCGTCAGCCGGTCGGTGCGCTGGCGGTCGTCGGTGACCTCGGTGTTGTGGCGGATCTCGAAGCCAGCCTTGAGGGCGAGGGCGTCGGTCATCTTCACCTGCACGCCGAGCTCGTTGCGGGCGAAGGTGTTGTCGCTGCCCGATTCGATCAGCAGAGTGTCGTAGAGGCGGGTGTTGTCGTTGAGCTGATGGCTGAAGTCCATGAAGCCGCGGACGATCGCCTCGTTGTTGTGCACGCGCACATCCTGCGCCTTGGCCCAGCGATAACCGGGGCCGATCTCGAACACCAGCTTGGTGCGCTCGTCCATGAAGGCTTCGAAGCCGTAGCCGCCGGCCACCGTGGTCTGGTACTCGTTGGTGCTGAAATGGTCGCGCTCGTTGCGCGCCGAGCCGAACACGTAGTGCCGCTCGCCGAGTTGGTAGCCGGTCGAGCCGAACAGCTCGTAGCGGCGCGCGTTCTCGACCTCGTCGGCGGTGCCGTACAGGAACGACGCATTCACCGCATGCTTCCACAGTTCGGTCTCACGGGCGAGCGCGAGCTTGCCCACGATCGTTTCGCTGTCGGTGTTGCCTTTGGAGATGGCCACGCCGAGCTCGCCGGTGCCGGTCCAGCCGTCGGTGGCCAGGGCGAGCGTGGGGGCCAGCGCGAGCGCGCAGGCGAGGGCGGTGAGGGCAGGGAAAGAGCGCATGGGTGGGGGACTCCGGTCATCGTGGACATCACGCGAAACAGGCCGCGCAACAAAAAGCCGGCGAGGGCCGGCTACGGCTATTTTGCGATGTGAAGACCGGCCTTTGAAGGCCCGCGCGATTCTCCAGCTATGCCCCGTTGGGGTGCAGCGCCTAGAATCCCCGTTCCGCATTCATGAGGATGGCCAATGCGTCCACGCATCGTCGCCGGCAACTGGAAGCTGCACGGCAGCCGTGAATTCGCCAATGCGCTGGTATCGCGGATCGCCGCGACGCCGGCGCCGGGGGTCGAGGTGGTGATCCTGCCACCGCTGCCTTATCTGGGCGACCTGGCCGAAGCCTTCGCGGGTGCCCAGGGCCTTGCCTTCGGTGCCCAGGATGTCAGCAGCAACCAAGAGGGCGCCTATACCGGCGAGGTGTCGGCGACGATGCTCGTCGATGTCGGCGCGCGCTTCGGGCTGGTCGGCCATTCCGAGCGTCGGCAGTACCACCACGAGAGCAGCGAGCATGTGGCGCGCAAGTTCCTGGCAGCGGTCAATGCCGGGCTGCGGCCGATCCTGTGCGTGGGCGAGTCGCTGCAGCACCGCGACGCCGGCCTCACCGAGGACGCCATTGCCGCCCAGTTGCGCCCGGTGCTCGACCTGGTCAGCGCGGCCGCCTTCGCCGACGCGGTCGTCGCCTACGAGCCGGTCTGGGCGATCGGCACCGGCCGGACTGCGTCTCCGGACCAGGCCCAGGCCGTCCACGCCTTCATCCGTAGCGAAATCGCGGCACGGGATGCTAAGATCGCCGATTCGTTGCCGATCCTGTATGGCGGCAGCGTCAAGCCCGCCAACGCGGCCGAGCTGTTCGCGCAGCCGGATGTCGACGGCGGGTTGATCGGCGGAGCCTCGCTGTCGGCCGCCGATTTCCTGGCCATCGTCGCTGCAGCCGCGCGCTGAGCGGCCCCTCGTACCACACGTTCTGCGAGCGCCCACGCAATGCTGTTCGTCTTCAACCTCTTGTTCGTCATCATCGCGATCGCGATGATCATCCTGGTTCTGATGCAGCGCGGCGCCGGTGCGTCGGCCGGTTCGGGCTTCGGCGGCGGCGCCTCGGCCACGGTCTTTGGCGCGCGCGGCTCGTCGAACTTCCTGTCCAAGGCCACGAAGTGGCTGGCGATCTCGTTCTTCTCGATCACCCTGTTCATGGCCTGGTACGCGATGCATCGGGCCAACCCCAATGCGCTGGATATGGATCTGGGCGTGATGGGTGCGCAGCAGCAGGCGCCCGCCGTGCCGGCAGTGCCGCAGGGCGACGCTGCCGTGCCCGCAGCACCGGCAGTCTCGGGCGCGGTCCCGCAGGCGCCGGCCGACGCCGCGACTGTGCCGTCGGCACCGGCGCAGGAACCTGCGCCGCAGGCTCCCCAGACGGAATAATTCGCGCTACAATGCGCGGCTACCGAGTGCTGTTGTAACGCGCTCGGGCGGTTTCAGGTTTGCCCAGGTGGCGGAATTGGTAGACGCACTACCTTGAGGTGGTAGCGGCTTAGGTCGTGGGGGTTCGAGTCCCCCCTTGGGCACCAGAAAATACGGACGTCGGCACGCGTGCCGCGCCGGCGAAAAGCCCCGCAAAAGCGGGGGTTTTTCGTTTCAAGCACGCGGTTTGCTGCGGTTGAGACGCGTTCTTGCCGCATGCGTCCGGTCGGCGCCTGGGCGCCTCCTTGCAGGCCGCCCGAATCGCGTATCGGCCCGGGGTAATCGTTTACTCGTCAGTTCTGAAAACGGTACAATTAGGGGGATCGGTGGAGGCGTCGCCAACGCGGCGGTCCCCGATATGCGTGAGGCGCCCAGGCGCCTCGTGAGTGCGACGTCACGACGTCGAGCCAAGGCCGCAAACCTGCGGCTGTAGCCGAGAGAACAATCCAGTGCTGGCCGAATATCTGCCGACCCTGCTGTTCCTGATCGTTGCCACGGGGATCGGCATCGCCTTGCTGGTCGTTGGCAACCTGCTCGGGCCCAAGCGCCCGTCGCTGGAGAAGCTGTCGCCCTACGAGTGCGGATTCGAGGCATTCGAGGACGCGCGCATGCAGTTCGATGTGCGCTACTACCTGATCGCGATCCAGTTCATCGTCTTCGACCTGGAAATCATCTTCATCGTGCCCTGGGCGACCGTGTTCCGCGAACTCGGCATGCTCGGCCTGATTGAGATGGGCATCTTCGCCGGCATGCTGCTGCTCGGCTTCATCTACGTGTGGAAGAAGGGAGCGCTGGAATGGGAGTGAGCCAGACCGTTGCGCGCCTGATGAACAACCCGCTGCCGGAAGGCCGGGTCGACGACATCCTGCGCCCTGAAGGCGAAAACCCGCTGCTCGAGCGCGGTTTCGTCACCACCAGCTCCGACGCGCTGCTCAATTGGGCGCGGACCGGCTCGATGTGGCCGATGACCTTCGGTCTGGCCTGCTGCGCGGTGGAGATGATGCACGCCGGCGCAGCGCGCCTGGACCTGGACCGTTACGGCGTGGTGTTCCGCCCCAGTCCGCGCCAGTCCGACGTGATGATCGTGGCCGGCACCCTGGTCAACAAGATGGCCCCGGCGCTGCGCAAGGTCTACGACCAGATGCCCGATCCGAAGTGGGTCATCTCGATGGGCAGCTGCGCCAATGGCGGCGGTTACTACCACTATTCCTATTCCGTGGTGCGCGGCTGCGACCGCATCGTGCCCGTCGATGTCTATGTGCCGGGCTGTCCGCCGACGGCCGAGGCGTTGGTCTACGGCATCCTGCAGTTGCAGAAGAAGATCCGCCGCGCCACCAATTTCGGCGACGAGAAGACGGGGCTGCGCGATGCGTGACCAACCTGTTCGCGAGTCGGCGAGCGCATTCGCCGCGCGCCTGCGCACTCGCTTTTTGGACGCCGAGGTCGGCGTTGCGCTGCCGCGCGGTGAGGTGACGATCACCACCGCTGGCGACTGGCTCGATACCTGCCGTGCGTTGCGCGACGAGTTCGGCTTTCAGTCGCTGATCGATCTGTGTGGCGTCGATTACCTGGGCTACGGCAGCGACGAGTGGGACACCGAAGTGTCCTCCGAAGGCTTCAGTCGCGGCGTCGAAGGCCGTGGTCCGGGTCGCTTCCGCTTCGGTGAAGCTCCGAGTCGCCAGGTCGGCCAGCCCGATGCGACCGCCGAGATCCCGGTGCCGCAGCGCCGCTTCGTCGTGGTCGCGCAGCTGTTGTCGATCCGTCACAACCGCCGCCTGACGGTGCGCTGCTTTGCGCCGAGCGACGACCTGCCGGTCGTGTCCTCGCTGACCGGGCTGTGGCCGGTCGCCGACTGGTTCGAGCGTGAGGCGTTCGACCTGTTCGGCGTGATCTTCGAAGGCCATCCCGACCTGCGCCGGATCCTCACCGATTACGGCTTCGTCGGCCATCCGTTCCGCAAGGATTTCCCGTTGATCGGCAACGTCGAAGTGCGTTACGACGCCGAACGCAAACGCGTGGTCTACGAGCCGGTGACCTCGGTCGAGCCGCGCGTCGGCGTGCCGCGCGTGATCCGCGACGATGCCCGCTATGCGACCGCCAGCGGTGAGCAGATGGCCCGCCGCGCGGAGAACGCCAAATGAGTGCCGTGCCGACTACCTCCCTGCACCAGGCGAACACCACGCCGAGCGCGGATGTCCTCAAGCAGGAGATCCGCAACTACACGTTCAACTTCGGTCCGCAGCATCCGGCCGCGCATGGCGTGCTGCGCCTGATCCTGGAAATGGACGGCGAGACGGTGATGCGCGCCGATCCGCATATCGGCCTGCTCCATCGCGGGACCGAGAAGCTGGCCGAGTCCAAGCCGTTCAACCAGTCGATCGGCTACATGGACCGTCTCGACTACGTGTCGATGATGTGCAACGAGCACGCCTACGTGCGCGCCATCGAGACGCTGATGGGCGTCGAGGCGCCCGAGCGCGCACAGTGGATCCGCACGCTGTTCGACGAGGTCACGCGGATCCTCAACCACCTGATGTGGGTCGGCTCCAACGCGCTCGACCTGGGCGCGATGGCGGTGATGCTCTATGCGTTCCGCGAGCGCGAAGAGCTGATGGACGTCTACGAGGCGGTCTCGGGCGCGCGCATGCATGCCGCCTACTACCGGCCTGGCGGTGTCTACCGCGACCTGCCCGAGCGCATGCCGCAGTACAAGGAATCGCGCTGGCGCAAGGGCGAGAAGCTCAAGCGCTTCAATGCCTGGCGCGAGGGCTCGATGCTCGACTACCTGGAGGCGTTCGCCAAGGACTTCCCCAGCCGCGTCGACGAGTACGAGACCCTGCTCACCGACAACCGCATCTGGAAGCAGCGCACTGTCGGCATCGGCGTCATCCCGCCCGAGCAGGCGATGGCCTGGGGCATGACCGGCCCGATGCTGCGCGGTTCGGGCGTCGAATGGGATCTGCGCAAGACCCAGCCGTATGCGCGCTATGCCGATGTCGATTTCGATATCGCGGTCGGCGTCAACGGCGACTGCTACGACCGCTACCTGGTCCGCATCTTCGAAATGCGCCAGTCGGCACGGATCATCGCCCAGTGCGTGGCGTGGCTGAAGGCCAACCCCGGCCCGGTCATGCTCGACAACTACAAGGTGTCGCCCCCCTCCCGCGCGGAGATGAAGGACGACATGGAAGCGCTGATCCACCACTTCAAGCTGTTCACCGAGGGCTATTGCGTGCCCGCGGGCGAGACCTACAGTGCGGTCGAGGCGCCCAAGGGCGAGTTCGGCTGCTACCTGGTCTCCGACGGCGCGAACAAGCCGTTCCGCGTGCATCTGCGCGCGCCCGGCTTTGCGCATCTCTCGTCGATGGACGCGATCACCAAGGGCCACATGCTCTCGGACGTCGTCGCGATGATCGGCACCTACGACATCGTGTTCGGAGAAGTCGACCGATGAAGGCGACCGGAAATTTCGAGAACGCCCGCAACGTCGACCCGATGGTCGTGCTCAGCGAGGACACCCGCGCGCACATCGACCACTGGTTGACCAAGTTCCCGCCTGATCGTAAGCGTTCGGCGGTGCTGCAGGGCCTGTTCGCTGCGCAGGAGCAGAATGGCGGCTATCTCACCGACGAGCTCATCGCCGGCGTGGCCAAGTACCTGGACCTGCCGCCGGTGTGGGCGTACGAGGTCGCGACGTTCTACTCGATGTTCGAAACCGAGAAGGTCGGCCGCAACAACGTCGCCTTCTGCACCAACATCAGCTGCTGGCTCAACGGCGCCGAGGATCTGGTCGCGCACGCCGAGAAGAAGCTCGGCTGCAAACTGGGCGAGTCCACGGCCGACGGCCGCGTCTTCCTCAAGCGCGAGGAAGAATGCGTCGCCGCGTGCTGCGGCGCGCCGGTTGTGGTCATCAACGGTCACTACCACGAGAAGCTCTCGCCCGAGAAGGTCGATGAGCTGCTCGATGGTCTGAAGTAGGGCAACGCGCGGACATGGCACATCACCATCCCAAGTCTTCCGAAGGCTACGGGCCCGTCGGGCCTGCGCCCAAGGAACACCAGGCGGTCTACACCACGCTGCATTTCGACAAGCCGTGGAGCTACGAGAACTACCTCAAGACGGGTGGTTACAGCGCGCTGCGCAAGATCCTCGAGGAGAAGATCCCGCCGGCCGACGTCATCGAGATGGTCAAGCAGTCGGGCCTGCGCGGCCGCGGCGGCGCGGGCTTCCCGACCGGCCTGAAGTGGAGCTTCATGCCCAAGGGCGAGATGCAGAAGTACATCCTCTGCAACTCCGACGAGTCGGAGCCGGGCACCGCCAAGGACCGCGACATCCTGCGCTACAACCCGCATGCGGTCATCGAGGGCATGGCGATCGCCTGCTACGCGACCGGATCGAGCGTGGCCTACAACTACCTGCGCGGTGAGTTCCATCACGAGCCGTTCGAGCATCTCGAAGAAGCCACCGCCGAGGCTTACGCCAACGGCTGGCTGGGCAAGAACGTGCTCGGTTCGGGCATCGATATCGACATCTACAACGCGCTGGGCGCGGGCGCCTACATCTGCGGCGAAGAAACCGCGCTGATGGAATCGCTCGAAGGCAAGAAGGGTCAGCCGCGCTTCAAGCCGCCGTTCCCGGCCAACTTCGGGCTGTACGGCAAGCCGACCACGATCAACAACACCGAGACCTACGCGTCGGTGCCCGCGATCGTGCGCAACGGCCCGGAGTGGTTCCTCAATCTGGGCAAGCCCAACAACGGCGGCTGCAAGATTTTCTCGGTCTCCGGTCACGTCGCGCGGCCGGGCAACCATGAGATCCGCCTGGGCACGCCGTTCTCCGAACTGCTCGATCTGTGCGGCGGCATGCGCAACGGGCACCGCATCAAGGCGGTGATCCCGGGCGGCTCGTCGATGCCGGTGCTGCCGGGCGAGACGATGATGGGTCTGACGATGGACTACGACGCGATCCAGAAGGCCGGGTCGGGTCTGGGGTCGGGCGCGGTCATCGTGATGGACGAGACCACCTGCATGGTGCGTGCATGCCAGCGCATCGCCCGTTTCTACTTCAAGGAGTCCTGCGGCCAGTGCACGCCCTGCCGCGAGGGCACCGGTTGGATGTACCGCATGCTGACCCGCATCGCCGAACACAAGGCGACCGTCGACGACCTGCAGATGCTGCGGGCGGCCGCCGGCCAGATCGAGGGACACACCATCTGCGCGTTCGGTGAGGCCGCTGCGTGGCCGGTGCAGGGCTTCCTGCGCCACTTCTGGGACGAGTTCGAGTACGCGATCGTCAACCGGCGCTTCCTGGTCGACGATCAGCGCAACGGCACGGTGGTGTCGAAGGCGGGGGCTGCATGAGCGCGCAACCTGTGAATCCGAACCTGCCGCCCGACCACGTCACCGTCTTCATCGACGGCGTCGAGCTGGCCGCGCCCAAGGGCTCGATGATCATCCAGGCCGCCGACAAGGCCGGCATCGCGATCCCGCGCTTCTGCTATCACGACAAGTTGGCGATTGCGGCGAACTGCCGGATGTGCCTGGTCGAGGTCGAGAAGATGCCCAAGCCGGCGCCGGCCTGCGCCACGCCAGTGATGGACGGCATGAAGGTCGTCACGCGCAGCGAGAAGGCACTCAAGTCGCAGCGCAACGTGATGGAGTTCCTGCTGATCAACCATCCGCTCGACTGCCCGATCTGCGATCAGGGCGGTGAGTGCGAGCTGCAGGACCTGTCGCTGGGCTACGGCCGCTCGGTCAGCCGTTTTGCTGAGCGCAAGCGCGTGGTGCCCGACGAAGATCTCGGCCCGCTGGTCGCTACCGAGATGACGCGCTGCATCCAATGCACGCGCTGCATCCGCTTCACCGCCGAGATCGCCGGCACCTACGAGCTGGGCGGTATGCAGCGCGGCGAGAACCTGCAGATCGGCACCTACGACGGCAAGCCGTTGACGACCGAACTGTCGGGCAACGTCATCGACGTGTGCCCGGTCGGCGCGCTGACCAACAAGGTCTTCCGCTTCCGCGCGCGGCCGTGGGAACTGATCGCGCGCGAGTCGCTCGGCGGCCATGACGCGCTGGGCAGCAACCTGTTCCTGCACCTGCGCCGCGGCGAAGTGATGCGTGCGGTGCCGCGCGACAACGAGGCGGTCAACGAGTGCTGGCTGTCGGACCGCGACCGCTACTCGCATCAGGGCCTGGCGGCCGAAGACCGTGCACTGCATCCGCAGATCAAGGATGGAGGCCAGTGGCGCGAGGCGACCTGGGACGAAGCGCTCACGCGCGCGGCCCGGATCCTGCGCGATAACCCGGCCGACGAACTCGGCGTGCTGGTGCACCCGTCGACCTCGAGCGAGGAGGGCGCGCTGCTCGCGCGTCTGGCCGACGCCCTGGGCTCGGGCAACCTCGACCATCGCATCGCCCAGCGCGACCTGTCCGACGGCGCCGTCGCGCAAGCGTTTGCGATGCCTGTCGCCGAGCTCGACAAGGCCGACGCGGTGCTGATCGTCGGATCCAACCTGCGCCATGAAGTGCCGCTGCTGCACCACCGTGTGCGCCAGGCCTGGAAGCGCGGCGCCAAGGTCTACGTCGTCAATCCGGTCGATTTCGAGTTCACCTTCGACATCGCCGACAAGGCCATCGTGGCGCCGTCGCGCATCGCCGAGACGCTGCAGGTCGCCGAGCTGGCCGACGCGCTGCGCGATGCCAAGCATGCTGCGATCATCGTCGGTGCGCAGGCGGAAACCAGCGCGCACGCCACCGACATCCGCAAGGCCGCGGCCGCGCTGGCGCAGTCGACCGGGGCCGCGCTGTGCCGGATCCCGCAGGGTGCGAATGCGCTCGGCCTGACGCATGCCGGCGTGCTGCCGACCACGCGCGATGCCAACGCGATGCTCGCGCAGCGTCGTGGCGCCTATGTGATCTACGGCATCGAGCCGGGCCTGGACTTCGCCGATCCGGCGCAGGCGATGCAGGCACTGGGCGCGGCCCAGGTCGTGGCATTCAGCCAGTTCGCCTGCGAATCCACGCGCAGCGTCGCCGATGTGATTCTGCCGATCGGCGCGCTCGCCGAGATCGACGCCACGCTGACCAACCTCGACGGGCGCGCGCAGCATGCGACCGCGGCCGGCAAGCTGCCGGGCGATGCCCGGGCGGGCTGGCGGGTCCTGCGTGCGCTCAGTGGCGAGCTGGCGGTACCGGGCTTCGAGTTCACCGATCTGGCCGGCCTGCGTGCAGGTCTGCAGCCGCGGACCGTGACGGTCGCAGCCTCTGCGGCCCCGACGGTCGACGGCGACGGGCTCGAGCTGGCGGTGACCCAGGCGATCTACCGGGTCGATGCGCTGACCCGTCGCGCGGCGGCGCTGCAGTCCCATCCGCTGACCCTGGGCCCGCGCATCGCGCTGCATCCCGATGACGCCTCGGCGCACGGCGTGGCCGATGGCGGCATGGCCAAGGTCAGCAACGCGGTCGGCACCGGCACGCTGCAGGTCGTCGTCGACGACCGCGTCGCCCCTGGCGCGGCATGGGTCGAATCGGGCTACGGCGCCACCGCGGCGCTGGTGGCCGGCAAGGTCAAGGTGGTGGCGGCATGAGCATGCCTACAGCAAGCCTTTTGCAAGGCGGCGTTTCGCAAACCGGCGTGACGAACACCGCATCGTTGCTCGGCGATCTCACTGCGCCGCTGCACGAGGCGCTGCTGTCGCTGGGCGGTATCGGCGTGGTGCTGTGGATCGTGCTCAAGATCCTCGTGATCGCGATGCCGGTGATCATCGCCGTGGCGTTCTACGTGGTCTGGGAGCGCAAGCTGATCGGCTGGATGCACGTGCGCCATGGGCCGATGTACGTCGGCATGGGCATCTTCCAGGCCTTCGCTGACGTCTTCAAACTGCTGTTCAAGGAAGTCATCCAGCCGACCAACGCGCAACGTGTGCTGTACGTGCTGGCGCCGCTGATCACCCTCGCGCCGGCGTTCGCGGCCTGGGCGGTGGTGCCGTTCGACGCGCAGTTGGTGCTGTCGAACGCGAACGCGGGCCTGCTGTACCTGCTGGCGATGACCAGTCTGGGGATCTACGGCATCATCCTGGCCGGCTGGGCGTCGAACTCCAAGTACGCGTTCCTGGGCGCGATGCGCGCCTCGGCGCAGATGATCAGCTACGAGATCGCGATGGGCTTCGCCCTGGTCGGCGTGATGGTCGGCGCCGGCAGCCTGAATCTGAGCGAGATCGTCATGGCGCAGGCCGGCGGCAAGGGCCTGTTCGACTGGTTCTGGCTGCCGATGCTGCCGCTGTTCGTGATCTATTTCGTGTCCGGTGTGGCCGAGACCAACCGCTCGCCGTTTGACGTCGTCGAAGGCGAGTCGGAGATCGTCGCCGGCCACATGGTCGAGTACTCGGGGTCGGCGTTCGCGCTGTTCTTCCTGGCCGAGTACGCGAACATGATCCTGATCAGCTTCCTGACCTCGACGTTCTTCCTCGGTGGCTGGCTGTCGCCGTTCCAGGGCTGGTTCGACGGCGTGCCGGTGCTCGAGTGGCTGGCGATCGATGGCTGGTGGTGGCTGTTTGCGAAGGTGTTCTTCTTCGCCAGCTGTTTCATCTGGTTCCGTGCGTCGTTCCCGCGCTACCGCTATGACCAGATCATGCGGCTGGGCTGGAAGGTGTTCATCCCGATCAGCATCGGCTGGATCGTGGTCACCGCGTTGATGGCGTACTTCGGCGTATTCGAGGCAGGGCAGTGATGGGCAAGTTCGTTGCATGGTTCAGGAGCCTGCTGCTGCTCGAATTGCTCGGCGGCATGGCACTGACGTTCCGATATCTGTTCCGGGACAAGTACACGCTGATGTACCCGATGGAGAAGGCGCCGCAGTCGCCACGCTTCCGCGGGCTGCATGCGCTGCGTCGCTATCCCAACGGCGAGGAGCGCTGCATCGCGTGCAAGCTGTGCGAGGCGGTGTGCCCGGCACTGGCGATCACGATCGATTCGGAGCAGCGTGCCGACGGCACCCGCCGCACCACGCGCTACGACATCGACCTGTTCAAGTGCATCTACTGCGGGTTCTGCGAGGAATCGTGCCCGGTGGATTCGATCGTCGAGACGCACATCCACGAGTACCACTTCGAGAACCGCGGCGAGAACATCGTGACCAAGCCGCAGCTGCTGGCCATCGGCGACCGTCTCGAGTCCGAGATCGCCGAACGCCGCGCCGCCGACTCCGCGTACAGGTAAGCCATGGACCTCGCCCTGATCTTCTTCCTCGTCTTCGCCGCGACGACCGTGATGTCCGCGGTTGCGGTGATCAGTGCCCGCAACCCGGTGCACGCGGCGCTGTTCCTGGTGCTGACGTTCTTCTCCACCGCCTGCACCTGGTTGCTGGTCGGCGCCGAGTTCCTCGGCATCGCGCTGGTGCTGGTCTACGTCGGTGCGGTGATGGTGCTGTTCCTGTTCGTGGTGATGATGCTCGACATCGATGTCGCGCCGCTGCGGGAGGGCTACGTGCGCTACCTGCCGGTCGGCCTGATCGTGGCGGTGGTGATGCTGCTCGAGATCCTCGCGTTGATCGGCGTGCGCAGCCGCATGACGCCGTTCGCGGTCGATGCGGTCGACGCGGCCGGGGTCTCGAACACGGTGTGGCTGGCCCGCCGGCTGTTCACCGACTTCCTGCTGCCGTTCGAGGTCGCCGCGGTGATCCTCACCGTCGCAGTGATCGCCGCGGTGACGCTGACGCTGCGCCGCCGGCCGGGCGCCAAGCATCAGAACCCGGGCGAGCAGGCGCGGGTGCGCGCCAAGGACCGCATGCGCGTGGTGAAGATGGACGCAGTGCGTCCGGTGGTGGAGGCCCCGGCCGATGCCGGCGACCTGCCGACCGAGGGAGAAGCGAAATGACCGAGCTGTTCGGAACCGGCCTGTCGCTGGGCCACTACCTGTCGCTGGGTGCGGTGCTGTTCTGCATTTCCGTGGCGGGCATCTTCCTCAACCGGAAGAACGTGATCATCCTGCTGATGTCGATCGAGCTGATGCTGCTCGCGGTCAACATCAACTTCGTCGCATTCTCGCGCGAATACGGTGATGCCGCCGGTCAGATCTTCGTGTTCTTCATTCTGACCGTGGCCGCGGCCGAGGCCGCGATCGGCCTGGCGATCCTGGTCACGCTGTTCCGCAACCGGCGCACGATCAACGTCGCCGAACTCGACACGCTGAAGGGCTGAGCCGGGCATGGAGTACACCATTTCAAAGGGCATCCTGGTCGCGATCGTCCTGGCCCCGCTGCTGGGCTCGATCATTGCCGGCCTGTTCGGACGCCAGGTCGGGCGCACCGGCGCGCATGTGGCGACGATCGCCGGTGTCGCGGTCAGCTGCGCGCTGTCTGTCTACACGCTGTGGCAACTGCTGCAGGGCGCCGCACCGTTCAACGAGAACGTCTACACGTTCTTCGAGGTCGGCAACTACTCGGCGCACGTCGGCTTCCTGGTCGACAACCTGACGGCGATGATGATGGTCGTGGTGACCTTCGTGTCGCTGCTCGTGCACCTGTACACCATCGGCTACATGGCCGAGGACCCCGGTTACCAGCGGTTCTTCAGCTACATCTCGCTGTTCACCTTCTCGATGCTGATGCTGGTGATGGGCAACAACTTCCTGCAGCTGTTCTTCGGCTGGGAAGCGGTGGGCCTGGTGTCGTACCTGCTGATCGGCTTCTGGTTCAAGAAGCCCAGCGCGGTGTTCGCCAACATGAAGGCGTTCCTGGTCAACCGCGTGGGCGACTTCGGCTTCCTGCTTGGTATTGCCGGGGTGCTCTACTGGTTCGGCAGCCTCGACTACGCGACCGTGTTCGCGGCCGCCGACACCACGATCGGTGGTGGCCAGACGGTCGAGATCATCAGCGGCTTCGAGTGGTCGGTGGCGACGCTGGTCTGCATCTGCCTGTTCATCGGCGCAATGGGCAAGTCGGCCCAGGTCCCGCTGCACGTGTGGCTGCCCGATTCGATGGAAGGCCCGACCCCGATCTCGGCGCTGATCCACGCCGCGACGATGGTCACCGCCGGCATCTTCATGGTGGCGCGCATGTCGCCGCTGTTCGAGCTGTCGGAGACCGCGCTGCAGTTCATCCTGTTCATCGGTGCGACCACCGCGTTCTTCACCGGCCTGATCGGCATCGTGCAGAACGACATCAAGCGGGTCGTCGCGTACTCCACGCTGTCGCAGCTGGGTTACATGACGGTCGCACTGGGCGTGTCGGCGTACTCGGCCGCAGTGTTCCACCTGATGACGCACGCGTTCTTCAAGGCGCTGCTGTTCCTGGCCGCCGGCTCGGTGATCATCGGCATGCACCACGAGCAGGACATGCGCAAGATGGGCGGCCTGCGCAAGTACATGCCGATCACGTTCTGGACCAGCGTCATCGGCACGCTGGCCTTGGTGGGCACGCCGTTCTTCAGCGGCTTCTACTCCAAGGACACGATCATCGAAGCGGCCAAGCACGCCGGCGATGGCGGCTGGGTGTACCAGTACGCGTACTGGTCGGTGCTGCTGGGCGCATTCGTGACCTCGTTCTACAGCTTCCGCCTGCTGTACATGACCTACTTCGGCAAGGAGCGCTTCCGCGATGCGCACGCCTCCGACGTGCATGCCGCACACGATGCGCACGGCCAGGAGACCCATCACGAGCCGCTGGACGACGACGGGCATGGCCATGCGGTGGCCCATGCGCATGAGGATCATGGGCACCATGGTCACGGTGCGCACGAGCCGCACGAGTCGCCGTGGGTGGTGACGCTGCCGCTGATCCTGCTGGCGATCCCGTCGATCCTGATCGGCTACTTCACCGCCGGCCCGATGCTCTTCGGCACCGACTGGACCGGCCACCATGCAGGCAACGGGTTCTTCGATGGCGTGATCCACGTGCTGGCGTCCAACGACGTGCTGGCGACGCTGAAGGAAGAGCTCTGGCACGGCCCGGTGGGCTTCGCGCTGCACGGCTTCGTTGCCCCTGCGTTCTGGCTGGTCGTGGCCGGCTTCGTGCTCGCCACGGTGATGTACTGGTGGAAGCCGGAACTGCCGGCCAAGGCCGCGCGCGTGTTCGCGCTGCCGATCCGGGTGCTCGAGCGCAAGTACTTCGCCGACGACCTGTGGATCGGCGGCTTCGCCGGTGGCGGCGTCGCGCTGGGCAAGCTGTCGCGCGTGTTCGACACCAAGGTCATCGACGGCCTGTTCGTGAACGGCTCGGCGCGCGTCGTCGACCTGGTCTCGGGCCTCGTCCGCCGGCTGCAGTCCGGCGCTCTCTACCACTACGCATTCGCGATGATCGTCGGCCTGATCGTGCTCCTGGCCGTCCTCATCAAGTACTGGCGCTGACGGAAATACCCACGTGTCGAACTGGCCTCTTCTCAGTCTATTGATCTGGCTGCCGATCCTCGGCGGCGCCTGCGTGCTCGCATTGGGCGATCGCCGCGCCGATGCCGTGCGCTGGGTGTCGCTCGCGGTCGCCGTGGCGGTGTTCGTGCTCAGCCTGCCGCTGTTCACCGGCTTCGATTACGCGAATGCGGGGATGCAGTTCCTCGAGCGCCGCGAGTGGATTCCGTCGCTGGGCATCGAGTACCACCTGGGTGCGGACGGCATCTCGGTGGCGCTGATCATCCTGACCACGCTGACCACCGCCCTGGTGCTGATCGGCGCCTGGACCTCGGTGAGCAAGCGCGTGCACCAGTACTACGCCGCGATGCTGATCCTCGAGGGCATGATGATCGGCGTGTTCTGCGCCGTGGACGCGATGCTGTTCTACGTGTTCTTCGAGGCGATGCTGATTCCGATGTTCATCATCATCGGCGTGTGGGGCGGTCCGCGGCGCGTCTACGCCTCGGTCAAGTTCTTCCTCTACACGTTCCTCGGCTCGGTGTTCATGCTGGTCGGGCTGATCTACCTGTACCTGCAGGCCGGCAGCTGGCAATTGCCCGACCTGTACGCGGTGCGGTTGTCGGCGACCGAGCAGACGTGGCTGTTCTTCGCGTTCCTCGCCGCGTTCGCGGTCAAGGTGCCGATGTTCCCGGTGCATACCTGGCTGCCCGATGCGCACGTCGAGGCGCCGACAGGCGGCTCGGTGATCCTGGCGGCGATCATGCTCAAGATCGGCGGCTACGGCTTCCTGCGCTTCAACCTGCCGATCACCCCCGATGCCGGCCACGAGTGGGCGTGGCTGGTGATCGCGCTGTCGCTGATCGCGGTGGTCTACGTCGGCCTGGTCGCGCTGGTCCAGCAGGACATGAAGAAGCTGGTCGCGTACTCGTCGGTCTCGCACATGGGCTTCGTGACCCTGGGCGTGTTTATCGCGTTTGCGCTGGTGCGTGACGTCGACGCTGGCGATGCGGCCCGGCTGGGCCTGCAGGGCGCGATGGTGCAGATGGTCTCGCACGGCTTCGTCTCGGGCGCGATGTTCTCGTGCATCGGCATCCTGTACGACCGCATGCACACGCGCATGATCAAGGACTACGGCGGCGTCGCCAATGTGATGCCCTGGTTCGCGGCGTTCTACGTGCTGTTCGCGATGGCCAACTCCGGCCTGCCGGGCACGTCGGGTTTCGTCGGTGAATTCATGGTGATCCTGGCCGCGTTCCAGAACCACCCGCTGATCGGCTTCTTCGCGGCGATGACGCTGATCATCGGCGCCGCCTACACCCTGTGGCTGGTCAAGCGGGTGCTCTACGGCGAGGTCGCCAATGCGCACGTCGCCGCGCTCAAGGACATCAACGCCCGCGAGGCGCTGGTGCTGGGCGTGTTCGCCGCGGGCACGCTGCTGATCGGTGTCTACCCCAAGCCGCTGACCGACCTGATGGAGCCGTCCATCGCGCAACTGGCGAACGTGATCGCCGCCAGCAAGCTGTGAGTCCATATTCAATGAGAGCCGTGCCGCGATGATTTCCGCTCCGATGACGCCCCCCGTCCGCACGTTGGCCGAGCTTGGCCCGATCGTGCCTGAGCTCGTCGTGATCCTGGGCGCGTTCGCGCTGCTGATGCTCGACCTGTTCCTCGACCCGCGCCGCCGCATCGTCACCCATGCGTTGGCCGTGGTCACGATGCTCGGCGCCGCCGTGCTGATCGCCGCCGGTATCGGCGGCCACGGCACGATCCTGGCCGACATGTTCGTCCGCGATGCCGGCGCCGATGTGCTCAAGGTCGCTGGGCTGATCGTCGGTGCGATCGCACTGGACTACGCGTGGCCGTACCTGCGCGAGCGGGGCCTGTACCAGGGCGAGATCCCGGTGCTGTTCCTGTTCACCAGCGCCGGCATGATGCTGCTGGTCTCGGCCAACAACATGACGATGGTCTACGTCGGCCTGGAGCTGCTGGCGCTGTGCTCGTATGCGTTGGTGGCCTGCGACCGCGACAACCCGCTGTCGTCGGAAGCGGCGATGAAGTACTTCGTCCTTGGCGCGCTGGCTTCGGGCATGTTGCTGTTCGGCATGTCGCTGATCTACGGCGCGACCGGCACGCTGTCGCTGCCCGGCATCGACCAGGCGGTTGGTGGGCTGGTGGGCGAGGGGCGCGTGTTGCTGCTGACCGGCATGGTGTTCGTGCTGGTGGGCATCGCGTTCAAGTTCGGCGCCGCGCCGTTCCACATGTGGCTGCCCGACACCTACCACGGTGCGCCGACCCCGATCGTCGCGTTCATCAGCTCGGTGCCCAAGCTGGCCGCGTTCGGCATGGCTTGGCGCCTGCTCGATACCGCGCTGGGCCAGGTGCACGACCAGTCGCAGCTGCTGCTGGCGCTGCTCGCGGCGCTGTCGCTGGCGGTCGGCAACCTGTTCGCAATCGCGCAGACCAACCTCAAGCGCATGCTCGCCTACTCGACGATCTCGCACGTCGGCTTCCTGTTCCTCGGCCTGGCCGGCGGCGGCGAGACCGGACATGCGGCGGCGATGTTCTACGCGATCAGCTACGCGATCATGTCGGTGGCCTCGTTCGGTGCGATCGTCATGCTCTCGCGCGCCGGCTTCGAGGCCGAGCGGATCGAGGACTACAAGGGCCTGAACCAGCGCAGCCCGTGGATGGCCGGTCTGGTGCTGTGCATCATGGCGTCGCTGGCCGGCGTGCCGCCGTTCCTCGGTTTCTGGGCCAAGCTGGTCGTGCTGCAGGGCGCGCTGGAAGGCGACCTGCTGTGGCTGGCGATCGTCGGTATCGTGTTTGCGGTCATCGGCGCGTTCTACTACCTGCGCGTGATCAAGGTCATGTACTTCGATGCGCCCAACGCCGCGCCGGTCGCGCAGCGCCCGGGTTCGTTGCTGCGGATCGTGTTCGCGGTCAATGCGCTGGCGCTGCTGGGCCTGGGGTTGTTCTGGAGCCCGCTGATGGCCTGGTGCCAGCAGGCGTTCGCCTGACCGCAAAGGCCGCGCGTGCGCGGACCATCGATGTCTTCAATACCGGCCGGGTCTTCGACCCGGCCGGTGTCGTTTGCGGGATCCGTTTCGATGCCTGTACGGCCGAGCGCCGCCATTGGGCACGTGCGCATGAGGATGTGACCTCGGTCATGGCTCGAGCACGACGCTGGCGTATTCATTTGCATGGCGCCGCGCGGGCGTGTTACCCCGGAACCCGCCCGTCGACGACGGCGGGCCGGTGCGGCGCGCGGATCGCCGGATCGTCCGGTCACCGCCGGGCTGCACCGGGACGTCACCCAACCAGCAAGGAGACGATCATGGACAAGGTCAAGGCAAGCAAGGATCAGGGGACCCGTCGCAACCCGGCCGGCGATGCGAGGTCCAACCTCGATCGGCTGATCGGGCAGATGCAGAAGCAGACGCCGAAGGGCACCGCCCTCGACACCGCCGGGATCGCCCCGCAGGCGACCTGCTCGCGCACGATCTACTGCGTCTGAGCGCAGTGCCGCATCCGGCCGGCGATGCCGGCGGGTGCGGCCTTCGTGTTGCGGATGGCATCGGCCATGGACATGGCAACGGCGCCGGCGCACGCCGGCGCTTTCGATTGGGACCGCCTCGCTGCCTGCCACCGGGCAGGCCGTGCGGTCTGCCTGCCGGCACCGCCGTTGTGGCCGATCGCATCAGCGTATCGCCTGGCGATCGCCATCTGCCGGCCCTCGCGCGCGGGTATCCGCTTCTTCTCGGTGCCGGCCCTGCGCTTTTTTGCCGGGGATGCCGAGATCCGCGCACCGGGTGCGCTGCTGCCTGACGCGCGCGACGCATCGGCGGTCGCGTATCTGCGTCGCCTCGCAGCCGAGTGTCCAGACGCGCCGGCATGGCTGGACATCGAATCGCCCCTGGTCGTCGATCCGGCGACATGGCGGGATGTCCGCGATTTTCTTTCTGGTTGGTGCGAACGGCTGGGCTGCCCAGTGCGGCCGGTGGCCTCGCACCTGCTGCTGGGACGCTTCCGCCGCAATACCGACGACCGCACGGCCGCGACGCTGCTGCTGCCATTGCTCGGGGGATCGTCGTGACCCAAGGCGACTGCGGCGACACGCATCGCGTCGCGCCCGGCCAATTGCTGTGCAGGCCGCCCGGCGAGGCCGTGGAGGTAGCCGAGGATCCGGGGTGTGTCGCGTTGCGTCTGGACATTCCGGTGCAGCGGACGGCATCTGTGCGCGAGCTGATCGCACTGTTCGCCTCGCTGGTGCAAGCCGAACGCTATCCCGAAGGCCTCGTGCCGTATCTGCCGGCGACGCCCACATGTGCGGCCGACGGTGCGATTGTGCTGCCCGATGCGCTCGCACGCGATGTCGAGGCGCTCGGCGACGTCGCCGCCGGGCCGAATGCCGAACTCGCCCAGCGCGTGCAGTGGATCGCCCGCGCCAGCGCCTGCGCGCTGGAGCCGGTGCCTGGCTGCGCCGCTGTGCCGGACCTCGCGCCCGACGACCGTATCCGCACCGTGCCCGGCACCCGCATTCTCGAGATCCCGGCGGGCGAGGGGATGCTGCTGTGGGCGGTCAACGGGCACACGCTGGCGGTCGAGGCGACGCCCGCCAGCCGCAGGCTGCGCGAGGCGCTCATGCGCGATGGGGCGTCGACCGTCGCAGCGCTGTGCGGCCCCGTGGCTGCGTTGCAGACCACCTTGGCGCAGCTGTGCGCAGCGCGTGGGGTCGCGTGGTCCGCCGCCGACAGCACCGGAGGGCCCTGAGGCCTTGGCCCGTCGTGTGCGGCGCGATGCAGGCTGCGGGCTTGACCCGACTCGGCACGCATTGCCTGTGGCTCTCGCGCTGACGTTACCACTCGTCGATTCGATGGTGCGACTGCCGCCGGAAGCCCGGGCACTCGTGCGCGCCGTCGCCCACGGCGGAGGCGGCGCGTTGCTGCCGCCGCGCGCGCGACGGCGCGGGGATGGGCTGGTCGAAGCGCTCGGGCCCTTGCAAGGCCCGGAGGATGCGCGCCGGCTCGCGGCGGTCCTGGTCCGGCCGGCGTTCGCACCGTTCGTCGACATGCTCGAGGCGCTGGGGTCGTGGTGCCGTGCCCTGGCGCCGGCCCATGCCGATCTCTTTGCGCGCCGGGTGCTCGGGCTCGGCAATGCCGCGTTGTTTGCCCCGCTGGTCAGTGACGCATTCGTCCGCTGCGCCACCGGCGGACCCGACACAGCCGAAGCGCTCGTCGGCAGTCGCGAACAGTTCCAGCGCTTCCTCGAGCGCTTCGTGCTGCGCCTGCGTCGCGACCTGGATGCTGAGGTCTTCGGCGATGCGGTGCGCGGGCCGGTGGTCGGACTGTGGGCCAGTGCGTCGGAAACGCACAACGGTGGCCAGCGCGTGCTGTGCCTGCGGCTGCGCGGGGGCAGGCGTATCGCCTACAAGCCGCGACCGGTCGATGGCGAGCGACTCTTTCTCGCCGACGGGGCGGACCGCGACAACGCCGCGCTGTTCGCTTGGCTCAATGCGTGCTCGCCGGTGTCCGGCCCGGTGCGGCTGCCCACGCTGCGGGTCTGGCGCGGCGCCGGCGCCGACGCTTGGACCTACAGTTGGCAGGACTGGATCGCGCCGCCGCGTCAATGGGACGTGCTGGACCCGGCGCAGCCGTCGATCGAAGGCGCGCGCCTGTCGCCGCGGGCGGCGGCGCGCTATTGGCGCTCGGCCGGTGCGCTGGCTGTCGCCTGCCACGCCGTCGGCGCTACCGACCTGGGCGAGGGCAACGTGCTGTGCGGCATCCGTCCCGGTGCGCCCGAACCGATGCCCTATATCGTCGATATGGAAGTGTTCGGCTGCCACATGACCCGCTTGACCGGCACTGGACTGGTCCTGGGCGATGCGCAGACCGGTCACCCCGGCTTCGCGTCCCGCCTGCAGGCCGATGCTGTCGAGGGGCCGGCCGCCGCCTTGTTCGCGGCGCCTGGCGACGCGCTGCAATTGCGACCGGTGGCCGCGTGGGCACGCACTGCATCGCGGGCGGCAGTCGCCGATCTCGCCGGAAATCTCGGTCCTGCGCGCTATCTGCCGGCGATGCTGCGCGGCATGTTCGATACCTGGACCTGTCTGCTGCATCACCGGCGCGGGTTCGATGCGCGTCTGCGGCGGGCGGTGCGCGGTGGGCGCGTCCGCGTGCTGACCCAGTTGACCGCAACCTATGCCCGCGCGCTCGCGGCGCAGGCCGAGGGCGTGCCGACCGATGCACTGTCGTTCGACGAGGCCGAGCGCACGCAACTGGCGCGTGGCGATGTGCCGTACTTCTTTGCCGCAGCCGGTGGCGGCGCGCTGCAGTGCCTGGCCGCGCCGACATTTCTGCGCGCCCGCGCGGCCGGGCCGGTGACGCTCGCACTGCCGTCGCTGCGGCCGGACCTGCGCGCGCGGCTGGCGTGGCGCCCCGATCTGGTCGATCTGGCGACGCTGCTCCAGGACGCGGTCGCGCATGCGTATCGTGATCTCGAACGCGACGCGCCCGAGGTCTGGCGCGACGCTCGCGGCTGGCGCTGGCGCGATCCGGCGCTGGGCGTCGCGCTGCATCTTCGCAGCACGCATGCTGGGGAGGCCCACTTCGACTGGCCCGCGGCGGACTGTCGGGTCGTCTACACCTGGAGCCGGCGGCGGATCGAGCTGCGTACGCGGCCGTTGCCCGCAGCTGCCCCGCGGTTGCCGGCGGTGGCCCGGCGGCTGCGCGCGATCCAGCGCATCGACGGCGCGTTGCGCCGGCAATGGGCTGCGGACGGCTTCCGGGATCGCGCATTGGCCACGCGCCTTGCGCGGCTGACACGCGCCGCGCTGACGTGGCTGGAGACGGTGCTTGACGCGCACGGCTGGCCGACCGTCGCACGCGTCGGTGCCCAGGCCTGCGACGCCGCTGCCGCGCTCGCGCAGCATGCCGGCCGCGAGGCCGCGACCCTGCAGCGGCGCTGTCTGGCGCTGGTGACCGCGGCCGCCGCGCAGGGCGAGGTGCCGCTGCGCCATCTGGCGTATCTGAGCGACGCGGTCTGCGTGCAGGCCGGGCGCCCGCAGCGCTACGGCACCAAGTTCAGGCGCCGACGCGGACGGCTGGTGCCGTACCCGCTCGAGCAGCCCGACCAGATCGATGCGCATCGGCGTCGGATGGGGCTGCCGCCGCTCGCCGCCTATCGCGCGCAGTTGCAGCGCACCTACGGGGGAGACACGCCATGAACGCCACGCCCTACCTGGAAGTGCAGGGGCCGCTGGACTGGGCGCAGTTCGTCGCGACCTGCTGGGACGTGCGGCCGGTGGTGTACCGCCAAGGCGGCGCGGCGCCGTACCCCGTCGATGCGGCGCTGCGCGCGGCCGCTTCGGTGGCGCACGAAGGGGCTGCAGGGGGCGCGGTGTGCCGGTTCGTGCTTGACGATCGCCAGTTGCGGCAGCCCGGTGGCTGGCTGCCGCGCGCGGACGACGGCGACTTCGCGCGCTACGCGCAGCGGGTGCTGCGCGATGCCGGCACGCGCGCGGCCTACGCGCTGATCGTCAACGAGTTTCATCGGCACGATGCCGACATCTTCGAGGCCGGGCGCCGGTTCTTTCGCGGTTTGTGGGCGCACGTTGGTCTGCCGGCGAGCGGGGCGATCACCACGCTGTTCCACGGCAACTACGAGCGCACGCCGGTGGGCGTGCACAAGGACCGCTTCTCGACGTTCGTGTTCGTGCTGCAGGGACGCAAGCGCATGCGCTTCTGGCCTGCGCGCCCCTGGCAGGATGCGGTGGCCACGCGGGTCGACTATGCGCAGTTTCTGGACGACTCGTTCGCCGTCGAGATCGGCCCTGGGGACCTGCTCTATTGGCCGTCGACCTATTACCACGTCGGCGAGACGGTCGGCGCCGAGGTGGCGACCAGCGTGAACGTCGGCGTCCCGCGCGACGGGCATGCCGTGCTCTATGCCCTCGATGCGATCGAGCGCGTGGCCGAGGCCTGCGATGCGGACCAGACGGGGCCTGCTGCCGATGCCTTGGGCGCGGAGGACGACGGCCGGCCGATCGGGGTCGTACAGGCGCTGGATCGGGCACGGGACCTGGCGTCTTCGCGTGCGCTGCGCAGTGCCGCGACGGCGGGCTATCTCTCGCTGCTGACCGGTGGCGGCTTCATGCCGCCGCCGCCGGCGATGCCGCTGGCGCCGCTCGACGACCGGGCGCAGTTGCGGTTGGCCGACCCGGCGTATCCGCTGGTCTGGAGCCACGACGATGCGCCGGGGGCGGTGCTGTGCGGCGCGGCCGGGCATGTCCGTCGTATCGAGCGTTTCGACCCCGTGGCCGCCGCTTCGCTGCGGTGCTTCGATGGCGGCGCGGCGATCTCGGTCGACGCGCTGCTCGCGCCGTTCGAGACGCGGCCGGGAGAGGCGACTTCGATGCCCCAAGACGATGCCCGTGCGCTGCTTCAGTGGCTGGTTTCCTCGCGTGCGCTCGCCTGCGTATCGGCCGTTTAGCGCACGGCGATGGCGCCGGCATTGTGCTTGCGTTATGATGCGCCCGCGGTCGGTCGTGACCTGGGTTTGCCCACACGATCGAGCGATGCGAAACGGGATCTGCAGCGGTGTTCTGGCTTGCAATTCCGCACCGCTCGCTTCATAATCGCACTCCTGATGCGGGGTGGAGCAGTCTGGCAGCTCGTCGGGCTCATAACCCGAAGGTCGCAGGTTCAAATCCTGCCCCCGCTACCAAATTTTTCGCGTCGATCGATGGGTATCCGCAAGGTGCCCGAAAGCGAAAAGTCTGGGCTTGCCGAAGCTCCTGCTTCGCTTCGGCGCCGACATCCAGTGGTATCGGACAAGGGGCCCGTCGGGCCCCTTGTCGTTTTCCACGACCGCAAAACCGACGCGCGCGTCGGCAGGTCGTCGAAATGCAGGCGATCGGACGCGGTACCGGACAACGCGAGGGACGAGTGGCGGACAAGGCGACACAACTCAAGACGATGCTGGCGGCGACGGTCGAGTCTCTTGGCCTCGAACTGCTGGGCATCGAATACCTGCCGGCGCCCGGTGGCGCGCTGGTGCGGCTCTACATCGATGTGCCGGCCACCGACACGGATGCCGCCGAGGGTGGGGCGACCAACGGCGAGGCCGGGCAGGGCGTGACCATCGAGCATTGCGAGGCGGTCAGCCGCGAGGTGTCGGCCCAGCTCGACGTCGAGGACCCGATCAGCGGCAACTACACGCTCGAGGTGTCTTCGCCCGGCGTCGACCGGCCGCTGTTCGAGGCCGCGCATTTCGCGCGCTTCGCCGGCCAGACCGCGAAGGTCGGCCTGAAGCTGCCGCAGGACGGGCGCCGCCGCCTGACCGGCCGCATCGACGCGGTCGAGGGCGAGACCATCACGTTCGACGTCGACGGCACGCCGTTGACGGTGCGCATGGACAACATCGACAAGGCGCGGCTGGTCCCCGACTGGGCCGCGCTGGGCCTGGCGCCGTCGAAGGACAAGAAGGGACGCGCCGCCGGCGCGACCCGCAACGCAGACAACACACCACGTGACAACAAGCGGCCGCGCAAGCCGGCCGGTGCGGAGTGAATGAAAAGATGAGCAAGGAACTGTTGCTGGTCGTCGATGCGGTCGCCAGCGAGAAAGGTGTCCCCGAGACCGTGATCCTGGAGGCCATCGAGGCCGCACTGGCCACGGCGGCCAAGAAGCGCTATGTCGATCAGGACGTGCTGACCCGCGTGGCGATCGATCCCAAGGACGGCAGCTACGAGACCTTCCGCCGCTGGGAAGTCGTGGCCGACGACGTGGTGATGGAATCGCCGGACCGTCAGATCCGCCTGATGGATGCGGTCGACGAGGCCGACGGCGTCGAGGTCGGCGACTACATCGAAGAGCAGATCGAGAACGTCGATTTCGGCCGCATCGCCGCGCAGGCCGCCAAGCAGGTGATCGTGCAGCGCGTGCGCGAGGCCGAGCGCCAGCAGGTCGTCGACGCCTGGAAGGATCGCGTGGGTGAGCTGGTGACCGGCGTGGTCAAGCGCGTGGAGCGCGGCAACGTCTATGTCGACCTGGGCGGCAACGCCGAGGCGCTGATCCAGAAGGACAAGGCCATTCCGCGCGATGTCGTGCGTGCCGGCGACCGTGTGCGCGGTTACCTGTACGACGTGCGCAGCGAGCCCCGTGGCCCGCAGCTGTTCATCAGCCGCGCCGCGCCCGAATTCATGATGGAGTTGTTCAAGCTCGAGGTGCCGGAAGTTGGCCAGGGCCTGGTCGAGATCAAGGCCTGCGCCCGCGATCCGGGCGACCGCGCCAAGATCGCCGTCGTCGCCTACGACACCCGCACCGACCCCATCGGCGCGTGCATCGGCATGCGCGGCTCGCGCGTGCAGGCGGTCTCCAACGAGCTCAACGGCGAGCGCGTGGACATCGTGCTGTGGTCGGACAACCCGGCGCAGTTCGTCATCAACGCGATGGCCCCGGCCGAAGTGCAGTCGATCGTTGTCGACGAGGACAAGCACTCGATGGACCTGGCGGTCGCCGAGGACAAGCTGGCGCAGGCGATCGGCAAGGGCGGGCAGAACGTGCGCCTGGCCAGCCGCCTGGCGGGCTGGCAGCTCAACGTGATGACCCAGGACCAGGTGACCGCGAAGTCGGAGGCCGAGCAGGCCGCTGCGCGCCAGTTGTTCATGGACAAGCTGGAAGTCGACGAGGAAATCGCCGGCATCCTGGTGTCGGAGGGCTTCGGCACCGTCGAGGAGATCGCCTACGTGCCGGTCGGCGAATTGCTCGCCGTCGAGGGCTTCGACGAGGACATCGTCGAGGAACTGCGCTCGCGCGCCCGCGACGCCCTGCTCAACGACGCGCTCGCGGTCGAGGAAGAAGCCGACGAGAACGCGCCGACCCAGGACCTGCTGGCGCTCGAGGGCATGGACGAGGACACCGCGTTCGCACTCGCCGCCCACGGCGTGCGCACCAGCGAGGACCTCTCCGACCTGGGCGCCGACGAGGTGCTGGAGTTCGGTATCGAGGGCCTCGACGAGGCGCGCGCCGCGGCGTTGATCCTGGCCGCACGTGCCGAGGAAATCGCACGTCTGGAACGGGAGGGGTGATCTGCCGCCCGGTCGTGTGAAGGCCGGGCAGGACGACCCGAAGTCGTAGTCGGACCGTCGGGAAGGTCGCAGTGATGGCGCAGGTCGCATGCTTCTCGAGGGCCGCGGTCCTGCAGTCGCCCGATCCCCGCAGGCGGTCGCGTTCGGAATGCACCCCATGCAGCGCTAGAATGACAAATCCACTGCGCCGCCCCCGCGGCGGCGCGCAAGGAATCGGAATCACGAATGTCGCAACAAACCACCATCCGTAAGCTGGCCGCACTGGTGAACACGCCGGTCGAGAAACTGCTCGAACAGCTGTCCGAGGCGGGCATGCAGTTCAGCAACCCCGACCAGGTCGTGACCAGTGCCGAGAAGCTCAAGCTGCTCGGCTTCCTCAAGCGCGCCCACGGCAAGGGCGACGCCCCTGTCGAGGAAACCTCCGCGCCGAAGAAGATCACGCTCAGCCGCAGCCGCAAGCAGGAGCTGACGGTCGGCGGCGGCAAGAACCGCCAGACGGTCGACGTGGTCGTGCGCAAGAAGGTCACGCTCAGCCGGCCCGCCGATGGCGGGGCGCCGGTCGATCCGGACAGCGAGCGCGCCGAGATCCTGCGCAAGCTCGAGGAGTCGCGCCAGCGCAATCTCTCCGAGCAGCAGCGCCTGGCCGAGGAAGACAAGCGTCGTGCCGACGAGGCCGAGCAGCGCAAGCGCGAAGCCGAGGCCGAAGCTGAGCGGCTGCGCCAGGCCGCTGCAGCCGCTGCCGCAACCCCGGACGCCGGCGAGACCGCGACCGCCCGCAAGCCGGCCGGTGGCCACGCGCATGCGCACAAGGCGCCGGCGGCGCCGCGCAGCGATGACCGCAATGCCAACGCCAATGCCAAGAAGGGCAACCGCGGTTCGCACGCGATGGTGTCGGGCGTCGAGGACGATGACAGCACCGCGCGCTTTGCCGGGCAGTTGCACCTCAGTGCATCCGATCGGGCGCGCCGCAGCACCAGTACGCGTGGCCGGCCGGCCCGCGGTGGCCCGCAGCGCCGCGGCAGCGCGCCTGCGCGCAGTGGCGCCGGTCCGCACGGCTTCGAGCGTCCGACCGCGCCAGTCGTGCGTGAAGTCGCGATCGGCGAGGCGATCACCGTCGCCGATCTCGCCCAGAAGCTGGCGATGAAGGGCGGCGACGTGGTCAAGGCGTTGTTCAAGATGGGCGTCATGGCGACGATCACCCAGTCGATCGATCACGACACCGCGGTGCTGGTGGTCGAGGAACTGGGCCACACGGCCGTGCGCGCCGATGCCGACGATGCCGAGAGCGAGCTGATCGCCCACGTCGGCGAGTCGCAGGGCGAGCTGACCGCGCGTCCGCCGGTGGTCACGATCATGGGTCACGTCGACCACGGCAAAACCTCGTTGCTGGACTATATCCGGCGCACCAAGGTCGCCTCGGGCGAGGCCGGCGGCATCACCCAGCACATCGGCGCCTACCACGTCGAAACCGACAAGGGCGTCATCAGCTTCCTCGACACCCCAGGCCACGCGGCATTCACTTCGATGCGCGCCCGTGGCGCCAAGCTCACCGACCTGGTGGTGCTGGTGGTCGCGGCCGACGACGGCGTCATGCCGCAGACGGTCGAGGCGGTGAAGCACGCGAAGGCGGCGAAGGTGCCGTTGATCGTGGCGATCAACAAGATCGACAAGTCCGACGCCGATCCGAACCGGGTCAAGAACGAGCTGCTCGAACACGAGGTCGTGGCCGAAGACTTCGGCGGCGACACGCAGATGGTCGAGCTGTCGGCCAAGACCGGCGACGGTGTCGACGACCTGCTCGACGCGATCTCGCTGCAGGCCGAAATCCTGGAGCTGCGTGCGGTCGCCGAAGGCCGCGCCAGCGGCACGGTCATCGAGTCCTCGCTCGACAAGGGCCGCGGCCCGGTGGCGACGGTGCTCGTGCAGCAGGGCCTGCTGGCTCGCGGCGACTATCTGGTCTGCGGTGTGCAGTACGGCCGCGTGCGTGCGTTGTTCGACGAGACCGGGACCCAGGTACAGACCGCGGGTCCGTCGATCCCGGTGCAGGTGCTCGGCCTGTCGGGCGTGCCCGATGCCGGCGACGATTTCGTCGTCGTCGCCGACGAGCGCCTGGCCAAGGACGTCGCCCAGCAGCGCGAGACCAAGCGCCGCGAGACGCGTCTGGTGCAGGCCGCGGGCAACCGCATGGAAGACATCATGGCGCAGATGGGCCAGGCCGAGCAGCAGCTGTCGCTCAACCTGGTCGTCAAGGCCGACGTGCAGGGTTCGGTCGAGGCGCTCAAGCAGGCCCTGACCGCGCTGTCGAACGATCAGATCCGCGTCAACATCATCGTCTCGGGCGTGGGCGGCATCACCGAGTCGGACGCCAACTCGGCGGCGGCGGCGAAGGCGACGATCATCGGCTTCAACGTCCGTGCCGACGCCTCGGCGCGCAAGGTCATCGAAGGCAACGGTCTGGACCTGCGCTACTTCTCGGTGATCTACGACGTGATCGACCAGGTCAAGCAGGTCGCGTCCGGCATCCTGGGCATGGAGATCCGCGAGGAGATCATCGGTATCGCCGAGGTCCGCGACGTCTTCCGCAGCTCCAAGTTCGGTGCCGTGGCCGGCTGCATGGTCGTGGAGGGCGTGGTCAAGCGCTCCAAGCCGATCCGTGTGCTGCGCGACAACACCGTGGTGTTCGAAGGCGAACTCGAATCGCTGCGCCGCTTCAAGGAGAACGTCGACGAGGTGCGCAACGGCACCGAGTGCGGCATCGGCGTGAAGGCCTACAACGACGTCAAGGCCGGCGACCAGATCGAATGCTTCGAGCGCATCGAGGTGCAGCGGACGCTGTAAGCGTCCGCGACCGATCGGCGATGGGGGCACCGTGATCCGCGAGCGCGGATCACGGGTCCTTGCCCATCGCAGGATCGAGCCAGGTTTTCGCATTACCCAGAACGAATCACGAATCAGCCATCACGTGCCGACCAAATCCTTCCATCGCACCGACCGCGTCTCCGCCCAGCTTCGCCGTGAACTCGGCACCCTGGTCCGTGAAGCCGTGTCCGAGCATGGCCTGCCGTCTGTGAGCGTGTCCGACGTCGAGGTCACGCGCGACATGGCCCACGCCAAGGTGTTCGTGACGGCGCTGCAGTCCGAGCGCGCGTCCGAGGCGCTGAAGGGGCTCAAGGCGGTTGCGCCCGAGATCCGCTTCCGTCTTGCGCGCGCGGTCAAGCTGCGCCACGTGCCCGAACTGCATTTCCACTACGACGATTCGGTCGACCGCGGCGAGCGCATCGACCATCTGCTGCGCGACCTCGACGACGGCGGCGAGCGGGCCTGACCGCTATCGTCGCCGTCCGGCGGCCTGGCGTTCGACAATGCCGCCGGGCCGTCGTGGCTTGGCACGACGCCGTACGCTGGGCGCCGCGCCTGACGTCCACGCAGCGCCCGGGCCGATCGCCGCGGTCATGACGCCGCCCGGGTTCCCGGGGACGTCATTCTTCCCTTGTCCGCCGATCCTCAGATGAGCCGTCCCCAGTCCCGCCCGCGTACGAAGTTCCGCAAGCTCGACGGCATTCTGCTGCTCGACAAGCCGGGCGGGTTGAGCTCCAACCAGGCCCTGCAGCGCGTGCGCCACCTGTTCCGCGCCGAAAAGGGCGGGCATACCGGCAGCCTCGATCCGCTGGCGACCGGACTGTTGCCGGTCTGTTTCGGGGAGGCGACCAAGATCGCCGGCGGATTGCTGGGCGCGCGCAAGGCCTATACCACCGTCGCCCGGCTCGGCCAGGTCACCGATACCGACGATGCGGCCGGCCAGTTGCTGCGCGAGCGGCCGGTGCCGCCGCTGGATCTGGCCACGATCGATGCCGCGCTGCGGCGACTGACCGGCCGCATCGACCAGCGTCCGCCGATCTACTCGGCGCTCAAGCGCGGGGGCGAACCGCTGTACGCCAAGGCCCGCCGCGGCGAGACCGTGGAAGTCGAGTCGCGGCCAGTCGATGTGCACGCCTTCGAACTGCAGTCGGCGGCCGACCTGCTCGACGGCGTGCTCGATCCGGGCGGGGCGCCGCAACTGCGCCTGCACGTGGAGTGCGGCTCGGGCACTTATGTGCGCAGCTTGGTCCGCGACCTCGGCGAGTTGCTGGGCTGCGGCGCGCACGTCGCGCAGTTGCGCCGGCTGTGGGTCGATCCGTTCCGCGATCCCAGGATGTGGAGGCTCGACGAACTCCAGGCCCTCGCTGCGCGCGGCGAACACCAGCTCGAGGCCTGCCTGCTGGACCTGGAGGCGGGGATGCTGGCCTGGCCGGCGGTCCATGTCGACGCCCGCCAGGCGGCGCGGTTGCAGAACGGGCAGTCGCTGCCCGGTCCGTTCGCGGCGACCGGCGAGGTCGCGGTCTTCGGGCCGAACGGACGGGCCGAGGGATTGGCACAGGTGCAGGGCGACGGCAGCCTGTGGCCGCGGCGCATGTTGCGGCGCGCGGCCGCCCCGGACTGAGCGCGCCGGACTGAATACGTCGCCTTGTTCGGCCAGACCACAGGCGATACAATCTTGGCCGCCTTTTTCCAGGCGAAATGTACTCTCCATCCACAGGCGGTCCGGGCGGTACGTGACGGTTGATCCGTCGCTGTCTCTGCGGGACGCGCGTCAAGAGCGAAACACATGACCACGATCGACAACAGCAAGATCATCGAAGAACACAAGCGCGGCGACAACGACACCGGCTCGCCGGAAGTCCAGGTCGCCCTGCTGACCGCACGCATCGTGCACCTGACCGAGCACTTCAAGACGCACAAGAAGGACCACCACAGCCGCCGCGGCCTGCTGATGATGGTCAACCGCCGTCGCAGTCTGCTCGACTATCTGCACCGCAAGGATGCAGACCGCTACAAGGCGCTGATCGAGAAGCTCGGCCTGCGTCGCTAAACCCGTCTCCCCCCGCGGCGCAGAAATGCGCCGCGGTCGTTTTTTGGGCGCGCGCAGCGTCCACCCGGTCGGGGCAAGGGTTCCGTCCGGTCCATCGCAAGAGTCATCAAGGGAATTCAACGTGGCAAAAGTGACAAAGAGCTTCCAGTTCGGTAACCAGACGGTGACGCTCGAAACCGGCGAGATCGCCCGCCAGGCCGGCGGTGCGGTCATGGTCTCGTGCGAAGGCACGCAGGTGCTGGTCACCGCAGTGGCCAACAAGACCGCGCGCGAAGGGCAGGACTTCTTCCCGCTCACCGTCGATTACCAGGAGAAGTTCTACGCAGGCGGCCGGATTCCGGGCGGCTTCTTCAAGCGCGAAGGTCGCGCGACCGAGAAGGAGACGTTGACCGCGCGCCTGATCGACCGTCCGATCCGCCCGCTGTTCCCCGAAGGGTTCCGCAACGAGGTCCAGGTCATCGCCACGGTGATGTCGCTCAACCCCGAGGTCGACGGCGACATCCTCGCCCTGATCGGCGCCTCGGCTGCCCTGTCGCTGTCGGGCGCGCCGTTCGACGGCCCGATCGGCGCGGCGAAGGTCGGCTACAAGAACGGCCAGTACCTGCTCAACCCCACGACCAGCGAGCTGGTCGACTCCGAGCTCGAGCTGGTCGTCGCCGGTACCGCCAAGGCGGTGTTGATGGTCGAGTCCGAAGCCAAGGAGCTGTCGGAAGACGTGATGCTCGGTGCGGTGGTGTTCGGTCACCAGCAGCAGCAGGTCGCCATTGCCGCGATCAACGAGCTGGTCGCCGAAGCCGGCAAGCCGAAGTGGGACTGGCAGGCTCCGGCCGCCGATGAAGGCCTGATCTCGACCCTGCGCACCGCCATCGGCGAGCAGCTCGCGGGTGCGTTCCAGGTGCGCGACAAGCTCGAGCGCAAGGACGCCATCTCCAAGCTCAAGAAGGCGATCCTCGAGACCATCGCGCCGCACGCCGAGGCCAATGCCTGGTCGCAGGGCGACCTGTCGAAGGAGTTCGGCGAGCAGGAATACCAGACCATGCGCAACTCGGTCCTCAAGACCAAGAAGCGCATCGACGGCCGCGGCCCGGCGGACGTGCGTCCGATCAGCTCGAAGGTCAGCGTGCTGCCGCGCGTCCACGGCTCGGCGCTGTTCACCCGCGGCGAGACCCAGGCGATCGTCGCCGTCACGCTCGGCACCGCCCGCGACGGCCAGATCATCGATTCGGTCGCCGGCGAGTACAAGGAACACTTCCTGTTCCACTACAACTTCCCCCCCTACTCGGTGGGTGAGGCCGGCCGCATGATGGGCCCGAAGCGTCGCGAGATCGGCCACGGCCGCCTCGCCAAGCGCGGCGTGCTCGCGGTGATGCCGACGATGGAAGAATTCCCGTACACGATCCGTGTCGTGTCGGAGATCACCGAGTCGAACGGCTCGTCGTCGATGGCCTCGGTCTGCGGTTCGTCGCTGGCGCTGATGGATGCCGGCGTGCCGGTCAAGGCGCCGGTCGCGGGTATCGCGATGGGCCTGATCAAGGAAGGCGACGACTTCGTCGTCCTGTCCGACATCCTGGGCGACGAGGATCACCTCGGCGACATGGATTTCAAGGTCGCCGGCACCACGAATGGCATCTCGGCGCTGCAGATGGACATCAAGATCCAGGGCATCACCGAGGAGATCATGAAGGTCGCGCTGGCCCAGGCGAAGGAAGGCCGTCTGCACATCCTCAATGAGATGAGCAGTGCGCTGACCACGCCGCGTGCCGAGCTCAGCGAGTTCGCGCCGCGCCTGATCACCATGAAGATCCACCCCGACAAGATCCGCGAAGTCATCGGCAAGGGCGGTTCGGTCATCCAGGCGATCACCAAGGAGACCGGCACCCAGATCGACATCCAGGACGACGGCACGATCACGATCGCGTCTGTCAACGGCGCTGCCGGCCAGGCCGCGAAGTCGCGCATCGAGCAGATCACGTCGGACGTCGAGCCAGGCCGTATCTACGAGGGCAAGGTCGTCAAGCTGATGGACTTCGGTGCGTTCGTGACGATCTCCCCCGGCAAGGACGGTCTGGTCCACGTGTCGCAGATCTCCAACGAGCGTGTCGAGAAGGTCGGCGATGTGCTCAAGGAAGGCGACGTGGTCAAGGTCAAGGTGCTGGAAGTCGACAAGCAGGGCCGCATCCGCCTGTCGATGAAGGCCGTCGCCGAAGGCGAGGGCACGCCGGCCGAGTAAGGCCTGGCGTCTTTAGTCGTTAGAAAAAGCGGGCCGAAAGGCCCGCTTTTTTTGCGCTGGGCTTTTTGGGGGTGAGGCACTTTGGATGGGCAGCGGCCTGCCGGCCGGAAGCCGCTTTCCCCTCGGCAGGACATCCTGTCCTGACTCGGGCGCGCACCATCCATGGTGCGCTTGGCGCGGCCACCGGCCGCCAGTCCGCTGCAGCAGACGAATGCACCCTGACTTCGGGTAGACGCAGCGTCGCCCGCTGGAAGAAGCCGTGCGCCTTCGGCCGCAATGCGCCCGCCAAGTGGGCCCAGGGGTGAGCGAAGGTCGCTTGCGCGGCATTACCCCGCGACTTCGCAAAAGCCCCGCGTGCTTATTTTTGCTGGAGGCCAGACCGAGGAGCGGATGACCAAGCAGGTGTGCAGACCTCTCGGTCGGCACGCCACACTAAGAACTACAGTGCACCATTCCTTTAAACGGACGACGCCTCCGTCCAACCGAAGTCCGACTGCGAACGTCCACTGCAGTGGACTGACGGCCGGTGGCCGCGTCGAGCGCGCCAAGGATGGCGCGCGCCCGAGTCAAGGCAGGATGCCTTGACCGAGGGGGGAGCGGCTTCCGGCCGGCAGGCCGCTGCCCATCCGAAGTGGAATGACCAGTTCGCACTCAGGCGAAATCTCAGTGTTTTGCTCGGGATGGGCGAAGATGCGCGCGCATAAGTTCAGGCCTCAAGGCTGACGCCCGGTGGCACGGTGCCGGCGGTGTGCAGGCGCGGTGCGACCTCGGCCCACCAGTCGGCGTAGACCGCGCTGTCGAGATAGGTCGCGAAGCCGACATCGTCCGGCATCGCGTCCGGATCGCAATCGCGCCGTCCCTGCGCGAGCAATGCGCACAGCGTGCGCAGCAGCGGGAGGTCCGGCAGCGCCTGTTCCAGGAACAGGAACTGCCCCGCCTGGTTGACCTCGATGAAGTGCAGCGCGCCGCTGCGGTCCACGACGAGGTCGACACAGCCCAGCGCGAGATCGAGCTTGCGGTGCAGCGCGAGCAGGCCGTCGCGCCAGACGGCCGGCAGCGCGTAAGCGGACGTCTCCACCGCACCGGCGATCGAGGCCGACCGCCAGTCGATGACATCGTCATCGTGCGGCGAATCGAGGCGTGCGGCGAACACGTGCGTGCCGATCACCGTCACCCGCAGATCGCAGATCTTGTCGATCGCCTGCTGGTAGATGCCCGGACACAGCTGCAGGCTCGCGTCGGAGGCGAGCATGTCGGCATCGACGACCCGCGCGTAGGTACTGAACAACCGACCGTTGGCATCCTGCCAACTGTGCGTCTGGAAGGGCTTGTAGACGACCCGACCGTGGCGCGCGACAAACGCGCGGATGCGCGCCGGGTCGCTGGACATCAGCGTTGCCGGGACCGGCAGGCCGAGTTGCGCGGCGGCCTGCAGTTGGACGAACTTGTGCTCGGCGCGCAGCGCCGATGCCGGTGGATTGACCCACAGCGGACCGGCAATGTCGCCGGCGATCGCATGCAGATTGCCGGCGAAGCGGCGCCACTCGTCGCCGACGAAACGCTGGTCGGGCTCGGCTACCCCCGGCAATTGCGCCGGTGGCATCGGGCGTCGGAACCACACGCTGCGCGGCATGCCGTCAGGTCCCCAGCCGCCGACGGTCGGGGCACCGTCGGACGCGATCTCGAGCGTCGGCGCGCCAGCGTGCCAGCCGGCGATCCAGCGTGAGGCAACGCCAGCGCGTTGCAGCCCCCAGCACGCAGCGGCGGCATGGATGTCGTGCGCGAGCGACGACACGATCAGGGAAGCGGTCATGGCGTGGGCGGGATCGGGAATGCAATGCGGCCGGCCGTCGGGGGACGGCCGGCCGCGCAGGGCTCGCAGCGGGTCAGACGACGCCCGGATCGCCCGGGTCGTCGCCGTTGGGGCCGGTGGCATGGGTGTGGTCGGGCTTGCCGCCAGCGACAGCGGCGACCTCCTCCTCGGTCAGCTCGCGGGCCGCGAGGCGTGCGATGGGGCGGACATGCTGCGCGTCTTGATGGCTCATGTTTCCTCCAGTGCTTGTCCGGATTGAAAGGGAGCCGGTCCGGATCCGGCGTCTTCGATGCTAGTCGCCAGCAGGGAGGATGCGGAACCCCGGATTCCGGACCTACGTCGTGTTTCCGGACTTTCGATGCCGCCGGTCAGGTGCCGTTCGTATCGTCCGCGCCGTCGTCTTCGGCGACACGCCCATTCACCAGCCGCACGACGCGATCGGCGCTGCGTACGGTCTCGGTGCGGTGGGCGATGATGATGCGGGTCGCGCGCAGGTCGGCGATCAGCGCATTGACTGCGCGCTCGCGCGGCACGTCGAGATGGCTGGTAGCTTCGTCGAGCAGCAGCAGATCGGGCTGGCGATACACCGCACGGGCGATGATCACGCGCTGCTTCTGGCCGCCCGACAACGCCGAGCCCATGTCGCCGACCAGCGACTCATAGCCCATCGGCATCGCGGCGATGTCGTCGTGGATCTGCGCGATCCGGGCCGCCGCCTCGATCCGGTCCAGCGTCGCATCGGGATCGAACACGCTGATGTTGTCGGCGATCGAACCGGCGAACAGCACGTCGTCCTGCATCACCACGCCAAAGCGGGCGCGATAGCGCGCCAGGCCCAGGTGCCGGATGTCGACGCCGTCGATCAGGATGCGGCCCTCACTGGGCGCCAGCAGGCCCAGGATCAGCTTGGCGAGCGTGGTCTTGCCCGAGCCCGAGGCGCCGGTGATCGCCACCGATTCGCCGGCTTTGACCCGCAGCGAGCAGTCGCGCAGCACCCAGGGGCCGCTCTCGTCGTAGCGAAACGACACGCCCTCGATCATGAGCTCGGGCGCGGGATCGGGGCCGGAGTGCACGGCTTCGACATCGGCCTCGGGCGCGGCCAGCGCGACATCGGCGATGCGCTCGCCATGCATGCCCAGCAGGCGGAACTCGACCAGCTTGTCGACCAGCGCGCCGCCGCGCATCGCCAGCAGATCGGCGTAGGTGACAAACACCACCATCATGCCCGCAGTGAACCGGCCGTCGAGCACCAGCAGCGCGCCAAGCCAGATCAGGCCCACGCGCATCAGGCCGAAGATCAGCTTGGAGAGCGCGCCGAAGGTCGCGGTGGTGCGCGCGATCGCGGCTTCGCGCGAGGCGACCTCCAGCGTCGCGTTGCGCAGCCGTGCCAGTCGGGCGGCCTCCAGGCCTGCGAGCTTGATGGTCTGGATGCCGCCGATCGACTCGATCATCTGGCTCTGCTGCCGCCCCAGGTGGACCAACTGGGTCTCCTTGAGGTCGCGCAGGCGCCGGTAGGCGAGCCAGCGCAGCAGCGCATACAGCGCGAAGGCCAGCAGCACCAGCGCGGTCAACGGCCCGCTGTAGAACAGCAGCAGCGCGAACACCAGCAGCACGGTCAGCCCGTCGAGCACCGCCTCGACGAAGCTGCCGGTCAGCGTTTGCTGGACCGACTGCACCGACAGAAAACGCGACAGCACGCCGCCGACGCTGCGTTTCTCGAAATAGTCCAGCGGCAATCGCAACAGGTGCGCGAACAGGTTGCCGATCCACTGCGCATTGAGCGAGGCGCCCAGGTCGGCCACCAGCCAGCCGCGCACCGCCGCGATCGTCGCCTGGAATGCGACCACACCGATGAAGCCCAGCCCGATCAGCGTCAACAGGCTGGTGTCGGCGGTGACCAGCACGCCGTCGATCGTCCATTGCAGCGCGAGCGGCAGCAGCAGCGTGAACAGTTCCAGCGACAGCGCCAGCAGCAGGATCTGCGTGGCCGCCGGGCCGATGCCGGAGATCCGGCCGAACAGCGCGCGCAGCGGCACGCGGGTGCGATCGGAAACCGGGGCGAAATCGGCTGCCGGCGTGAGTTCCAGCGCCACGCCGGTGAAATGCCGGCCGAGCTCGGCCAGCGGCATCGTCACCGCGCCGCGTGCCGGGTCGTGGATCAGCGCCTGACCGCGCGACACGCGCACCAGCACGACGAAATGATTGAGGTCCCAGTGCAACACGCACGGCGCCTGGAGCGTGTGCAGATGCTCGGGTTCGGTGCGCAACGGGCGCGCCTCGAGCCCGAGTTCACGGGCGATCGCCATCAGTCGCGACAGGCTCGCGCCCTGGATCGGAATCGGAAACCGCCGGCGCATCGCTGCCAGGTCGAGATCGTGGCCATGATGCACCGCGACCATCGCCAGACAGGCCAGCCCGCATTCGGCGATCTCGTTCTGCTGCACGACCGGTACGCGTCGACGGGAAGACAGGGGCATCAGTCGGCTCGGGCGGCGGTGGGACGGGCGAAACGATCGCCGAACAGGCGCTGGTACAGCCGCTGGCGTTCGAGGATCAGGTCGGCGTCGACGCCGATGTCGGTGCGCAGCGCGGCGTCGGCGCCGGGCACGTCCTGGCGGTCGGGCCGCACCAGCACGCGATACAGCGGTACGCCGGGATCGGCGCCGGTGCGTGCATGTGCCGGCGCGGGCTGGGCGGCGCGCGCCACGCTGACCACCTCGCCAGGCTGCTGGCCGTAGCGGCGGTGCGGGAAGGCGTCGTAGCGCATCTCCACGCGCTGGCCCGGCGCCAGGTGCGCCACCGCCTGTGCGGGCACCCACAACTCGGCGACGAAGTGCGCATCACTGGGCACGATCGTCAGCAAGGGCTCGCCGGCGGCGACCGGGCTGCCGGTCGACAGCCCCGAGGTGCTGACCACGCCCGGACGCTGGGCACGCAGTCGGATCGTGCCGCGTGCACGGTTCTCGGCATCGCCGCGGTCGAGATCGGCCAGCGCCTGGGCCAGCGTGCCGCGCTCGGTGGCCTGGGCCAAGGCCTGCTCGCGCAGGTTGCGACGTCCATCGGCGAGCCGGCGCTCGGCCTCCAGGCCCGCACGTCGGGCGGCGCCGAGCGCGGCGCGCGCGTCCAGGGCCTGGTTCTCGTACTGCTGGACCTGGACCTCGCTGACGATCCGTGCCTCGCGTAGCGGCTGCAGCCGGGCGAACACGTCTTCGGCATTGGCGGCCTGGCGCTCGCGCAGCGCGATCTCCTCGCGCGCCGAGCGGGCCTCGTCGACCAGCGTCGCCAGCCGCGCCTGCAGGTCGGCCTCGCGGGCCGGCTGGGCAACGTCGAAGGCCTGCAGCGCCGTGCGCAGGCGGGTGCGTTCGGCCTCCAGGCTCTCGGCCACCCGTGCCGACAGCGGCGCGCCGCCATCGGCGAGATCGCGATCGACCGCGATGTCGAGCAAGGGATCTCCGGCGGCGACGGTCGCGCCGTCGGTCACGTGGACGCGGACGACGACACCGGCCTCGGGCGCCTGCACACGCTGCAGGCCCTCGGCGGGTTGCAGCGTGCCCGAGGCGCGCACCGTTCGATGCAGACTGCCGAATGCCAGCGTCGCGGCGATCACCAGCAGCGCGGCGCCACCGAGTGCGGCGAGCAGCCAGCCGCGCCGCGGCACCGGCAGGCTGACGGTGCCGAGCCACGCCTCGCGGCGCGCGCGCAGCACCTCGTCGCGGAACAGTCCCTCGCTCATCGGGCGCAGGACGCGTGCTGGCGGGGTAGGGCGGCGGGCGGCATCCCCCGATGGTGCACGGGCGGCGCGCCGATCGCCAGCATGAGGGCGGCGGTCACAGTCCCTCTATCGCCGGCCGACACCCTGCCGGGACACCACAGCGTCAGCCGCCGTCGGCCACATCCACCCAGACCAGGCGGTGGTCGCTGCCGTCGACGATCTCGGCATGCGGCGCGGCGCCAGCCGGCCAGAACACGCCACTGGCGAGCGGGACATGGCCCACCGACGGCAGCACGTAGTCGAGCCGTAGGTTGCCCACCCGCGGGCCGAAACTGCCGGTGTCGTGTGCGGCCGCGCCGCGGTGCTCGAGATTGGCGCCGCCATCGCGCGCGGCCGCCTCGATCGCGCCTTCGCTGCGCGGCGTGGCCATGCGCAACACCCGCGGGTGTTCCAGCAGGCCAACGATCGCCTCGTGCGCGCCGGCCCCGTCGACCGGATCGTTGTTGAGATCGCCCAGGATCACGAACCGGGCATCGGCGGTCAGACCGCCGCAACGCCCCCCGTCGTCGCACAGCCACGCGTGTGCGCCCGGCGACAGATAGTCCTGCCAGAAGCGGATCTCGTCATGGTTGCGTGCGACGTTGCGCTTCTCCGGCCCGTCGAACGCGGGCGGCGTGGGATGGGAGGCGAGCACGTGCAGCACACCGGTGGGGGTGCGTACCGGCACGTCCCAGTGCGACTTGGACGACAGCCGCAACTGCGCCCACACCGCGTCGGGATGGAACGGTGCGCCGGTCGCCGGGTCGCGCGGGCGCCGCGCATCGGGCATCGCGCTCCACTTGAGCAACTGGAACGTGCGCGCGGCTTCGGTGTCGATGGGATAACGCGAGAGCAGCAGCATGCCGTACTGGCCGGGATGCAGGCCATAGCCCCAGGCGTCGTTGCCGCGGTCGCGGCCCTCGCCGCCGACCGTGCCGTTGCCGTCGAGGTCCAGCCCGCTCTGCACGCCGGTGTTGACCGGCGCGAGGTAGCGGTAGGGATAGTGCAGCGGCGCACCGCCACCGGGCTGTGCGCGCTCGAGCCAGCGGGACTGGAACAGGGTGGCCGCGCTGCCGTCGGCGACGTAGTCGAACTCGTTGAGCAGCACGATGTCCGGGCGCACCCGTTGCAGCACCGCGGCGACCTTGCGCGCGCCTGCGTCTTCGCCCTGCAGGCGTTGCAGCAAGCCGCCGGGTGCGTCGCTGTTGAGCGAGGTGTTGTAGGTGGCGATGCGCAGCGCGCCGGCGGCCGGCGCGGGCGGCGAGGTCGTGGTCGGGCGGTCGCCGTGCACATGGACCCGGACGCAGGCGGCCAGCCCCAGCGCAACGACGACGAGCAGCAACCAAAGCATGCCGCGCCTCATCGCGCCCACGCCGTCATCGCGCGCCACTGGCGCCCGTCGAAGCCTTCGAGCGGCTGGAAATTGCGTTTGTAGTCCATCTTGCGGTGTCCTTCGATCCAATAGCCAAGATACAGATACGCGCGTCCCTCGCGGCGGGCCCAGGCGATCTGCTGCAGGATCGCCAGTGTGCCCAGGCCACGTGTCGATTCGTCGGGGTCGAAGAAGGTGTACACCGCCGAGAGCGCATCGTCGGCCAGGTCGGTGACCGCCACCGCGACCAGCCGGCCGTGCAGCCGCAGTTCCAGCAGGCGGCCCTCGTTCCAGCGCCCGATCAGGAACTGGTCGAACTCCGCCGCGCCGTGGTCGTCCATCCCGCCGTCGACGTGGCGCGCGCGCAGGTAGCGCTGGTACAGCGCCAGACGCTCGTCGTTGCGCCCGGCCGGCAGGATGCGCGCGGTGATGTCGGCGTTGCGCGCCAGGGTCCGGCGCTGGCTGCGATTGGGCACGAAGGCGGCGACCGGAATGCGCACCGCGACGCAGGCCCGGCACGCCCCGCAGTGCGGCCGGTAGAGCAGGTCGCCGGATCGGCGGAAGCCCCAGCGCAGCGCTTGCGGATAGGCCAGCGGCAGGCGGGGATCCTCGGGGTCGAGCACCAGATCTCGGGCCACGCGCTCGGGCCAGTAGCCGCAGGCGTGCGCACCGCTGTGGAACAGGCGCAGCTCGTCCGCGACCGCGGCATCCGGAGGGTGGGGGCGGGGCTGTGACGGCATCGGGTCAGGATAGCGCCGGTCGTCGCAACGGATGCGACTGTGCCCGCCGTCTGCCGGCTGAACCGGCCCGGGGCGGCGTCAACGTCAGACGCGGCGGGCGCGTTGATCGATGCACAGGGCGGCGCCGTGCCGTCCACAACGGGAACCCCCACATGCACAAGACCCTGCTCTCGGCGGCGCTGCTCGCCGCACTGACCCTCGCTGCCGGCATCGCGTCGGCCCGTTCGCCGGCCGTGGCCGAGGGCGCGACGCCCTCCGGCCCCGAGGCGGCAGCGCATCGCGGCCATGGCCGCCCTGAACTGCCCCGCGATCCGGTCGACGCGTTGGCGCGCCTGGACACCGATGGCGATGGCCGCATCAGCCGGGCCGAGGCCGAGGCGGGGCAACAGGCCTGGCAGGCGCGACACGAGGCCCGATTGGCCGCGCATGCAGCGCGCGAGGGTGATGCGGCGCGGCCGGCGGACCGCGGTGCACGCAAGCCGCACGGCGGACCGCACGGAGCGCATGCGCGTGGCGGACGTGGCTTCGATCTGGTCGCCGACTTCGCGTCGATCGACCGCGATGGCGATGGCTATTTGACCCGCAGCGAACTGCGACGCTGGCATGACGCCAAGCGGGCCGAACGTCGCACCGAGGGCGAGCGTCGCTTCGATGCGATGTTCCGCGCCGCCGATCTCAACGGCGACGGCCGGCTGAGTCGGGTCGAGGTCGACGAGGCGATGCCGCGGCTGGCCGAGCGCTTCGCCTGGTTCGACGAAAACCGCGACGGCACGCTGAGCCGGGAGGAACTTCGGGCCGCTCGGCCGCAGCGCTGAAGAAGCCGAGCCGGAGGCGTCGCATCACGCGACGCCTTCGGGGCGGCCATGTGCACGGCATGCAAGCGCATGCGCATCGGCGTGCACGATCGGCCGGCACGCCATCGAACGCGGCCGGCAAGTGCGGCCGCTGCGATCAATGCCCGCGCAGTCCGACGATCACCAGCATCCCGATCACCATCAGATTGCCCAGCAGCATGCCGGTGCGGCCGAAGGTCAGCTCATAGATCCGTGCGCGCCGCCGCGCCCCGGCCGGGTCGCGCGCGGCATCGCGGGCGAGCAGGGGATTCATCAGCCGCGGCAACCGGGTCAATGCCGGCAACGTGATCGCGGCCAACAAGGTCACGGTCGCGATGCAGAACGCGGTGTAGCTGTTGCCCGAGACCGCATACGCCAGGCCCACGAAGGCACCGCCGATCACCGAGGCCAGCATCCAGCGATCGTAGAAGCGCAGCAGCGCGCGCCGTTCGTCGTCGGTGTCGGTGTACTGCAGCAGCAGCTTGCGGCACAGCCACCAGGTCAGCGCGCCGAACACCAGGCTGGCGCCGGCGGCACCGGCCGAACCGAACAGTGCCTTGCCGGCGACGCCGCCGCCGATCGTGCCGCCGGCTGCGCCCGCCGCCAGCGCCGGCTTGGCGAAGCTGCCCAGTCCGGCCACGACCAGCACGGTGAACGCGGTGCCGGGCGCGGAGCCTTCGGCGAAATCGCGGAAGCGTGCGATCAGGTCCTCGCGCAGGCTGCGCCGCGCGCGTGACAGGCGTTTGCGTACGGCTGCGTCCGACAGACCGAGCAGCGCGGCGACCTGCCGGGAATTGCCGCCCTCGCGGTAGTACAGCAGCAACACTTCGCGGCTGTCGTCGGGCAGCTCGGAGATCAGGTCGGCAGCCACGCGCCCGCTTTCGTCGTCGATGATCCGCTGCATCGGGCAGCTATCGGGATCGGCGGCCTGTGCGATCGCAAGGTCTGCGACCTCACCGGCGACCAGCCGGTCGCGGCGCGCGCGCAAATGGTCGCGTGCGAGGTTGCGGGTGATCTGGCGCAGCCACGGCAGGAAGCTGGTCGGGTTCTGCAGCCGTCCGAGCTGCTGCCAGGCCTTGAGATAGGCCTCCTGGGCGATGTCCTGGCTGGCCTGTACGTCGCGGGTGATCGCCAGCGCGATCGCGGTCGTCGCGTTCTGGCTCAGCCGCACGATCCGCCCGTACGCGGCCTGGTCGCCGCCGCGCGCGGCCGGCAGTTCCAGATGGATCCGGTCTTCGAGGCTCGGGTCGGCGGCAATCGCGGACATCGGTCGCTTCCAGCTGAGGGTCTACCCAGGACGCATCCGGGCGGCCGGATGTGACCGGCCGGCCGATCATGCCGCATCCACGCGGCCGCGCGCAGCGGCTGGCGGTGAGACCTGCGCTACTTCGCCGGCGCGAAGCGCCAGTCGCGGTCCTGTCGCTGGACATCGAAGGTACGCGTGATCACGCCCTGGGCGGCGTCGCTGCCGCCGTTCGACAACTCGACCGTGCCCCGGCCCGAGCCGTCGGTGCGGTAGTTGTGGATCTCCAGCCACGCGGCCTGGCCGTCGCCGCCTGTGCAGGCCGAGGCCGGCAGCACCTGCGCATAGCCGGCCTCGAGCTCGGCCAGCAGCGGGGCGGTCGGGGTGTCGCCGTCGACGGCCACGCAGACCGGCCCCGATTGCGCGCGCAGCGCGTCGGCGAGCAGGGTGGCGGCCAGCGCCTGCGGCACCGGGATGCGGTGGACACCGGCCTCGACTGTCTGCGGCAGCATGTCCAGCGACGGTCCCTGCGCGACGGGCGGCGCGATGTCGGGCGTCGGGGCCGGCGCGTCGGGCGAGGGCCGCGACCACCAGGACAGCCCGATCACCACGACCGCACCACCCAGCAGCGCATAGCGAATCTTCGCCGCCCGGCTCAGGCCCCGGCGCGGTGGCGGTGCATTGTCGGCCGCGAACGTCAGCTCGCCCTGCGCCAGGTAGCTGCGCGTCGAGGGCTGGGTCTGCAGCAGGCCGGTGTCGCGCAGCAGCGCGCGCGCGCGGGGCTGGTCCTCCGAGCGCGTCACCCACACCGCGGGGCGGGGCCGGCGGCCTGGTCGCGATAGCTGAAGGTGCCGCGTCGGTTGCCCTTGTACGAGCGGCCGTTGCTGATCTGCACCTCGATGCCTTCGGCGCGCAGCATGTCGGCGACGCGCTCGACATTTTCCAGGCGCGCGCTGGAGAAGACCTGGCGCATGTCAGTCGGCCGCCGGCGGGGTGTCGGGGCGCACGCGGATCATGCCTTCCTGCGCGCTGCTGGCGACCAGGCGCCCGGTGCGGTCGAAGATCTGGCCGCGGGCCAGGCCGCGCGCATCCTGCGCGCTCGGGCTGTCGAGCGAGTACAGCAGCCAGTCGTCGACCCGGAACGGACGATGGAACCACAGTGCGTGGTCGAGCGAAGCCATCTGCACATTCGGCTGGTAGTAGCTGATGCCGTGCGGAAAGGTCGCAGTCCCGAGCAGGTGGAAATCGGAGGCGTAGGCGAGCAGCGCGCGGTGCAGCGACGGCGCGTCGCCGACGCGCTCCGACAGCCGGAACCACACCTGCTGGAAGGGCGGGCGCTTGGGCGGCTGCAGTTCGTCGCGTGGATACACATGGCGGAACTCGAACGGGCCGCTGCGATCGAGCCAGCGCTGGACCTTGACCGGCAACCGGGCCAGCACCTCGGCCGGCAGCGGGTCCTGCGGGGCGATGTCCTCGGGCGCGGGCACTTCGGGCATCGTCAGCTGGTGTGTGGCGCCGGCTTCGGCCTCCTGGAACGAGGCCGCGCAGAAGAAGATCACCTTGCCGTGCTGGATCGCGGTGACGCGGCGCACCGAGAAGCTGCCGCCGTCGCGGGTGCGGTCGACGTCGTAGACGATCGGCGCATCGACGTCGCCGGCGCGCAGGAAGTAGGCATGCAGCGAATGCGCCGGGCGCGGTGCGGTCATCGTCGCCTGCGCGGCCGACAGTGCCTGGCCGAGCACCTGGCCGCCGAACACGTACTTGGTGCCGATGTCGCGGCTCTGGCCGCGGAACAGATTGTCCTCGAGGCGCTCGAGCGAAAGCAGGTCGATCAGTTCCGAAACGGGCGGGGTCATCGCGGCAGAGTCGTGGCGGGCAGCGCCGGGCGGACGATTATAGGGGGCGCCCGGCGCTCGGCCCCGATCGCGACGTTCAGGCGACGATGCGGCGCAATGGCACCTGCGCCAGCACCCTGTCCCAGGGGAAGCGCGGACCGGGGTCGCGCTTGCGCGGCACGCGCAGTTGCGGATCGTCGCTGGCGGGGACCTGCTCGACATCGAGGTCCTCGTGGCCGGCGATCGCGCGCAGCGACGGCAGTGTGTCGCACAACTGCCGCAGCAGCACGATCAGCGCCTCGATCTGCGCATCGGTATAAGGCTCGTCCATCGCCTGGTGGCGCGAGTCGAACCAGTGCGGGAAGCGCCCGCGGTTCACCAGTTCGATGCCCACCGATTCGGCGTTGCGGCCGCGCACATGGTGGGCGACATACTCGGCAGGCACGTATTCGACGATCGTGCCGTCGCGGTCGATGTACCAATGCCCGCTGTTGCCGGTGCCGGCGGCGTAGAGCACGCGCTCGCCGTAGCTGCGCGCGGTCGCCAGGTCCGGCAGCTCGGTGCAATGGATCACCACCAGCGTGATGTCGGCACGCGCGCGCCGCGTGAGCCGGTCGACATAGGGCAGCGGCTGCGGCACGAGGGTCGGTAGGGGCGCGGCAGCGGACATGGCGCGGATGGTAGCCCGGATCGCGCAGCACGACCGCGCCTCGGCGCAGGCACGTGCGCGTGTGCAAGGGGGTTCGGGCTACCATTGACCGGATGAGACTTCCGCCGCCCGATTCCCCGCTGCACGCCTTGATGACGCAGTTTCCCCGCACCGGCCGGCTCGACTGGATCGGGCTGCGTCCGGCGCGCGATGTCCCGATGACGGTCGTGGAGACCGCGCAGGCGCACACCGGCGCAGGGCTGGCCGGTGACCGCTATGCCGGTGGCAGCGGCAAGCGCGGCGCGACCCTGATCCAGGCCGAGCACCTGCCGGCGATCGCCGCGTTCAGCGGCCGGGACGCGGTCGCGCCGGCGATCTTGCGCCGCAATCTGGTGGTCTCGGGCATTCCGCTGATCGCGTTCAAGGGCCAGCGTTTCCGCATCGGCGAGGTTGTATTCGAAGGCACCGATCCCTGCGATCCGTGTTCGCGCATGGAGACTGCGCTGGGCGCGGGCGGTTACAACGCGATGCGAGGCATGGGCGGGTTGTGCGCGCGGATCGTGCAGGGCGGCACGCTGCGCGTCGGCGACGCCGTGCATTGGGAGGTGGCCGCATGAGCGCGCGGCGCGCGCCATTGCGAGGCCATTGCATCCTCTCGCACGGCTTCGAGAGCGGTCCGGACGCGACCAAGGTGACCGCGCTGGCGCAGGCGGCCGAGGCGCTGGGCTGGACCCACGAGCGCCCGGACTACACCGACCTGGACGCGCGGCGCGAGGTGAGTCCGCTGGGCGATGTCGGTGCGCGTATCGAGCGGCTGATGCAGGCCGCGACCGCCGCGGCTGCGCGCGGCCCGGTGGTGCTGGCCGGCTCGAGCCTGGGTGCGTGGATCGCCGGACACGTCTCGCAACGGGTGCCGGTCGCGGCGCTGTTTCTGATGGCGCCGCCGGTCCGGCTCGATGCCGCGCATCCGTTGCAGGCCGCCGAGGTGCCGCTGTCGGTGATCCACGGCTGGCACGACGAACTGATCCCAGCGGCCGATGTCGTTGACTGGACCCGCGCGTGCCGTGGTCGCCTGCTGCTGGTCGACGACGACCACCGCCTGGGCGCGCACGTCGCGGCCTCGGCGCAGGCCTTTGCCGAGTTGCTGGTACGGCTTTAGGCGGCGCGCGCAAGGCCGGCGCCGCACGCCAGGCTACGGCCCGGTCAGGTGCGCAATCAGCCGTCCGTCGATCGAGTCACCGTTTCCCAGGCGGCCAGTTCGGCCTCCAGGGCGGCGAGCTTTCCGCGCACCAGCTCGAGCGCATCGCTGCCCAGTAGCAGGTGGGTCGGCGGGCGTGGCGCGTCGAGCATGGCCAGGATGGCGCGTGCGGCCTTGGCCGGGTCGCCCGGCTGGTGGCCGCTCCTGGACTGGCGCGTCTCGCGGATCGGGTCGAACAGCGCGTCGTAGTCGGCGATGCTGCGCGGCGTACGCACCATCGAACGGCCCGCCCAATCGGTGCGGAACGACCCGGGTGCAACCGCGGTGACGTGGATGCCCAGCGACGCGACTTCCTTGCCCAGCGTCTCGGAAATGCCTTCCAGCGCGAACTTGCTGCCGCAGTAGTAGGCAATACCGGGCATCGTGATGAAGCCGCCCATCGAGGTGATGTTGACGATGTGTCCGCGCCGCCGCCGTCGCATCCCGGGCAGCACCGCCTTGACCATCGCGACCGCGCCGAACACGTTGACGTCGAACTGCCGGCGTAGCGCGTCCAGTGGGGATTCCTCCAGCACGCCCTCCTGGCCATAGCCGGCGTTGTTGACCAGCACATCCAGCGGTCCGATGTCGGCCTCGATCGCGTCGACGAGGCCGGGGATGGTATCGAAGTCGGTCACATCCAGCACCCGACCCACCGCGCCGGGGCCCAACGCCTCGAACGTCTGCCGCGCCTGTGAACTGCGGACCGTGCCCACGACGCGATGGCCGGCGACCAGCGCTGCTTGGGCGAGCGCACGGCCGAAGCCGCTGCTGACGCCGGTGATGAGCAAGGTTTTCGGTTGCGCCATGGCACGCCCCGGGACTCGAGATGGGGGTGTAGGATGCTATGAGCGCCATGCAGTCACGACGCCGAATCGTCTTCTTTGCTTGCCTATTCCTATGAATGCCGCACTCGATTCCGTTGCGCTGCTGCGCGCCCTGGCGCCGCGAGAGGGCTACAACCTGACCGCCTTGCCGGAGGTGCGGGTGCTGCGGTCGGACCGGCCGCTGACGCTCACGCCGGTGCTCTACGACCCCGGCATCGTCTTCGTGTGCCAGGGTGCCAAGCGGGGGTACTTCGGCGACGGGGTGTTCGTCTACGACGAGCAGCATTACCTCGCCGTCTCGGTGCCGGTGCCCTTCACCATGCAGTCCGAGGGCAGCGCGGACCGGCCGTTGCTGGCGCTGTACCTGCATCTGGACGTGCCGCTCGCGGCGGGCTTGATGCTCGAGATCGAGCACGCCGGCGGCGTGCCCCCGCGCAGGCGCCCAAGAGCCTGGTGTCGAGCCCGATGGACGACACGCTGCGCCAGACCCTGCAGCGCCTGCTGCAGGTGCTGAGCCGGCCGCTGGACGCTGCGATCCTCGGCCGCGCGCTCGTACGCGAGCTGTACTTCCGCGTGCTGACCGGACCGCAAGGGCAGACGCTGCGCGCGGCGCTGGCTCAGCAGGGCCAATTCGGCCGCATCGGCCGGGCGCTGCAGCGCATCCATCGCGATCACGCCCGGCGGCTCGACGTCGCGCAACTGGCGCAGGCGGCCGGCATGAGCGCGCCGTCGTTCCACGCCCATTTCAAGGCGGTGACCCAGGTCGCGCCGATGCAGTATCTGAAGTCGATCCGCCTGCACCAGGCGCGTGTGCTGATGGCGCGCGACGGGATGACCGCCTCGGCCGCCTGTCATGCGGTGGGGTACGAGAGTGCGTCGCAGTTCAACCGCGAGTTCAAACGGCTGTTCGGCCGGCCGCCGCGGGCGGAGGTCGCGCGCATGCGCGCCGATTTCGCGGTGCCGCCGGCTGCGCCCGGCGGTGGTTTCGTCGCCTCGCATTGAGTGACGCCGCGCGCGATCACCGTGCGCGGTCGGCGCGTTACGATCGGGCCGCGCTCACGCACATCATGGGCCTGGCACGGGAGTGTGCGAGGCGGTCGGCTGCATGGCCGCGCTGGGATCTTCCGGGTGTGATGCCGCGGGCGTCTTCGGGATGGCTGGCGGCTTACGCATCGCCCCGCGGCCGGGGCAAGCAGGGCCCTGTGGTATTTTGCGCGCCATCGTCGTGCCGTCCGTTGCACGCATTCCCGATCCGTGGTCACGACTGCGGCCGCCCAGGATCCGGCGCGGCTGCTGGCGATGCGCACGCGCGCGGCGTGCGCCGCGTCCTCCTTCCCCTTTCGTTGGTCCACCTGTCCGTGAAATTTTTCGTCTCCTGCGCCAAGGGCCTGGAATATCTGCTCGTCGATGAGGTGCTCGCGCTGGGCGCGGCCCAGGCCACCGCCACCGTCGCCGGGGTCAATGCCGAAGGCACGCTGCAGGACGCGCAGCGCGCGGTGCTGTGGTCGCGGCTCGCCAGCCGGGTGTTGTGGCCGATCGCCGATTACGCCTGCGAGCACGAGGACGCGCTGTACGCCGGCGCGCGCGCGGTCGACTGGGCGGCCCATCTCGATCCGTCGATGACGCTGGCGATCGATGCCCACGTTTCGGGCAGTGCGATCACCCACGCGCGCTACGCCGCGCAGCGGGTCAAGGATGCGATCGTCGACAGCTTGCGTGAGGCCACCGGTGCGCGCCCGGATGTCGATGTCGAGGCGCCGGACCTGCGCCTGAGCCTGGTGGTGCGCAAGGGGCGCGCGCTGCTCTCGGTGGACCTGGGGGGCGGGCCGTTGCACCGCCGCGGCTGGCGCCGCGCCCAGGGCGAGGCGCCGCTGAAGGAAAACCTCGCCGCCGCGGTGCTGATGCGCGGCGGCTGGCCGGCGCTGTATGCCGCGGGCGGCGCGTTGCTCGATCCGATGTGCGGCAGCGGCACGCTGCTGATCGAAGGTGCGTTGATGGCCGCCGATGTCGCGCCGGGCCTGGCCCGTGACGGCGGCGCGGCGACTGCCGGCCGGGCGCCGAGTCGCTGGCACGGCTTCGATGCCGCCTATTGGCGGACCCTGTGTGACGAGGCCTTGGCGCGCGAGCGCAGCGGCCGCGAGGGCCTGCGCAAGGCGTTCTTCGGCCGTGATCTCGACCCGCACGCGATCCATGCCGCCCGCGAGAACGCCACCGCCGCCGGGCTGCGCGACGCGATCGACTGGCAGGTCGGCGACGTCGTCGCCCTGCAGGCGCCGCCGTCGTCCGCGCTGTCCGACGATGCCGCACCGAACGACGCCGCGCCGCGCGGCCTGGTCGTCTGCAATCCGCCCTACGACGCGCGCCTGGCCGCCGATGCTGCGCTCTACCGCAGCCTCGGCAATGCGCTGGCGCGCGCGGTGCCGGACTGGCGCGCGAGCCTGCTGTGCGGCGATGCCGAACTTGCGCACGCGACCGGTCTGCGCGCGAAGAAGAAGTATCAGGTGTTCAACGGCGCGCTCGAGTGCAGCCTGATCGTCTGCGATCCGGTGCGCCCGCCCCAGCGCGAGGCCGACGACGCGCCGCAGGTGCTGAGCGAGGGCGCGACGATGGTCGCCAACCGCCTGCGCAAGAACCTGCGCAGGTTCAAGGCCTGGCGCGAGCGCGAAGCGGTGACCTGTTATCGCGTCTACGATGCCGACCTGCCCGAGTACGCGGCCGCGATCGACGTCTACATCCAGTCCGCATCCGATCCGGGTGCCGACGGCACGCCGCTGTGGCTGCACGTCCAGGAGTACGCCGCGCCGGCTGAGATTCCCGAAGCCACGACCCGGCGCCGCTTCGGCGACGTGCTGAACGCGGCCCGCGAGGTGTTCCGCATTCCGCGCGAGCGCATCGCGATCAAGACCCGCAGCCGCGGCAAGGGCGGCAGTAAGTACGGCCGCCTCGACGCGCGCCATGCGTTCATGCTGGTCGACGAGGGCCAGGTACGTCTGCGCGTGAACCTGTTCGACTATCTCGACACCGGGCTGTTCCTCGACCATCGCCCGATGCGCCTGCGCATCGCGGAAGAAGCGGCGGACACGCGCTTTCTCAACCTGTTCGGCTACACCGGGGCTGCGACTGTGCATGCGGCGGCCGGCGGCGCGCGCACGACCACGACTGTCGATCTGTCGGCGACCTACCTGCAATGGTGCGCGGACAATCTTGCCGCCAACGGCATGGGCGGCGCCCGGCATCGACTGGTGCAGGCCGACGCGCTGCAGTGGCTGGAAGCCGAGACCGCGCAGTACGACCTGATCTTCTGCGACCCGCCAACGTTCTCCAACTCGGCGCGGGCGAAGGATTTCGACATCCAGCGCGAGCACGTGCGGCTGCTGCGCGCGGCCGTCGCGCGGCTGGCGCCGGGTGGCGCGCTGTATTTCTCCAACAACTTCCGTCGGTTCCGGCTCGACACCGAGGCGGTGGCCGCGTTCGCGCACTGCGAGGACATCACCCCGGCGACGATCGCGCCCGACTTCGAGCGCAACCCGCGCATCCACCGCGCCTGGCGCTTGACCGCGCGCTGACGCAGCCGGGCGTGCGATCGCGCCCGGTCCTGGGCCGTTGCGATGCGGGGCGGGGCGGGGTGGATCTGGCCATGACGACGATCAGACGCGCTGCATCAGGTGCCCACGGAAACCTGCGTTCCATCCACGCCGGTGGAATCGGCCTGTCGCACCCGCATCGTGTGCGCTCAGACCTCGTTCGGAGCTTCCCGATGACCGCCTCCTCCCAGACCGCCCGCGTCGTGCGCACCGTGCGCGGCATGCCCGCCAGCGATGGCGCCGGCGTCAAGCTCACCCGCGTCATCGGCACGCCGCAGTTGCCCGATCTCGATCCGTTCCTGATGCTCGACGAGTTCGGCACCGATCGCGCCGAGGACTACCTGGCCGGCTTCCCCGACCACCCGCATCGCGGCTTCGAGACCGTGACCTACATGCTCGACGGGCGCATGCGCCATCGCGACAACCACGGCAACGAGGGCCTGCTCGTCCCCGGCAGCGTGCAGTGGATGACCGCGGGACGCGGCCTGGTGCATTCGGAAATGCCCGAACAGCAGGCCGGACGCATGCGCGGCTTCCAACTGTGGGTGAACCTGCCCGCGCGCGAGAAAATGACCGCGCCGCGCTACCAGGAGTTCGCGCCCGACCGGTTGCCGGTGGTCGAGCCTGCGCCCGGCGTGACGGTCAAGCTCATCGCCGGCTGCGTGGACGGCACCGCCGGCCCGATCGCGCAGCCGGCGACCGAGCCGCTGTATCTGGACATCGCGCTGGCGCCGGGCAGCGCCTGGGCGTTCGACCTGCCCGACGGCCACAACGTCTTCGCCTACGTCTACGAAGGCCAGACGACGGTGGGTGAGGGCGAGGAGATGCGCCCGCTCGTCGCGCAGGAGCTGGGCGTGCTCGGCGGTGGCGCGCGGCTGCAACTGCGCGCTGGTGAGGAGGGCGCGAAGCTGATCGTCGTGGGCGGCCGTCCGCTGCGCGAGCCGGTGGCCCGCCACGGCCCCTTCGTGATGAACACGCGCGAAGAACTGATGCAGGCCTTCGTGGATTTCCAGGAAGGCCGGTTCTAGAACCGGCCCCGTGCACGTCCGCCTCAATTGCCGAGGCGGACGTCGGCGAACTCCAGTTGTTCGACCTGGCGCAACGTGCGCGCCAGCTGCGCCGGGTCGTCGGCACGCACGATGATGTGGGCGTAGTGGCCCGAGGCCAGCTCCAGCAGCGTCTCGCGCACGATGGCGCTGGTCAGGTCGTTCTGCGGCGCATGCCACCATGCCGACAGTCCGTCGATGCGGACCGGCTGGCCGATCCGCTCGCCACGGCGCGGCCGGAACGTCGGCGTGCGCCCGATCGCCACCGCGAACGGCTGACGCTGGGTGTCGAACTCGATCGCGCGGCAGAACACGAAATCCTCGCTCTCCTGCACGCTCCATTGCACGTTGGCGATGACCGGCAACTGCGGGCAGGCGCTGGCGGTCTCGGCGTGCGCGGCGGCGGCGCCGCAGCACAATGCGCCAAGCAACGTCAGCGTTCGGATGCGATGCATCATCGGCTCCCTGTATGACCTGGGCAGACCATAGCGCAGGGGCCGGCGGGCGAGTATCGGAAACGAAGAGAACCCGCGTCGGATTGCGGCGCATCCACAGATCGGAGACCTGCGCGTCTTCCGATGGTCCGCACTGTGGCGGTCAAGATCGCGCGTTGGCGACAGGCCTGCGCCGGCCGATCGCCCGTCACTCGTTGCATAGCCCGGCGCGCCAGGCCGCGAGCTTGGCGTCGAATCGCAGCGCCGCATGCGCCGGGCTCGTCGAGGGCAGCCGCGCCAGGTCCGGGACGCGCGGCAGTGCCGGCAGCACGTGTCGGCGGAACAGGGTCTGCGCGGCGCTTCCGTTGAAACGGATGCGGTCGATGCCCGGATGGGCCGCCAGCAGGCCGGCAATGTCGTTGGCAACGACACTGCCGGCCTCGATCCGGGCATCCAGGCTGCCGGGACGCACGCATTCGCCAGCGACGTCCCACAAGGCGATCCCCGCCTGTTGCAGACGCGCCAGTCGCTGCGCATAGGGCAGCTCGGGCCCGGCGTCGAACAGGACGCCCATGATCGGCCAGAACAGGTTGCGCGGATGCGCGTAGTAGCGGCCCGCGTCCAGCGAGGCCACGCCCGGCATGCTGCCGAGCACCAGCACCCGGGCGCCGGGGCCGACGACGGGGGCAAAGCTGCGGAGTACCGGATCTGGCATCGGGACAGATGGGGGGCGGGGTCCGCATGCTGCCACGTCCGGGATGGTGTCCGGGCACCTGGGGTCGACCCGGGCTGGGGTCGGCCCCGGATTGCCCTGGCCGGGCCGGTCGCCGAGGGTGGCGCTATCCCGTCGCGAGCCTGCCGCCATGGTCAACGCCATCTCATCGCTCTCCAGCCACGCTTCCGCCGGTGCCGGCAGCGACTACGCTGTGCGTCCCGGCGATACGCTGTCGGCAATCGCGCAGCAGCACGGTGTCAGCCTCGATGCGCTGCTGGCCGCCAATCCCCAGGTCCGCGATCCGGACCGAATCGCCGGCGGCCAGACGCTGTCGATTCCCGAGCCGGTCGCCGGGACCGCGGCGCCGGCGGCGCATGCCAACTCCGAGCCGTTGTCGAGCGTGCACCCGAGCATCCGTGCGCAGTTGCCGGCCGCCAACGACAGTGGCGCCGGCTGGATGGCCATCGCCGAGCGCGAGCTGGGGCAGGCCGAGGTCTCGGGCACGCGGGCGAACCCGCGGATCATGGAATACCACGCTGCGTCCGGTTTCTGGGGCAAGGACGACAGCGGCCGCGACAACGCCTGGTGCGGTTCGTTCGTCGCCTTCGTGATGAAGCAAGCAGGCCACCCGATCGCCAACGAGGCCTACCGCGCGCGCGAGTGGGCGAACTGGGGCGAGGCGGTGCCGCGCGCCGATATCCAGCGCGGCGACGTGGTCGTGTTCCCGAACCATGTCGGCTTCGTCGACCGGGTCGAGGGCAACACCGTGCACCTGCTCGGCGGCAATCAGAGCAATGCGGTCAACGTGGCCCCGTACGACCTGGGCAACGCGATCGCGATCCGGCGTCCCAGCGGGGCGCCGATCGCGCAGTCGCCGACGCCGGACGCCACAGGGCCCGCGCCCGATCCATCGCCGGCCCCGCGCGGCGGCCAAGTCACGGTGGTCGCGGGCGACACCCTGTCGGGCATCGCGCGTCGTCACGACGTCGGGCTCGATGCACTGCTGGCGGCCAATCCGCGCTTCGCCGCCGCGCCCGACCGGATCCATCCGGGCGACACGGTTGCATTGCCGGCAGGGGCGAGCACCACGGTGACCGTGCGCGACGGCGACACCCTGTCGGGGATCGCCGGGCGGCATGGCGTTGGCCTGCCGGCGCTGCTGCAGGCCAATCCGCACCTGGCGGCGAACCCGGACCTCATCCATCCCGGGCAGTTCGTCCGCGTGCCCAGCGGCGCGGTGTCCACGTCGTCCACCGCCACCGCGTCCGGCGCGGATCCGACGGCGACGGCGGGTGAGGGGGGGGCAAGCGCCCGCGCGCAGGGCCGCGATACCGTCATCACCCATGCCGATGGCACGGTCGAGACCCGCAGCGGCGGCACGCTGGCCTGGCGTAACCACAATCCCGGCAATATCCGCGCCGGCGATTTTGCCAACGCCCATGGCGCGCTCGGCACCGGGCCGGGCGGCTTTGCGGTCTTCCCGGACCGCGCCACCGGCGAACGCGCCATCGGTGCGCTGCTGCAGGGGCCGAGCTATCGCAATCTGAGCATCAACGACGCGATCCATCGCTACGCGCCGCCGGTGGAGAACGACACCAACGCCTACCAACGGACCATCGAACGCCTGACCGGGCTCGATAGCGGCCGCAGCATCGCCAGTCTGTCGGCCGCCGAGCTCTCGCGCGTGGTCGGTGCGATCCAGGTGGTCGAGGGCTGGCAGGAAGGCCGCGTGACCCGCACGCCATGACGGCGCTGCATGCGTTGCCGGCAGCCCGGCCGGTACATGCGGCGCACCGCGGCCGGGATCTGGCGCAGCAGCGCGTCGGGCTCTAGGCTGGGCCATCGCCCCGTTCGGACCCCACCGCATGGCCGTGCGCGACCGCAGATTCGTCTGGATGCTGGCCCTGGCCGGGCTCGTGGCGTGCGGGCAGCAGCCGGCCATGCCGACGCACGCACCGTCCGTGTCGCCGGCGTCCCCTGACGCCCCAGAGTCCGATTACGGCGCTGAGGCCGCGACCGATGCCGTCTCTGGGTCCGCAGATCGCGTGCGCTATCACCTCGAACCCGAGGTCTCGGTGCTCACTGGCCGGGTGGCGATGCGCGAGGAACGTGGCCCGCCCGGCTTCGGGGAATCGCCGGACGATCCGGTGGTGCGGGTGCCGGTGCTGCAGCTGGACGCGCCGATCGAGGTCGAGGACGGCGCCACGACGCGGCGGGTCGACGCGTTGCAGCTCGCCGGCAGCGGCGCCAGCGGACTCGCGCCGGGATGTTGGCGTGTGCGCGGCACGTTGTTTGCCGCCGAGACTGGCCACCACTACACCGAGGTGCTGATCCAGGTCGCCGACAGTGCGCCTTCGGACGCCTGCCTGCCTGCCGGTGAAGACACCGCGTCTTGCCTGGCGGGCCCGTTCGACGCCGCGTGGCCGGCATTGCGCGATGCGCTCGCGCGGCGCGACTGCGCTGCGCTGGTCGCCCACGCCCGGCTGCCACTGCGCGCGCCGGGCCTGTTGGACGACGATCCGGTCCAGACCCTCGACCGCGCCGCGTTGCTGGCGGCGTGCCCGGCGTGGCTCGACGCCGATGCGGGCCTGCCACGGGCCTCGCGCCCGCTGGCCGACTACGCGGCCTCGCCCGACAGCGCAGCACCGGACTGGCGGATCGCGCCGGGCGTCGACGATCAGGCGCGCATCGGCGCGTTGCAATTCGCGCGCGAGTCCGGCTGCTGGCGCTGGACGGCGTACTACCGGCAGTAGCGTCGCGGGGCGCGGCGGGGCGCCATCGCCCCGGTGGGGTGGCGGTCGGTGCAGACGCCATGGCGCATGGGATCGGATGCGGCGATTCCCGACCCGCGGCCGCGCAGTCGCCGGACGGCGCAAGGCTGCACCGCACGGCAGGCTGTCGGCAGGCCAGTGCAGGACGCGCGGATGGAACAGGGCGAGAGTGCGATCGCCGGGCGGGGGGGCGGCGCCGACACCATTGATGGCGACAGCGGCCGCAGCGGCGGCAGATCGAGCCGGACCGAGGTCAGGCCGATACGCCCGTCTGTCGCGATGTTCGGCACCGCGACCGGCGCGGCGTTGGTGCTCGGCGCGACTGCCTGCCTCGCGTGGTCGGCGCTGCTGCCGGTGTGGGCGCTGGGGCTCGCGCTTGCGCTGGGGGCGGGGGCGTGGGGGTTGGGGCGCTTGGGGCTGCGTGTGGCAGGCGCCGGCATTTTCGGCCTCGCGCTGTGCGGGTTGCATGCGGCGCACGCGCTGTCGCTGCAGTGGCCGGCCACGATGGGGCGCAGCGATGTCGTCGTGTCCGGACGCCTCGTCGGCCTGCCCGTGCACGAGGCGCAGCGGAGCTGGTTCGAATTCCGGGTCGATGCTGATGTCGGGCCTGCGGCATTGCGTGGCCGGTTGCTGCGGCTGTCGTGGTTCGATGCCCGCGACGCGGCTCCGGATCCGCGGCGGCTGGCGCTCGAGCCCGGCGACCGATGGCGCTTCACCGCACGCATCCGCGCGCCGCGTGGCCTGCGCAATCCTGGCTGGATCGACAGCGAGAAACACGCAATGGCCCGGCGTGTGGCCGCTGTGGGCTATCTGCGCACCGGTGAGCCGATGACGCGGCTCGAGGCGACCGGCGGCATCGACCGCTGGCGCCATCGCACCGCCGAACGGATCGAGCGGGTGGTCGGCAGGGACGCCGCGCGGTTCGTCCGGGCACTGGCGGTGGGCGACACGCGCGGCCTCGGCGAGCTCGACTGGGAAGCGCTGCGCGCCACCGGTCTGACCCATCTGATCGCGATCTCGGGCTTCCACGTCGGGATGGTCGGCGGCGCGTTCGCGCTGCTGGCGGCCGCGGTGTGGTGGTGTCTGCCATCGTTGGGTCGCCTGCTGCCCCGGCCGCAGGCAACCGCACTGGTCGCGCTGGCGGCTGCCAGCGTCTATGCCGCTGCGGCCGGCTGGGAACTGCCGACCGTGCGCACGGTGCTGATGATCGCAGTGGTGGTGGTCGCCCGCTTGGTGCGCCGCCGGCTGCGCATCGCCGATGCGCTCGCCTATGCCGCGATCGCCGTGGTGCTGGTCGACCCGATGGCGGTGCTCTCAGCCGGCTTCTGGCTCAGCTTCGCCGGCGTCGCCTGGCTGGTCTGGTGCCTGCCCGACGCCCGCGCGCTGTCGGCGACGCGCGGGCTACTGGCCTCGCAATGGGTGGCGACGCTGGGTCTGCTGCCGCTGACCGTGACCTTGTTCGGCCAGGCATCACTGGCCGGTCCGCTGGCCAATCTGGTCGCGATTCCGTGGTGGAGCCTGGTCGTGGTGCCGTTGTCGGTGCTTGGCACCGGTCTGGAAGCGCTGCATGCCGGCGCCGGGGACTGGGCCTGGCGGCTGGCGGCGTGGACGTTCGCGCCGAGCTGGCGGCTGTTCGACTGGCTTGCGGCCGCGCCGTTCGCATTGTGGTGGCTGCCTGCCCCGCATCGGCTCGCGCTGCCGCTGGCGCTGCTGGCCGCGTTCTGGCTGCTGCTGCCGCGCGGCGTGCCGGGCAAAGGCCTCGCTGCGCTGCTCTGGCTGCCGCTGCTGTGGCCGGACCGGGACCTGCCCGGGCCGGGCGAAGCCGAGCTGGTCGTGCTCGATGTCGGACAGGGGCTGGCGGTGCTGATCCGCACCGCGGGCCATGCCGTGCTCTACGACACGGGCCCGGCGATGCCCGATGGCTACGACGCCGGCGAACGGGTCGTGGTGCCGGCACTGCACGCCTTGGGGGTGCGCCGGCTCGATGTGATCGTCGTCAGCCATGGCGATGCCGACCACGCCGGAGGCCTGGGCGCGGTGCAGCGGCGCTTCGCCGCGCCGGTGGTGTTCGCACCGCAATGGGACCGGGTGCCCGGCGCTTCGCCGTGCCTGATGGACTCGGCCTGGACGGCTGATGGCGTCGTGTTCCGGTTCCTGCATCCAGACCTGTACTTCCCGCCGTTCCGCAATCCGTCCAGCTGCGTGCTGCGCGTGGAGACCGCGCATGGCGCGGCGCTGCTGCCCGGCGACATCGATACCGTCGTGGAGCGGCTGCTGGTGCACCGTGACGCCGAGGCACTGGCGGCGGAGGTCGTGGTCGCCGCGCATCACGGCAGCGGCGGATCGTCGGATCCGGCGTTCGTGGCCGCAACCGGGGCGGGGCATGCGCTGATATCGGCGGGCCACGGCAACCGGTTCGGCCATCCGCATGCCCAGGCGCTTGCGCGCTGGACCCAGCAGGGCGCCGCCACGCCGGGCACGGCCGAGGCCGGCGCGCTGCGGGTGCGCCTGGGGCCCGGTGGCGTCCGCGTGGTCGGTGAGCGCGCACGCGTACCGCGGCTGTGGGACGCTGTCCGCCGCAGCGAGCGCGCCGCCGGGGGCTGAGTCGCGCTACGTTATCCTAGTCGCCCGAGTGGACCGGCCCCGTGGCCGAAGGGGTTTGCGTGCTCGAACTGGTGAAGGCCGGCGGCTGGCCGATGATGCCGCTGCTGCTGCTGTCGGCGTTCGCGCTGGCGATCATCGTCGAGCGCTTCTGGGCCCTGCGTCGGCGTGCGGTGCTGCCGCCCGGCCTGGGCGAAGAGGTCCGGGTCTGGGCCACGCGCGGCGCACTCGATCCGGCGCATATCGCCTCGCTGCGCGCGACCGCGCCGCTGGGCGCGTTGCTGGCGGCCGCGCTCGATGTTCGCGACCGGCCGCGCGAGGAGATCCGCGAGCGCGTCGAGGATGTCGGCCGCCATGTCGCGTTCGCGATGGAGCGCCATCTCAATGCGCTGGGCACGATCGCCGCGGCCGGGCCGCTGCTGGGCCTGTTCGGCACGGTGGTGGGCATGATCCAGATGTTCCTGGGCGTGATGGACCATGGCATCGGCGATGTCGACCAGCTCGCCGGCGGGATCGGCAAGGCGCTGGTGTGCGCGGCGACGGGCATGATCGTCGCGGTGCCGGCGCTGATGTTCCATCGGCATTTCCGCGCGCGGATCGATGGCTACATCGTGGCGATGGAGCACGAGGCGATCCTGCTGATGGACGCGATCGACCCGCGCACGGCGCGTCGCTCGCCGTACGCCGCGCCGGGGCGGGGCTGAGCGATGCGCATCCGCGATCGGCGTGCGCGCGACGAGCCCGAGATCAACCTCGTGCCGTTGATCGACGTGATCCTGGTGTTGATCATCTTCTTTGTGATCACCACCACGTTCGACGCGCGCTCGGTGCTCAAGCTCGAGTTGCCGCAGGCCACGGGCGAGCGCAACGACGCCCAGGCCGATACGCTGACGCTGCTGATCAACGCCGACGGCCGCTACTTCGTCGAGGACCGCGAGGCGCTGCGCACCGATGTCGATGCGCTCAAGCGCACGATCGTCGAGGTCGCCGGCGACGATCGCGCGCGCGTGGTGCTGCTGCGTGCCGACGCCCGCACCCCGTGGCAGGCGGTCGTCACCGCCTACGATGCGCTCGGCCAGTTGGGCTTCACCCGCATCGCCAACGCGACCGCGCCGCAGACAGCCGGACGCGTGGACGACCCCGCTTCACAGGAACGTTGACCTTATGGCTTCTCCTCCCCAAGGCGCGACACGCGCCGATCGCGCCTGGCCGGTCTACCGCCGGTTGCTGACCTTCGCCGGTGCCTACCGCGGGCTGCTGTCGGTCGCGCTGGTCGGCATGCTGATCGAAGCCGCGGCCGGCGGCGCCTTCACCAAAATGATGGAGCCGATCATCGACGAGACGTTCGTGTCGGCCAATGCCGGCGTGAACCTGTGGTTGCCGGCGGCGATCATCGCGCTGTTCGTGGTCCGCGGCCTGGCCGGCTATCTGGCCGACTACAACATGGCCAAGTCCGGGCGTGGCATCGCGCGGGACCTGCGCGTGCGCGTACTCGCCAAGTACCTCGGGCTGCCGGGCATGCGCTTCGATGCCGAGCCGGTGCCGTCGATGCTGGTCCGGCTGGGCTCGGACAGCGACCAGGTCTCTCAGGCCGCGATCGATGCGGCCAAGGTGATGCTGCAGCAGTCACTGCAGATCATCGCCTCGCTGATCGTGATGCTGATGACCAGCTGGCAGGTCACGTTGACCATCCTGGCGATCGCGCCGCCGTTGTCGTGGATCATGGGCAAGGTCGCACGTCGCTACCGCCGCGTCAGCCACAGCATCCAGGACAGCGCCGCGCTGCTGATGCAGACCGCCGACCAGTCGCTGAGCAACCAGCAGGAAGTGAAAATCTACGGCGCCCAGGCGGCCGAGAACGCGCGCTATGCGCAAGTCGCCGAGCGGCACATGCGGCTCAACCTCAAGGTCGAGGCGACCCGCGCGATCTCCTCGGGCGTGGTCCAGCTCATGGGCTCGATCGGCCTGGCGCTGCTGCTGTTGATCGCCGGCTACGAAGCCTCGCAGGGCCGGCTGACCGCGGGTGGCTTCGTGGCGCTGATGATCGCGATGATGGCGATCATTCCCGCGCTCAAGCAGCTGACCAATGTGCAGAACATGCTCCAGCGCGGGGTGGCCTCGGCCGAGCGGCTGTTCGAGATCCTCGATGCGCCCGACGAGCACGACCCGGGTGTGCGGCCGCTGACGCGCGCGCGCGGCGAGATCGAGTTCCGTCACGTCGGCGCGCGCTATCCGGGGCAGGCCGAGCCGGCGCTCGAGGACGTCAGCTTCGTCGCGCGCCCGGGCACCGTCACCGCGATCGTCGGCCGCTCGGGCAGCGGCAAGTCGACGCTGATCAAGCTGCTGCCGCGCTTCTACGAACACGAGACTGGCGAGATCCTGCTCGACGGCCATCCGCTGGAGGAGTACCGGCTGGCCGATGTGCGCCGGCAGATCGCGCTGGTCGGCCAGCAGGTAATGCTGTTCGACGACACCGTCGCGGCCAATGTCGCCTATGGCGAGATGGCGGGCGCGCCAGTCGCGGCGCTCGAAGGCGCGATCCGCGGCGCGAATGCGATGGAGTTCGTCGACAAACTGCCCGACCGGCTGCAGAGCGGCATCGGCAATCGCGGCGGCCGCCTGTCAGGAGGACAGCGGCAGCGCCTGGCGATTGCCCGCGCGATGCTCAAGGATGCGCCGATCCTGATCCTCGACGAGGCGACCGCAGCGCTGGACGCCGAATCCGAGCGCCTGGTGCAGGACGCGCTCGAGCATCTGATGCCCGACCGCACCACGCTGGTCATTGCCCATCGGCTGGCGACGATCGAGCATGCCGACCAGGTCCTGGTGCTCGACCAGGGCCGGCTGGTCGAGCGCGGCACCCATCGCGAACTGCTCGCGCGCGGTGGCCTGTACGCACACCTGCATCGCATGCAGTTCCGTGAGGTCGAGCCGTCGGCGGAGCAGGACGCGTGAAGGCGCCGGGCTACTGGTTCGACGGCAGCCGCCCGCCGCTGCACGCGCGACTGCTTGCGCGCGTGTACGCGCGCGCAAGCGCCTGGCGCCGCGCGTGGCTGCGCACCCGCAAGGTCGCGCGGCCGGTGCTGGTCATCGGCAACCTGATCGCCGGCGGCAGTGGCAAGACGCCGTTGACGATCGCGATCGTCGAGCGCCTGCAGGCCGCTGGCTGGACGCCCGGCGTCGCCAGCCGTGGCTACGGTCGTGACGAAGCGGGGACCCCGCGCTGGGTCGAGCCGGTCAGCGATCCGCGCTGGTCGGGCGACGAGCCGGTGTTGATTGCCGCCCGCACCGGGGCGAAGGTCCGTGTCGATGCCGACCGGGTCGCGGCCGCAAACGCACTGATCAAAGCGGGCTGCGACATCGTGGTCTGCGACGACGGCCTGCAGCATTACCGCCTGCAGCGCGATGTCGAGATCGAGGTGATCGACGGCCGCCGTCGTTACGGCAACGGCGCACTGATCCCGGCCGGACCGCTGCGCGAGCCGGTCGAGCGTGGCGCGCGCTGTGATTTTCGCGTGCTCAACGCCGGCATGGACGACAGTCTCGAGCCGGGATTTGGCGAGTGGCCGATGCGCCTGGAGACCGCGCATGCACTGCCGCTGGCCGGTGGCCGTGCGCGTCCGTTGTCGGCGTTTGCCGGGCAGCGCGTGCATGCGGTCGCCGGCATCGGCGATCCGGAGCGTTTCTTCGACACGCTGCGGCGTGAGCGCATCGCCGTGGTACCGCACGCGTTCGCCGATCACCATCGCTACACGCCCGAAGACCTGCGCTTCGGCAGCGATCTGCCGGTGCTGATGACCGAGAAGGACGCAGTCAAGTGCATGCGGTTTGCCGGCGAGCGGCACTACAGCGTGCCGGTCACCGCGCGGTTGCCCGAGGCGTTCTGGATCGCGTTGCTCGACCGCCTCGAGGCGGTCCGCAGCCCGGCCGGCAAGGCCTGAGCGCGCTTGCAGGCCGAAGCGCTGCTCAGGACGCGCGCTTGACCGCCGCCATCGCACGTGCCCGCTCGGGCGGCGCGAAACTGTCGGCGCGCGCCACCGGCCAGAACGTCCGGAACACCGCATGCTCGGGCACGCCGGTCAGCAGTTCGCCGGGTTCCAGGAACCGGTAGAGCGCGGCGAGCGAGCGGACCTCGGTCGGCGAGACCCGGCGCAGGATGTGTTCCGGCCCGATCTGCATCGGATGCTCGAGTCCGGCGGCGCCGAGCATGTCGCGCAGCCCGCGCAGGGTGTTCTGATGGAAATGGAACACACGCTCGGCCTTGTCGGGCACGTCGAGCAGGCGCCAGCGGCGCGGGTCCTGGGTCGCCACACCGGTCGGGCAGCGGTCGTTGTGGCAGCTGCGCGACTGGATGCAGCCCAGCGCGAACATGAAACCACGACCGGCATTGCACCAGTCCGCGCCCATGGCCAGTTGCCGGGCGATATCGAAGCCGCTGGTGATCTTGCCCGCCGCGGCAACCCGGATGCGCTCGCGCAACCCGATGCCCACCAGGGTGTTGTGCACCAGCATCAGCGCTTCCTGCAGCGGCAGGCCGACGTGGTTGATGAACTCCGACGGCGCCGCGCCGGTGCCGCCCTCGGCGCCGTCGACGACGATGAAGTCGGGCAGGATGCCACTCTCGAGCATCGCCTTGGCGATGCCGAACCATTCCCAGGGATGGCCGATCGCCAGCTTGAAGCCCACCGGCTTGCCGTCCGACAGCGTCCGCAGCCGCGCAACGAAGTCCAACAGGCCCAGCGGGGTGGAGAACGTCGAATGGGCCGCCGGCGATTCGCAATCGATCCCGACCGGGATGCCGCGGGTCTGGGCGATCTCGGGCGTGACCTTGGCCCCGGGCAGCAGCCCGCCGTGGCCCGGCTTGGCGCCTTGCGAGAGCTTGATCTCGATCATCTTGACCTGCGCCTCGGCCGCGTGCCGGGCGAAGCGGTCCTCGTTGAAGCGGCCCTGCTCGTCGCGGCAGCCGAAGTAGCCCGAAGCGATTTCCCACACCAGATCGCCGCCGTGTTCGCGGTGGTAGGGCGAGATCGCACCTTCGCCGGTGTCGTGATAGAAGCCACCGCGCTGCGCGCCCAGATTCAACGCGCGGATCGCATTGGCCGACAGCGAACCGAAGCTCATCGCCGAGATGTTGAACACGCTGGCCGCGTAGGGCTGCGCGCTTTCCTCGCCGACCGGGATGCGGAAGTCGTGCGACTGGGCGTGCGCGGGTACCAACGAGTGGTTGATCCATTCGTATTGCGTGCCGTACATCGGCAACTCGCTGCCGAACGGCACCACGTCGCTGACGTTCTTTGCGCGCTGGTAGACCAGCGCACGCTGCTGGCGCGAGAACGGCACCTCGTCCTGGTCGTCCTCGATGAAGTACTGGCGGATCTCGGGCCGGAAGGACTCCAGGCCGTAACGGAAATGCGCGGTCAGCGGATAGAGCCGACGCAGTGTCGCCCGGCGCTGCAGCAGATCCAGCGTGCCCAGGCACGCCAGCGCAAGGAACACCGCCGCGGCGACCGCCCACGCGCCCGAATGCAGCGTCCATGCGCAGACCAATGCGACCGCCGCCATCAGGACCGAGACGCCATATGTCAGGTAACGAACCATCGGACTCCTTCGTGCGGCCCGGCCGGCGCCGGTCCCGATGCGGACGGCCATGGTAGGAGAGGGGGCGACCGGCCGGCCACCCCGGATCTGAACGGTTCGCCGACTGGGCGATGGCTTCACGGCGGATTGGCGCTTGGCTGCCTAGGCTGAGCCCACGCTTTTCGACCGCCTTCGAGCCATGCGCCGCGCCGCTTCCGTTCCCACCGCCCAGCACCAGGTCATCCTCGCCGAACTGGCGCGTGCGACCCGGGCCGGACATCCCGATGCGGACTGGCACGAGGTCGAGCCGCTGATGCGGCAGGTCTGGGAATCAGCATCGCGCGGTGCGAGCTGGGAGCAGGTGCGGCCCCAGGCTGCCACGCATTGGCGGTCCGGCGACCAGTACCCGTGCCCAGCGGTGGTGCTGTCGCCGACGATGCACGCCGCCGAGATCGCCGCCTGGACGGCCGGCGATGAGCACCGCACGCGGTGCCCGGAGGCCGGCCCTGCGGCCGTGTCGCCGATGCCGCGCCCATCCGACGAGGAGACGCACTGATGCCTGCACGTGCCGTCTGGCGGGTCCTGGTATTGCCGGCCTATGTGGTACTGGCGGGTGCGGTGTTTGCATTCGCGCTGGCCCGCACCCAGGGGTCGATCATCGGTGGCCTCGCCGCACTCGCCCCCTGGGCGCTGGTGGTCTCAGGCGCGTTGGCCGTGTTGCTGGTCGTTGCCGGGCTGCTGCGCTGGCGTCGGCGGATGGCGACCATGCGTCGGGCGGTGCGCAATGCCAGGATCCGCGCGGCCGATGGCCGACGCGCGTCCGCCGGACGGGCGTTGTGGACGCAGATGCGGGTCGATTCGGCGGCGGGCGCGGCGCGCAACGAGCGTCGCTCGGGCGTACAGGCGGCCGGCATACGGTCCTGAGCGTAACGCGGTACTCGCCTGTGCAGTCCTGGGCGTGCGGATCACCGGCAGCACCGTGGGCATTGCGTGCCCTCGCACCGTCCGCAAGCGACGCCCGGTTGCGGACGTGGCGCCAGCATCCGGACGCGACGCGAGGCAACGCCGATCGCGTGTACCTGATTCCGTCGCCGCCCCGGCGTTGCGTCCCGGTCGCCATGCGAGAATCGCGCCATGGACGTCCCCGCTGATTTCATCGTCGCCATTCCGGCCCGCTATGCCTCGACCCGCCTGCCCGGCAAGCCCCTGCAACCGCTGGGCGATGCCCCGCTGGTGCTGCACGTGGCGCAGCGTGCGCTGGAGGCCGGCGCGGCCGAAGTCTGGGTGGCCACCGACGATGCCCGCGTCCGCGACGCGCTGGCGGGTACCCCAGTCCGTGTGGCGATGACCTCGCCCGCGCATCCGTCGGGCACCGACCGGCTGGCCGAATGCGCCGCGCTCGCGGGCTGGGCGGACGAGCGGGTGGTCGTGAATCTGCAGGGCGACGAGCCGTTCGCGCCGGCTGCCGGTATCCGCGCGGTCGCCGCGCTCGCGGCGCAGCCGGAGGTCGCCTTGGCCACGCTGGCCGCGCCGATCGATGATGTCGAAACGCTGCTCGACCCGAACGCGGTCAAGGTCGTGCTCGGCGCGGGCGGCAACGCGCTCTATTTCAGCCGGGCGCCGGTGCCATGGCCGCGCGATGCGTTCGCCCGCGACCGGACCACGATGCCGCCGGGCCAGTGGTGGCGGCATATCGGGATCTACGGGTATCGCGCCGGCTTCCTGCGCCGGTTCGCCGCGATGGCGCCAGGGCACCTGGAACAGATCGAGATGCTCGAGCAACTGCGTGTGCTCGAAGCCGGGTTCCGGGTCGCCGTCGGCCCGACCCCCGCGCCGTTCCCGCCCGGCGTCGATACCCCTGAGGACCTGGCGCGTGCCCAGGCCCTGTTGTCGGCGACCGATGTCGGTCGTGCGACCGGCGCCCGCCCCGGCACCTGAGCGACTGCGCTGCTGTGCCACCAGCGCTCTCGACAGGGCAACGGCGGCGCATCCCGCATAATCGCGGCATGAACGACGCCGTTGCAGCGCCCGAGTTTCCCGCCGGCCTGGCGTGGCTGAACCTGCGCGATCCGCTGCGCATGGCGCAGCTGCGCGGGCGGGTCTGTGCGCTGGCGTTCGTCAACCTGGGGTCGGCCTGGTGCCAGCAGCGGCTGGCCGATCTGGGCCACCTGCGCGCGCGTCATCGCGACCGCCTGCAGGTGGTCGTCGTCCACGTCCCGCGTTTCGACGCCGAACGCGACGCCAAGCGCAGCGCGCACCGCGTCGACCTGCAGCAGTACGACTTCCCGGTCGCACACGACGGCGATTGGACCGCCTGGCAGCACTTCGGGCTCGATGCCTGGCCGACGGTGCTGCTGATCGATGGCGACGGGTGGGTGCGCGAGCGCATCGTGGGCGAGAACGGCATCCGGGACCTCGATGCGCGGATCGGCACGCTGGTCGAGGCGCTGACGCCGCAAGCACTTGCTGGCGATCCGATCCGCCTGCGCCGCGACAGCGACCCCGCGCTGCCGCTGCGGTTCCCGGCGGGACTGGCGGTCTCGGGCGATCTGCTCTATGTCGCCGACTGCGGCCATCACCGCGTGCTCGAATGCGATGCCCGCGGGCGTCTCCTGCGCCAGTTCGGCAGCGGCAGCGCCGGCTTCATCGACGGCCCGATGGAACTGGCCGCGCTGACCCGACCGCACGGCCTGTGCCTGGCCGGTGGCGCGCTCTATGTCGCCGATACCGGCAACCATGCGGTGCGCCGGATCGACCTGCGCAGCGGCGATGTGTCCACCGTCTGCGGTGCCGGCCGGCCCGGCGACACCCTGGCGGGATCGCTGGCCGACCCGCGCGCGGTCGTGCTCGACCAGCCGCGCGCCGCCGTGCTGTCGGGCGACCGCCTGTACGTCGCGACCGCCGGCGATAACCGGATCTGGCAACTGGACCTGGGCCAGGCCCGGATTGCGCCGCTGTGCGGCAGCGGTGCACTGGGCATCCGTGACGGCGTGGGCGAGGCGGCGGCATTCGCCGAACCGGTGGCGCTGACCTGCGTGCAACACACGCTCTACGTCTGCGATGCCGCGGGCTCGGCGATCCGCAGCGTCCACCTGCCGACCGGGCGCGTCACCACGCTGGTCGGCGGTGGGCCGTGGCAGTTCGGCGCCCTCGACGGCGCGCGCGACGACGCGCAGTTGCAGGCGCCCCAGGCGCTGGCGCTCGATCCCGAGTCGCCGGTGCTGTGGATCGCCGACAGCGGCAACGACACCTTGCGCCAGTTGCGTCTGGGCGGGGGCGCGCTGTCGACGGTCGCGCTGCCCCAGCGCTTGCATGGGCCCGCGGCCCTGGCCGTTGCGGACGGGCGGGTGTGGATCGCCGATACCGATGCCCATGCCGTACTGCAGTTGGACCCGAGCACCGGCGCGCTGCGCCACGTTCCGGTGGGCGAATGACCGGCACGACGAAAGCGCGCGGCGCGCGTCCGACATTCGATGGCAAGGCATTCGTCGCAGGCCTGAGCACCGCGCCGGGCGTCTATCGCATGATCGCGGCCGACGATGCGGTGCTCTACGTCGGCAAGGCGGCGGATCTGCGCAAGCGCGTGGCGAGCTATTTCAACGCCACGCCCAAGGCGACGCGGACGATGGCGATGATCGCGCAGATCGCGCGCATGGAAGTCACCGTCACCCGCACCGAGGCCGAGGCGCTGTTGCTGGAAAACCAGCTGATCAAGTCGCTCAAGCCGCGCTACAACGTCTCGCTGCGCGACGACAAGAGTTATCCCTACGTGCTGGTCACCCGCGACACCTGGCCGCGGATCGCCGTCCATCGCGGCCCGCGCAACGTGCCCGGACGCTACTTCGGGCCGTACCCGGGCGTGACCGCGGTGCGCGAAACACTGAACCTGATGCAGAAGCTGTTCAAGCTGCGCAATTGCGAGGACAGCGTGTTCCGCAACCGCTCGCGGCCCTGTCTGCAGCATCAGATCGGTCGCTGCACCGCGCCGTGCGTCGGGCTGGTATCGGAGCGCGAGTACGCCGACGCGGTCCGGCGCGCGTCGATGTTCCTCGAAGGTCGCAGCGATGCGCTGACCGACGAGGTCACGCGCGACATGGAAGCGGCGGCTGAACGCCTGGATTTCGAGGAGGCCGCACGCTTGCGCGACCTGCTGGGCAACATGCGCGGCATGCAGGCGCGCCAGTACGTCGACGGCAAGGTCGCCGAACTCGATGTGCTCGCCTGCGCGATGCGCGGCACCCATGCCTGCGTACTGCTGCTGTCGTTCCGCGACGGCCGCAACCTCGGCACCCGCGCGTTCCACCCGCGCACCAACGGCAGCGAGGACCCGGCCGAGGTGCTCGCCGCGTTCGTGTCCCAGCACTACGCCGAACAGGTGCCGCCGCGCGAGATCGTGCTCGATCGCACGATCGAGGACGTCGCGCTGCTCGAACAGGCCTTCAGCGAGGCCGCCGGGCGCCGGGTGCAGCTCAAGTGCAACGTGCGCGGCGATCGCGCGCGCTACGTCGACCTGGCACGGCGCAATGCCGAGATCGCGTTGGCCAGCGAACTCGGCAGCCAGGCCGCGCAGCAGGCACGCGCCGAGTCGCTGCGCGCCATGCTGGGCCTGGCCGAGCCGGCGCAGCGGATCGAGTGCTTCGACATCAGCCATACGATGGGCGAGGCCACCGTGGCCTCGTGCGTGGTGTTCGATGCGCAGGGGCCGGTGCGCAGCCAGTACCGGCGCTACAACATCGCCGGCATCGAGCCGGGCGACGACTACGCCGCCATGCACCAGGCGCTCACCCGGCGCTTCCGCAAGGTGGCCGAGGAGGGCGGGGTGATGCCCGACGTGCTGCTGATCGACGGCGGTGCGGGCCAGGTCGCCCAGGCGCGCGCGGTGCTCGACGGCTACGGCATCACCGGCATCTGCCTGGTGGGCGTGGCCAAGGGCGAGGCGCGCAAGCCGGGCGACGAGACCTTGCTGCTGCCGGCCACCGACGGGCAGCCGGCGCGCGAACTCAAGCCCGGCGCTGCCTCGCCCGGGCTGCAACTGGTGCAGCAGGTGCGCGACGAGGCGCACCGCTTCGCGATCACCGGCCATCGCGGCCGGCGCCAGAAGGCGCGCAACACCAGCCGGCTGGAAGACATTCCCGGCATCGGCCCGCGCCGCCGCGCGAGCCTGCTCAAGCATTTCGGCGGACTCGGCGGTCTGAAGGCAGCCGGCGCGGAGCAGATCGCGCAGGTCGAGGGCGTCAATGCAGCGCTCGCGCAGCGCATCTATGCGACCCTACACGGGCTCGATGCCGGCACGTCCGGCGCCGGCCAGGACTGATTGCCACGAGTTTGCGATGAAATTGACGATTCCCACCTGGCTCACGCTGCTGCGGATCCTGATGATCCCGGTGCTGGTGCTGGTGTTCTACCTGCCGTTCAAATGGACCAACTTCGCCGCCGCGTTCGTGTTCGGGCTGGCCGCGGTCACCGACTGGCTCGACGGCTGGATCGCGCGTCGCTACGGCCTGTCCTCGGCGTTCGGCGCGTTCCTCGATCCGGTCGCCGACAAGCTGATGGTCGCCGTGGCGCTGTTTCTGATCGTGCAGGGGCACCCGTCGCCGTGGATGGCGATCTGGGCGGCGGTGATCGTGGGGCGCGAGATCGCGGTCTCGGCGCTGCGCGAGTGGATGGCCGAGCTTGGGCAGCGCGCGACGGTCAAGGTTGCGGCGATCGGCAAGATCAAGACGATCGCGCAGATGGTCGCGCTGCTGTGCCTGCTGTACTCGGTCTCGCCCGAGCGGCCCGCGCCGCCGCTGCCGTGGCTGGGGCGCGAGATCTTCGTCATCGGCGACTGGCTGCTGGCGCTCGCCGCGCTGCTCACGCTGTGGTCGGGGCTGGCGTATCTGCGCGCGGCCTGGCCGATCATGCGCGCGGCCGAACGCAGCAAGTATTGACACCCCGCCGGCGAACGGTAGAATTTCGCCTCCCAAGCGGGAATAGCTCAGTTGGTAGAGCACGACCTTGCCAAGGTCGGGGTCGCGAGTTCGAGTCTCGTTTCCCGCTCCAGTTTCAAACGCGAAACCCCGGGTGGCACGCGGGGTTTCGTTTTGTCGGCAGGGTCTGCGGATCCCGACGACGGTCACCGGCCTGGTGGCAGAGTGGTTATGCAGCGGATTGCAAATCCGTGTACGCCGGTTCGATTCCGACCCAGGCCTCCAGCCGGCGCACCACTCGGGTCGCAGGCAGGGTACAATTGAAGTCATGCGGGAATAGCTCAGTTGGTAGAGCACGACCTTGCCAAGGTCGGGGTCGCGAGTTCGAGTCTCGTTTCCCGCTCCAGTTCGAAGAAAGACCCCGCGCAAGCGGGGTTTTTCGTATGTGCGACATGCGGTCATGCCGGTCGGCCACGCTTGGGTTTCAATTCCCGGGGCGCTCAGGCACGCTTGGCGCCGCCGCCCGGATGGCGAAACTGGTAGACGCACCGGACTTAAAATCCGTTGGCCGCAAGGCCGTGCCGGTTCGATTCCGGCTCCGGGCACCATCGCAGGCAGCGTAGGCGACTGCCGCGTGAACACGCGTCGCGCCTGTGCATCGTGTCATGTCGCCTTCACCCGGCGGCCCCTAGATTCTTCGGTGACGCTCATAGGGGATCGAGGCGCATCGCGACCGCGGATGCGATGCAAGGTATGGCCGCCTCCAGAGTCCGCGACGATTTCCAGCTCGCGATCGTGTCCCTGCTCGGGCTCACGACGCTGCTGACGCTGTCGGGCTTCATGCTCTGGCGCAGCCTGTGCGGGGAATGGACGCTGGCCGCGTTCGACGCGCTCGTGATCCTGGCGATTGCCGTGGTCGTGGGGCGCGCTTGGCGCACCGGCCGGACCGACGCGGCCGGCGGGCTGATGGCGGTGCTCAACTCCGGCTTCTGCGTCGCGGCCTGCGTGCTGATCGGCAATGCCGCCGGTGGCTGGGTCTACGTGGTGCTGATGACTAACTTCTACATCACGCGCACCGACATCGCCGCGTGGTGCGGCGGTGCGCTGATCGTGGTCGCGACCGCGCTGCTGATCGTGCCCGATGCCAGCCTCGGCGAGTTGGCGACCGCGATCACCTGGTCGCTGGTGTACGCGTTCTCGTTCGCCTTCTCGCGCCGCCTGCGCGACTACAGCGATTCGCTGGAGCGTCGGGCGATGCTCGACCCGCTGACCCGACTGCCCAACCGCGGCGCGATGGAAGCGCATCTGCGTAGTCTGGTCGACGATCGCCGGCAGCCCGGGATCGGCCTGCTGGTGCTGGACCTCGACCGCTTCAAGGCGGTCAACGACACCTTCGGTCATGCGGTCGGCGATGCGGTGCTGGTCGAGCTGGGTGCGATCCTGCGCGACACGCTGCGCGAGGACGACGCGGTTTACCGCTTCGGTGGCGAGGAGTTCGTGCTCGTGCTGCCCGCGGACGACGATGCGGCGCTGAAGGCCGCGGCCGAGCGCGTGCGGGGGGAGGTCGAACGGCGCCTGCGCAGTCCCGCCGGCCCGATCACAGTGTCGATCGGCGGCGCCATGCTGGCCACCGAGCACGACTGGCAGGACTGGTTCGGGCGGGCCGACACCGCGCTCTACCTCGCCAAGCGCGCAGGCCGCAACCGCACGCACATCGCCCAGGCGCTGGACTGACACAGCCTCGCTTGGTGGGCCGCCAACGCTGTGGGGTCAGGGCAACAGGTCGAGCAGGCGTTCGGTCGGTCGGCCGATGACCGCGCGGTCGCCGTGCACCAGGATCGGGCGCTCGATCAGCTTCGGATGGGCCGCCATGGCCGCGATGATTGCCGCGTCGTCGAGCGCCGGGTCGGCCAGGCCCAGGTCGGCATAGACCGCCTCGCCCGTGCGCAGCAGTGCCCGCGGGGCGAGGTCCAGGCGCTGCAGCAACTCGCGCAGCGCAGCGGCATCGGGTGGGGTCTCCAGATAGTGCAGCACCTGCGGCGCGATGCCGCGTGCCTGCAGCAGCTCGAGCGCGGCGCGCGATTTCGAGCAGCGGGGGTTGTGATAGAGGACAAAGGGATCACTCATGTCGCGGGAGGTTCGCTATCGGAAGAAGGGGGATGCGCGCCGCTGCGCCGTGCGACCACACCGGTCGCGGTCACGTCGGCGGTGGTGTTGGTGACGGTCGCGAAGGCGTCGGGCAGGGTGTCGACGGCCAGCAGCACGCCGAGTGGCTCCACCGGCAGGCCGACGGCCTGGGTGACCGGCAGGTTGTTGGTCATGAAGCTGACCTGCCCGGGCAGGCCCACCGAGCCCATGCTGATCACGATGGCGAGCGCGACCGCGATCGCCAACTGGCCGGCGCCCAGCTCGATGCCGTAGATCCAGGCGATGAAGCTCACCACGCTCAAATACTGCACCGGGCTGGCGATGCGGAACAACGAGACCGCCATCGGCAACACCAGTGAAGTCACCGCCAGTGGATAGCCCAGGCGGCTGCGCGCGCTGTCGACCATCACCGGCAGCGCGGCCAGCGACGACTGGGTGCTCGCCGCGATTGCCTGCACCGGTAACAACGCCGCGGCAAAGCGCGCCGGCCGCTCGCCGGCGACGACGACCGCGATGACGTACATCAGCAGCGTGATCGCCACATACAGCACGCACTGCAGCGCGATATAGGTGCCCAGTGCGGCGAACACGCCCAGGCCGACATGCGCGCAGACCGACAACACCAGCGCGAACACGCCCAAGGGCGCCGCGACCAGCACCCAGCGCACGACCACGATCATGGCATCGGCGATCGTGCGCACCAGCTCGAGCATGCGTTCGCGGCGCGCGGCTTCCAGACGGGTCAGCGCGAAACCGAAGAACATCGAGAACACCACCAGCGGCAGCATCGCACTGGCGGCCGCGGCGGCGATCGCGTTGCTGGGAATCAGGCTGGTGATCCACAGGCCGAACGCCGGAGCCTGCGGCAGCACCTCGGGCGCGCCGATCGCGGCGCGGAACAGCGCGGCCTGGGACTCGTCGCGCGGTACCAGCGACAGCAGCGCCGGCGCGGCGAGTGCGGCGAACGTTGCCGACAGCGCCAGCATCACAACGAAGGTGCCCATTGCCAGGCGCGCGGTGCGCCCGGACGCGGCGGCATCGGACGCGGCATTGACCCCCACGACCACGAGCGCCGCGACCAGCGGCACCACCGTCATCTGCAGCGCATGCAGCCATAGCGTGCCGATCGGCTGGGCGATGTCGGCGGTGCGTACCGCAACCTGGGGGTCCCAGGCGGCCAGCGCCAGTCCAATGACGGCACCGGCCAGCAGCGCGAGCAGCACGCGCGCGGGCATCGACAGACGGAAGCGGGCGGGCGCGGACGGGCTGGGCGTCATCGGTCGAGTCGGCAGGGGCGGGCCCGGCGAGCATGCCATGTCGACGGCCGTGTGCGATGCCGGTCGGTCATCGCGCCGTGGCTGCGTCCAGCGGCAGCGTCAGCATGTCCCGATGGTCGTCGACGAAGCCCGCCCGCAGGTACAGCGCCTTGGCGCGCGGGTTGTGGTGATGCACCTCCAGCCGCAGCATCGCCACGCCCCAGGCGCGGCTGCGTTCGGCCGCCAGGGCCAGCGCCTGCGCCCCCAGGCCGCGGCCGCGCGCCTGTGGCGCGACATAGAGTTCGTCGAGCAGCGCGAACGCGCCGCCCTGTTCGAGGCTGAAGCCCCGCGTGAGCACCAGATAGCCGTCGTCGCCGTCATCGCCGAGCAGCAGTACCGCGCCGTGCGTGGGGTCGGCCAACAGCGCATCGAGCCCGGCGCCGACGCGGACCGGATCGAACACCAGGCGGTCCTCCGCATAGAACGCACGCATCATCGCCAGCACATGCGCGCGATCGGCGGCTGTCGCGTCGCGCGCGGCGGGCACCGGATCGACAGGAAGCACCATCGGACAACTCCACACAAGGGCAGGACGCCCTATTGTCGCCCGGAGGCGAATGGACTCAGGCGGGAAGCGGGACGAGGTCGCGGATCGACACGATCCCCAGGCCCGGCGCATCGCCGAGGGTGATGCTCGGGCCATCGAATCGGACACCGCCCTCGACCGGGTCGTAGGCGCACAGCGACGGGCCGTCGAGATCGACCTTGGTGATCGCATCGGCCTTGGCAACCGCCAGGTGCACGGCCGCGGCGACACTGATGCTGCTCTCGAGCATGCAGCCGATCATGCAATCGATGCCATGCAGAGCGGCGATGTCGGCCAGTCGGATCGCGTTCGACAGCCCGCCGGTCTTCATCAATTTGATGTTGACGATGTCGGCCGCGCGCATCCGGATCAGTTCGATCAGCTCGACCGGGCCGAACACGCTTTCATCGGCCATGACCGGAACCGCGACGCGGTCGGTGACGAACTTCAGGCCCTGCAGGTCGTGCGCCGGCACCGGTTGCTCGAGCAGTTCGGGCTGGATGCCGGCCGCCTCCAGCCGGTGCATCGTCTGCACGGCCTGCTTGGGCGACCAGCCCTGGTTGGCATCGAGCCGCAGCGTGGCGCGACCGTCGACCGCGGCGTGGACCGCGCGGATGCGCTCGAGGTCCAGCGCGGTGTCCTGACCGACCTTGACCTTCAGCGCGCGGAAACCGCGCGCGAGCGCGGCCTGGGCGTCGGCGACCATCGTGTCGACATCGCCGACGCTGATCGTGAGGTCGGTGGCCAGTACCGGCTCACCGCCGCCGCCGAGGATGCGGTACAGCGGCGCACCGTGCAGTTGTGCGAACAGGTCGTAGAGCGCGATCTCGACCGCGGCCTTGGCGCTGGTGTTGCGGACCAGCGCGGTCTGCACCAGGCGCACGAGGCGGTTGAGGTCGCCGATCTCCTGGCCGACCAGCCGGGGCGCGATGACCTGCGCGATCGCCGCGACGATCGCGCCGTGGGTGTCGCCGGTGATCACCGCGGTTGCGGCGGCTTCGCCGTGGCCGACGTGACCGGTATCGGTGTGGATCGTGACGACGACGTCCTCGACCCGTTCGACCGTGCGCAGCGCGGTCTTGAACGGCGTCCGCAGCGGCACGCGCAACATGTGCAGGCGAATGTCGGTGATCTTCATGGCGGCAGGTCCGGGCAGGGCGGTCAGCGCACGCGCTGGAGGCTGGTGATGCGCTCGATGGTCGGCGCGCCGTCGCCGCTCAGCAGCGGCAGCAGCGGGGTCACCACCACACCATTGAGCGCCAGCCGTGCGAGCTGACCGTCGGCGCTGCGCAGCGAAGTGCCGGCGGTGTCGTGGATCACGTAGGGATCGCCGTCGACGTGGCCGATCACCATCATCACGTGGCCCGGGATGAACACCAGGTCGCCGACATCGGTCTGCCGCAGCAGGCGCAGGCGCGCCTCGGGCGACATCGTCGGCGCGAACGCGACCCGGTCCAGCGCCGGACTCGTGGCCTGCGCACTGGTGTTGCGCGGCAGCAGGATGCCCATGCTGCGGTAAATCTCCGAGACGAAGCCGCTGCAGTCGCGCGCGTTGTACGAATGCCCCCAACCGTAGCGCTCCCCGAGGAACTTGAACGCCTGCCGGATCAACTGCGCACGAGTGAACGCGAGCGCGTCGTCGGCGACGTCGGCTGACTGCGGCAGCATCGCAGGTGCGAACGCGAGATCGCCGGTCGCGGTGCGCACCGGCAGCTCCACGACGCGGCCGTACCAGGGGATCTGGCCATTGAGCACGCGGTTGCCCGGCCAGTCGAGCGCGGGCACGCGTACGCCCATCTCCAACTGCACATCGGAGACCTCGGGCGCCTGCGGCGTGTAGACGGTTCGCGCGGTCGCGCCGGTGACGATCGGCCCGCGCGCTGCGCGCGCGACGTAGTCGGCGACTGCCTCGCGTGTGCCCAGGGCGACCTGCGTGGCGTCGATCCAGGCCGCGTAGCGCTCGCTGACGACGAAGTACCAGGCGCCGTCGCGGCTCGTGTGCACCACCGCGACCGGCGTGCCTGGAAACAAGGCATCTTCCTGGAAGCGGTCGATGTCGGTGTCGTCGGGGCGGCTGAACACCCGCGTGCGGGTCGGGAATGCACGCAGGTCGGCGCGGCGCACGACCAGTCCGAAGCGGGGCGATGGCGCGGCGGGCAGGGCGGCCAGGTCGACATCGGCGACCAGGCGGTCGAGCGCCGCTGCATCCAGCACGCGGCCATCGAGGGTGTAGCGGGGCTGCGACGGGCGCGTCGACACTGCCTCGATCCAACCGGTGACCGTGGCGCGGTCGAGCGTGGCGGGCAGCGCGAGCACGGCGTGGATCGAGGGATCGTCGCGCCGCATCGCGGCGTTCTGGGCTGCGATCGCCTCGCGATCGAGCAGGCGGGCGTCGGGTGCGTCGAGCCGGTCGATCCAGTACTGCGGATCGAGCTGCGCGCGCGTCATGCCGGGAATCGCCGGCGTCGTCGCCGATGCGCCCGCCGCCAGCAGCGATGCCAGGATCGCGCCGGTCACACGCCGCCATGGACGCAGGCGTGCGGCTGAGGCGCCGCGGCGCGTCTGTGTCGTGACCGTTGTCGTGTGCATCCAAAGCTCCTGCGTGGCGGCCGCGCGGGCTGCGGGGACGCATTCGAGCATAGGTGTTTTGGTGCGGGCGACAAGCCGGCCGACGGCGATTGACAAGGTCCAAGGGCGCGGTGTAATCACGATGTCATCGTGTCGCGCCGTGGGGAGCGGACACATACACGGAAGGCCGGCATCGATGCGTGAACGCGCGCGTTGCCGCCGGCTGCGCCCGCCACGCCATCGCCAGGGGAATGCCGCATGCCCGTATCGTCCAGACACCTCCGCTCGAGCCGTTGTCCGCTCGCCCTTGCGTTGCTGGCGGCCATCGCGATGCCGGCTGCGGCGCAATCGACCGACGCCCGCGTCAACACGCTCGACCAGGTGCAGGTCACCGGTTCGCGCATTGCCCGGACCGAGATCGAAGGCCCGGCGCCGGTCACGGTGATCACCGCCGAGGACATCCAGAAGCAAGGCTTCAGCACGGTCTGGGAGTCGCTGGGCACGCTCACCCAGTTCACCGGCAATACGCTCAACGAGTCGGATCAGACCGGTAACGCGCCCAACGGCCAGTTCATGAACCTGCGTGGCCTGGGCCCGGGCTACCAGCTGATCCTGCTCAACGGCCAGCGCCTGGCCGACTATCCGCAGCCCTACGGCTCCAACGGCACTGCGGTGAGCCTGGGCAGCATTCCTGCGGCGGCGATCGAGCGCATCGAGGTCATGAGCGGCGGCGCGTCGGCGATCTACGGGTCCGATGCGGTCGCCGGTGTGGTCAATATCATCACCAAGGAGAACTTCAGCGGCGACACCATCCGCCTGCGCGGTGGCACCACGTCCGGGGGCGGCGGCGATAGTGGGCTGTTCCAGTGGACCGGCGGGCGGACCGGCGATCGCTGGAGCCTGACCTATGCGCTTGAGCGGCTGGATCGCGAGGAGATCGTCGCCTCGCAGCGCGATCTGACCTATCTGGCGCATCCGCAGTACCGCACGAATCCCGAGCGTCCGACGGCATCGATCAGCGGTGTGTATTTCCGGGCCGGGCAGAATTATCTATGGCGGACCGATGCGGGCGCGTTGTCGCCATCCTACCCAGCGATGCTGGAGGCCTGCGAGGCGACCAACCCGAATTTCGTGCCCTTCCATTCGGCATCGAGCGTCGCCGTGCCCAATCGCTGCGGCGCGCTCGACTACTACAACGCACGCTCGATCCAGAACGCCTACGGCAAGACCTCCGGCTATCTGTCGGGCAGCTTCGATTTCAGCGACACGCTGACCGGCTACGTACAACTGCTCGGCAGCGATTCCAACGACAAGAGTTCGAGCCAGACGCACTACTACATCGGCGAAGGGCCGTTCACCGTGCAGGACCCGACGCGTGGCCTGGTGACTGCGCAGCGCATCTTCCTGCCCGAGGAAGTCGGCGGCACCAAGTACATCGAATACGACGAGCGCGCCTGGTCCATCAACGCCGGCCTGCGCGGCACACTCGGCGACGGCCGCTTCGACTGGGACGCCAGTGTCACCTCGTCGCGCTTCGAGATCACCACCACGCGCCCCCGCTTCCTGACCCGCGCGGTGCGCGATCATTACATGGGCCCGGTGCTCGGCCACGCCGCCGATGGCACCGAGATCCGCGAGTTCTACACCGACCGCCTGTTCGCGCCGGGCTCGGCCGCGCTGTACGACCAGCTCACCACCACCGTGGTCAGCAGCGGCGTGTCCAAGTCCGACCAGGCGCAGTTCGTCTTCAGTGGTCCGCTGTTCGATCTGCCGGCCGGCCCACTGCAGATGGCGGCCGTCGTCGAAGCGGCGAAGCAGTCGTATTCGCTCACGCCCGACCCGCGCACCACCGTCGATTACACCGGTCCGGACCGTGTCTACAATCTGACCAGTACGCCGGGTGGCGGCCCGCGCAACCGATACGCGGCTGGCCTCGAGCTCCGCGTGCCGGTCTTCTCGCGCTTGGAGGCCACGCTCGCCGGTCGCTACGACAAGTACGACGACATCACCTCGGTCGACGACGCCATCACCTGGCAGGCCGGTCTGGAGTGGCGTCCCTTCAAGACGCTGCTGCTGCGCGGCGCGCACGCAACGAGCTTCCGCGCCCCCGATCTGCTCTGGGTGTACGCCGGCACGACCGGCTCCAATCCTTTCGTCGACGACGAGTACCTGTGTCGCCTCAACGGCATCGCCGCCGAAACGCCCGAGTGCACGGCCGCGTACAACTACCAGACCTACATGACCCAGTCCTCCAATCCCTTGCTCGAAGAGGAGAAGGGCAAGTCCACGACCTTGGGCGTGGTCTGGGACGCACTGCCGAATCTGTCGGTCAGTGTCGACTGGTACCGCATCGAACTCGAAGGCCGGGTACAGGCGCTGTCCAACAGCTACTACTTGGAGCAGGAGGCCAACTGTCGGCTCGGCCGGGACCGCAACGGCAATGCCGTCGACACCGGGTCGCAGTCGTGCCAGTTCTATGCCAGCGCGGTGGAGCGCGTGGTCTCCGACCTCAACCCGGACGGCCGCATCACCCGCTTTGCGACCTATCCGATCAATGCTGCGTTGATGCGCACCGAAGGGCTCGATGCGTCGTTACGCTACGGGCTCGATCTTGGCGGTTGGGGCGATCTGAACCTGCAGGCCGGCTATACCCACGTGCTCGAGTTCGAGGTCGCGCAGTTCGGCGACGAGGCGCCGCGCGATGTGCGCAGCACGGTCGAGTACAACAGCCAACGCAGTCGTGCGAACTGGCGCGCCGCCTGGTCGAATGCGGACTGGAACGCCAGTCTCTACGGCTACCGCTACGGCAGTCGTCCGAACTACAACGGCACCGCGATTCCGGGCAGGACTTCGGCCTATGTGATCTGGAACGCCGATGTGTCGCATGCGATCACCGACAACGTGACGCTCGGCGTGAGCGTACTGAACCTGCTCGACGAGATGCCGCCGCGCGACGATTCGCACACCGCCTGGCCGTACTTCGCCAGTTCCTACAGCGCGATCGGGCGCCAGGTGTTCGCCAACATCACCTTCGACTTCTGAGACATGCGCGCCGCGCGTTTAGGCTGGGCGCTGGCGGGTTGGCTGGTCGCCGGCCTGCCCGCAGCCGCCGCTGCCCCCGTTTCACCTGCGCGCCTGGCGGCGCTGGTCGACGCCGCGGCCGAGCGCTACACGCTGCCCGGCATCGCGGTCGGCGTCGTAGTTGATGGCGAGGTCGTGCTGCGGCACACGCGCGGCGAGTTGCGTGCGGGCGAGGGCGAGGCCGTCGACGCCGAAACGCTGTTCAAGATCGCCTCCAACAGCAAGGCGATGACCGGTGCTGTGCTCGCACGGCTGGTCGATGCCGGGCGGCTGCGCTGGGACGATCCGGTGGTGCGGTACCTGCCGGATTTCCGTATGTACGACGACTGGGTCACGCGTGAGATCCAGGTCCGCGACCTGCTGATCCACAACAGCGGCCTGGGCCCGGGGGCCGGCGACCTGATGCTGTGGCCGTCGCCCAACGCCTTCACCCGCGCGCAGGTGATCGAGGGATTGCGCCACCTGCGGCCGCGCTGGAGTTTCCGCGCACGCTACGCCTACGACAACACGCTGTATATCGTCGCCGGCGAAGTCGCGGCCGCGGCCGGCGGCGCCCCGTACGACGTGCTGGTGCGCCGCGAGGTCTTCGAGCCGCTCGGCATGACCCGCTGCCAGGCCGGCGCCTGGGAGCGCGATGCGGTCGGCAACGTCGCCCAGCCGCATGCCCGCCTGGAGGGCCGCAATGCCGTCGTGCGTGGCGACGACGCGACGATTCCCGACGAACCGATGATGGCGGCCGGCGGACTGCGTTGCAGCCTGGATGACATGCTGCGCTGGGCGCAGGCCTGGCTCGACCCCGAGGTCGGTGCGCCGGGCCGGCCCTGGCTGTCGGCCGCACAGCGCGAGACTGCCTGGACCGCGCACATGCCGATGCCGCTGACCGCACGCATGCGTGCCTGGGACCGCAGCCATTTCTCGGCCTATGGTTATGGCTGGCGGCTGACCGATGTCGACGGCACCGCGAAGGTGTCGCACACCGGTACGCTGTCGGGCATGGTGTCCTCGCTGGCGCTGCTGCCCGAGCAGCGCGTCGGTATCGTGGTGCTGATCAACGGCGATGCCGACGAGGCGCGCACCGTGCTGACCCAAGCGCTGGTCAAGCAGTTCGTCGCCACCGACGGCGGCGCGCACGACATCGACGACTATGCCGGCCGGCTGGAGGCGGAGCGGGGCACTTTGGACCCCACAACGCAGCCGGAGACCGACGATGCGGTTGCCGTGGCGCCAACAGTCGCGGTCTCGCTTGCCGGCCGTTACCGCGATCCGTGGTTCGGCGATGTGGCGCTGTGTCCGCGCGACGGCGACCTGCGCTGGATCTCGATGCGTTCGCCGAAGCTCGATGGCGACGTCGTCGCGGTCGATGGCGGGCTCCAGGTGCGCTGGCGCGCGCCCGATGTCGACGTCGATGCCTGGCTGCGACCGACGTCGGCGAACGACCGCACGGTCTCGCTGCAGATGGCCAAGGTCGATCCGGATGCGGACTTCAGCTACGACTTCGAAGACCTGGCACTGGTGCGCATCGGCGACTGCAATTGAGCGAGGCGCGGCATCGTTGTCGGCGGCGATACTGCATGCGCGGACCAGAACGAAAAAACCCCTGCATCGCTGCAGGGGTTTTCGTAACACTGGCGGAGCGGACGGGACTCGAACCCGCGACCTCCGGCGTGACAGGCCAGCATTCTAACCAGCTGAACTACCGCTCCGAGGCGCGAGATTCTACGCGAATTCACGCGCTTGGGAAGGGGGGGGGCGCGATCTTTTTTTCATCGTGTCTTCGTCGATGCGCGTGCTGCCCGTTCAACGCGTCTGCAAGACACATGCGCTGCGTTGCTCGACGTGCGTGGCCTGCGTGATGTGCCAACGGTCCGCGGTGTCGGACAGGTGGTGCGATGGGCGATGTCACTGCATATGTGGATCGTCGGTCCGGGGGGCGAGGTCGCCGCGTTGGCGTGGTCGCTGTTCGGTACGCGCGTCGAGAGTGGCGTCATGCGAGTGCGCGTCTCGAATCTGCCACAGCGCAAACAGCCCGCGCCCCCACCCGACGCCTTCGGCGTCGACCTCCGCCCGCAAGCGGGGGAGGTGATGCGCCATCGGACGCCCGTGCCCTTTGATCCAACCGCAAAAAAGCCCGCCCTCGCACGCGGGGGAGGTGTCGCGCAATTCGACGCTCACGCGATCCGATCGAAAGCGCGGAAGCCCTCCCCGCGTGCGGGGGAGGGTTGGGTGGGGGCAGGACACGCGAAGTCGGACTCGACGCCCATATTCAACATCGCGCCACGCCTGCATTCCACATCAGACGCGCAAAAAAAACCCCGCCAAGGCGGGGTTCTTCTTCAACCAGTGGCGGAGCGGACGGGACTCGAACCCGCGACCTCCGGCGTGACAGGCCAGCATTCTAACCAGCTGAACTACCGCTCCACATTGGAAACCTGTTGCTTGGTGGGTGCTGAGGGTTTCGAACCCCCGACCCTCTCCTTGTAAGGGAGACGCTCTACCGCTGAGCTAAGCACCCATGCGGAACAGCCTAGCCGCTTACTTTACCGCATCCTTGAGCGCCTTGCCAGCCTTGAATGCCGGGACGGTCGAGGCGGGGATCTGGATCGTTTCCTTGGTCTGCGGGTTCAGGCCGGTGCGCGCGGCGCGCGGACGGGCGACGAACGAACCGAAGCCGACGAAGTTCACCGCGTCGCCGTTCTTCAGCGCTTCGGTGATGGTGTCGAGCAGCGCGTCGACCGCACGGCCAGCGTCGGCGCGGGACAGGCCGGCCTTCTCGGCGACGGAAGCCAGGACATCGTTCTTGCTAAGGGCCATCAGTGAATTCCTCTTTTAATTATTCGACGTTGAGCGTCTGGACGCTGAGCCGGCATGCACGGCGCCGCCGGCCGGGCGGCGCCGGTCGGACGCGCATGGTACGCGATCCCCCGGTCGATTACGACCTTGCGGGTGCCGGCCTGAATGGCTGCCCGATGGGGCCGCCGAGGACGCGGCGGGGCCCGGTCCTGCGCGGGTCCGTGCTTGCGGGTAAACTGCCCGGCTCGCCCATCCCGTGCCCCGACTCATGCTGCAAGCGCTTCGAGAAAAGACCAGTGGTTGGATCGCCATCGCCATCGTTGCGTTGCTGGCGGTGCCGTTCGCGTTCTTCGGGATGGAGCACTACCTGTTCCAGAACAATGCCGACTATGCGGCCAAGGTCGAGGCGCCGCCGACCTGGTGGCGCTCGGCGCCCGACATGTGGCTGGTGCGCAAGCTGGCCTGGACCTCGACCGAGGTGACGCCCGAGGAGTTCCGCCAGGCGTTCGACTCGGTCCGCGAGCAGCGCCGTCAGGACGAAGGCGAGAACTTCGATGCGCGTGCGTTCGAGACCCTGGACAGCAAGCGCGAAGTGCTCGAGCAGTTGATCGACCGCGCGGTGCTCGGCCTGGCCGCCGAGCGCGCCAACATCGTCGTCGGCGATGCGCAGGTGCGCGAGATCATCGCGTCGATTCCCGCCTTCCAGGTCGATGGCCGCTTCGATGCGCAGCGCTACCAGATGACGCTGCAGTCCGGGCAGCCGCCGCGGACTCCGGCCGAGTTCCAGGCATCGATCCGTCGCGACCTGCAGCGTGCGCTGGTGCCGCAGGCGATCGCCGAATCGGCATTCGTCACGCCGTCGGAAGCCGAACGCATGATGCGTCTGCTCGACGAGCGTCGCGACGTCGCGTTCGTGGTCGTGCCGCCGCCGGCGGTCGATGCGGCGCCGGTGGCCGATGCGGATCTGCAGGCGTGGTTCGAGAAGAACGCCAACCGTTACCGCGAACCGGAAAAGGTCGCGCTCGAGTACATCGAAGTGCTCGCCCAGCCGCAGGCCGGTGCCGGCGAGGTCGATGAAGCCGAGGCGCGCGCGCATTTCGAGCAGGTCAAGTCGCGGTTTGCGGCTACCGAGCGCCGTCTGGCCTCGCATATTCTGGTCGAAGTGCCGGCCGGTGCCGACGCGGCCGCACAGCAGGCGGCGCAGAAGGAAGCAGCGGATCTTGCCGCGCAGGCCGCCCAACCGGGCGCCGATTTCGCCGCGCTGGCGCGTGCGCATTCCGACGATCCAGGCTCGCGCGACAACGGCGGCGATCTGGGCTGGGTCGAGAAGGGCATGATGACCGGCCCGTTCGAGGACACGCTGTTCGGCATGCAGGCCGGTACGGTCAGCCAGCCGGTGAAGACCGACTTCGGTTGGCATGTGTTGCAGCTGCGCGAGATCGAGGCCGGCAAGCCGGTCGCGTTCGAGGACGTGCGCGACGAGATGGAACGCGAAGTCCGCGACGGCGAGGGTGCGCGTGCCTATAACGAGCAGGTCGGCCGGATCGTGGACGAGATCAACCGCCACCCGATGTCGCTCGAGCAGGCTGCGGCCGCGGGGCAGCTCGAGGTGCACACGGTCGCACCGTTCGCGCGCGGCGCCGGCACCGGCATCGCGGCGAACCGCGCGGTGGAGCAGGCGGCGTTCTCCGAGGCGCTGACCCAGGACGGCACGGTCAGCGATCCGATCGAGATCGCGCCCAACCACACGGTCTTCATCCGCGTCACCGCACACACGCCCGAGCGCGCGCAGACGCTGGACGAGGTGCGCGACCGCGTGACCGCAGAAGTCCGCACCGATCGCATGCGCCAGCAGGCCGAACAGGCGGCCGATGCCATGGTCGCCGAGCTGAAGGCCGGCAAGACCCTGCAGGCGGTGGCGCAGGCGCATGGCCTGGAGCCGCAGTCGGTGCCGGGTATCCCGCGTGGCGCGCCGGTGCCCGACCCGGCGTCGAACACGGCCTACTTCCAGACGATGCCGCCGGCCGAGGGCAAGACGGCAGCCGGCCGCACGCTGCGGCCCGACGGCAGCGCAGTGGTGTTCGTCGTCGAGCGCGTGGTGCCGGGCGATCCGGCGCAGGCGCCGCCGCAGCAGCAGGCGATGCTCAAGCAGCAGCTCGGCGCATTGCTCGGCAACGAGGATGCGGATGTGCTGCAGAGGGCCCTGCGCCGGCAGATGAAGATCACGGTCAACGAAGAGCGGCTCTGACGTTACCCTTCGAACCCGGCGGCGCATGCGCCGTCCGGGCACCGAGATCGAGCAAACGCCCGGCCATGCCGGGCGTTTTGCTATGTGCTTCACAAGCTCGGTTGGGCGCGCCGTGTGCATCGCGATGCCGTCACCGCATGGAGCAGACGGCAGGCGACGGCTTCGATTCGGTTGAGATGCGCGATTGCACAGCCGCGGAGATGTTCGTGCGTCGGGCTACGCGCCGCGTCCAGCGACAGCCCTCGGCCGAGGGCGCAGCACGCACGTGCGCATCGATGCCGGATATGCGCGAATGTGCACGCATCCGGGTGACCGAGCCCGCAGGCAGGCCATGCACCTTGGCGCCTAGTGCGCCTCGCCGATGTGCAATTCCATGCCCGGACGCAGGATGCTGCGCGGATCGAGCCCGTTGCGGCGGAGCAGCTCCTGGCTGCTGAGGCCATAGCGGCGTGCGATCGACCAGACCGAATCGCCGCGCGTCACCGTATGCACCGACGGCGCTGCACTGCGCGTCGGTGCCGCCTGCGACGCGCCTGTGGCCGGCGGCAGCGGTTCGAACTCCGGCGGCGCTTCAGCCAGGAACACCGGTGGGGTCGCCGCGGCCTGTGGCACCAGGACCTGGGTGGGCTGTCCGATACGTGCGATGCGGCCGTCGGTGTGGGCCGGGTTGAGTCGCTTGAGCTGGGCGGCGTCGGTCTCGTGCCGCGATGCGAGCCCGTCGAGGTCGCGGATGCCGTCGGGGACGGGGATTGCCTGCAGGATCGGCACTTCGCGATCGAGCGCGGCCATCCAGTCCTCGCGCGTCTCGGCTTCCTTGATCAGGCACGACAGCGCATGCAGCTTGCGCACGTAAGCCTGGGTGAGCGCGGGCATCGGCAGCGCCTCCGGGTCGGCATTGGCCGCGACCTGGCCGGCACGCTCGAGCGCACCGAAGACGCGGTACTCGCCGGCGTTGTAGGCCATCACCGCCAGCCGCCAGTCGCCGGCGAACATGCCGTGCAGGGTCTTGAGATAGCGCACCGCCGCGCGCGTGGAATCGGCGGGCGACAGCCGGCCGTCATAGCCGGCGCGGATCGGGATCTTGTGGTTGCGCGCGGTGACCGCGATGAACTGCCATAGTCCGGCCGGCCCGGCCGCGCTGCGGGCGCCGGGCCGATAGCCGCTCTCGACGAACGGGATCAGCGCGTACTCGGTCGGCAGGTGCGCCTCGCGCACCGCATCGACCACGTAGCCGAACAGCGGCAGGACATCGGTGTTGCGCGAGACCAGTTGACGCGGGACATGCGCGAACTGTGAGCGCCAGCGCTCACTGGCATCGTCGCTGCAATCCTGTTCGGCCAGTCCGTCGCGAAAGCGCAGGTAGATCTCCCGGCCGGTGCGCGTCGTCGCCTGAGGCGGCGCCGGGGGCGCCGCGGGCGTCGCAAGGTGCGCCAGGGCACCGGTAGGCGCTGAGGACGGCGGCTCGGCGGGGCTGGGGGCGTTGCCGGCCTGGCACAGCGCCGAGACCGCGGCGGCCAGCAGGCCCGCCACGAGCCGGGTACGAGGGCCCGCCCTCATGCGCGGAAGCCGTCCTTCCAGTGCCGCAGCGCGGCGAACACGTCGGCGCGGCCGGCGCCCGGGGCGAGGTCGGCATGCGCGCAGGCCGCGGCCCGGACGGCCGGGGCGTCGACGCGCAGGAACGGATTGCAGGCAAGCTCGGCCTGCAGGGGAACGGGAAGCGTGGGCCGGTGGGCACTGCGCATCGAGACGATCTCCTGTTCGCGGCGCCGCAGCGCCGCGTTGTCCGGATCGACAACGCGGGCAAATGCCGCGTTGGACCGGGTGTATTCATGGCCGCAACAAACCAGCGTATCGGCGGGCAGCGCCGCCAGGCGGTCGAGTGAGGCCAGCATCTGGACCGCGCTACCTTCGAACATCCGCCCACAGCCGAGGCTGAACAGCGTGTCGCCGCAGAACAGGTGGCCGTGGCCGACGAAGGCGATATGGCTGCGGGTGTGGCCCGGCACGGCCAGCACGTCGAAGGCCCAGGGGCCGATCTCAAGCCGCTCGCCGTCGCCCACCCGGCGGGTGGCCAGGGGGATGCGGGCGTCGTCGGGCGCGACGATCTCCAGCGACGGCCAGCGCTCGCGCAGGGCGGCGACGCCGCCGATGTGGTCGTTGTGGTGATGCGTCAGTAGCACCAGCGCCGGGCGCAGGCCCTGCTGCGCGGCCGCCAGCACCGGCCCGGCATCGCCGGGGTCGACGACCACCGCGGCGCCATCGTTGGCCGCGAGCGTCCAGATGTAGTTGTCCTCGAACGCACGCAGCGCCTGCAGTTGCATCGGTCGGGAAGGCGGTGGCGGCCGGAGGCCTTACAATGCGGACCATGCCCGCGATTTCTCCATCCGGTCAACCCGGCAGCGTCGGCGACTGGTTCCAGACCCCGGCCGGACGCGCGGTGCTCGACAGCGAACACGCCCTGGTGGCCGAGGCGCTGGGCGGGCATCCCGGGTTGCCCTGGCTGTGGCTGACGCCAGTCGCGCCCGAGATTGAGATCGACGGGCGCGGCCTGTGTCTGGTGCGCGGCGGCGGCGGCCTGCACGGCCCGGTGCGCTGCGCCTGGCCGTTGCCGCTGCCCAGCGAGGCCTTCGGCGCGGTGCTGCTGCAGCACGTGGTCGGCCCGCACGGCGAGGATCGTGGCCTGCTCGAAGAGGCCGCGCGCGTGCTCGCCCCTGGTGGTCACCTGTGGCTGCTGCTGCTCAACCCGCTCACGCCCTACCGTTGGCGCTGGCGTGGCAGCGGCATCGCCAGCGCCGAGCCGCTGGCCTGGCGCCGGCGGCTGCGCGAAGCCGGGCTTGCACCCGACGCCGTCTCGCGCGGCGTCGGCCCCAGTTGGCGGCCGGTGGTGTCACCGACCCTCCAGCACGGCCCCGGCTTTCGTGCCGCCTACGCGATGCGTTGCCAGAAGCGGCATCTGCCGCTGACCCCGGTCCGCCAGCCGCGCACGCTGGCCCTGCCGGCCGCCGCGCCGGCGGCCTGACCTATCCGCAACAGGACATTGATGAAGTCGATCGAGATCTATACCGATGGCGCTTGCCTCGGCAATCCCGGCCCCGGCGGCTGGGGCGCGCTGCTGCGCTACCGCAGCACCGAGCGCGAGCTGAGTGGCGGCGAGCCCCAGACCACCAACAACCGCATGGAGTTGATGGCCGCGATCGCCGCGCTCGAGGCGCTGACCGAGCCCTGCCGTGTCGATCTGCATACCGATTCGCAGTACGTGCGTCAGGGCATCACCGAATGGCTGGCCAACTGGGTACGGCGTGGCTGGAAGACCGCCGGCGGCGGCGCGGTCAAGAATCAGGACCTGTGGCAGCGCCTGCAGCAGGCTTGCCAACGCCATGAGATTGCCTGGCACTGGGTGAAGGGCCACGCCGGTCACCCGGAGAACGAGCGTGCCGACGCGCTCGCCACCGCCGCCGCGCGCGCCCAACGCGCCGCGGTCGCCTGACCGACGACAAGAAGGAATTCCGACCGATGCGACAGATCGTGCTCGACACCGAGACCACGGGCCTGGAGTGGAAAAAAGGCAACCGGATCGTCGAGATCGGCTGCGTGGAACTGGTCGAGCGCCGCCCGACCGGCCGCACCTACCATCAGTACATCCGACCCGATGTGGATTTCGAGCAGGGCGCCGCCGAGGTCACCGGCCTGAGCCTGGAGTTCCTGGCCGACAAGCCGCCGTTCGAGGCGATCGCCGACGCCTTCCTGGCCTTCATCGACGGCGCCGAGCTGGTCATCCACAACGCTGCGTTCGACATCGGCTTTCTGGACTACGAACTGTCCCGGCTGGGCCCGCACTACGGTGACATCCGCAGCCGGGTGACGGTCGAGGACTCCCTGCTGCTGGCGCGCCAGCGTTATCCCGGCCAGCGCAACTCGCTCGACGCGCTGTGCAAGCGGCTGGGGGTGGACAACACCCACCGCCAGCTCCACGGCGCACTGCTCGACGCGCAGCTGCTGGCCGAGGTCTACCTGGCGCTGACCGCCGGCCAGCACGAGATCGGCTTCGCCGCGCCAGTCGAGACCCGGGCGACCGTGCAGGTGACCGCAGTGCAGCCGACCGGCGTGCGGCCGGCGCTGGTGGTGCCCGAGGCCGACCTCGCACTGCATGCCGCGCGGGTGGAGGCGATCCGCCGCAAGGCCGGCCAGTGCCTGTGGGACGCGCCCGTCGTGGCCGAGGCCGTCTAAGGCGGCGACCGGCTCGGCCGCGCCGCTCAGTGGCGGCGGATCAGGATCGCGGTGATGTTGTCCGAGCCGCCGCCGTCGAGCGCCGCGGCCACCAGACCGTCGACGCACTCCTGCGCGCTGCATTCGGCATGCGCCAGCACCTGCGCGATGGCCCGGTCGTCGACTTCTTCGGTCAACCCGTCGCTGCACAGCAACAACTGGTTGCCCGGCGCGAGTTCGCCGGCCAGCGTTTCGACATTGAGCGTCTGCGGGTCGGTGACCCCCAGTGCCTGGGTGACCACATTGCGCTGCGGATGGGTCCGCGCCTGGTCCACGCTCAGCGCGCCCTGGGCGATCAGCGCCTGCACATAGCTGTGGTCCTGCGACAGCTGCGCCAGTTGCCCGTCGCGCCACAGGTACACCCGGCTGTCGCCGACCCAGGCGACCTCGAAACGGCTGCCGGTGACGCGCGCGGCGACCACGGTGGTGCCCATCGGCAGGGTGTCGCTACGCCGCCGCGATGCGCGGATGATCTCCTCGTCCGCCAACCGGATCGCCTGCGGCAGCGAGCGCCCCTGACGGATCTCGCGCACGATCGCCTCGCGCGCCAGCGCGCTGGCGACCTCGCCGTACTCGTGCCCCCCATGCCGTCGGCGACCAGCCAGAGCCCAAGCTCGCTGTCGCCGTAGTAGGTGTCTTCGTTGAGCTCGCGGCGCAGGCCGACGTGGGTCAGATGTCCGAATTCGATCATGCGGGGTCTCCACGCCGCCGGGCCGGGCGCGGACCGGGGCAGGAAAGGGCTCGGGCGGCAAGGCTCGGAGGCGGGGTGAGGGCGCGCATGGGGCATTGTGGCGCCGGTCGGCCCGCCAGCATAGGCCGGCACCTGTACCGATCCCGTGTAGGCGGGCTTGCGGGCGCAGCCGGCTGCCGTATCGTGATGGCCTTGTCTGTCCCCGACCCCGCAATGCAAGCACCCGATGTCCCGTGGCACTGGAACGATGGCGAGATGGCCACGCGCATCCGCGCGTTCGACTGGCGGTCCACGCCGATCGGGAGCATCGAGCGCTGGCCCGCGGCGCTGCGCCAGGCGGTCGCGACGATGCTCGATTCGCCAGCGCCGATGGCGATCGCCTGGGGCCCGAGTGGACTGCTGCTCTACAACGACGCCCATCGCGACGTGGCCGGCACCCGCCATCCGCGCCAGCTTGGCCTGCCGTTGATCGAGGCCTGGCCGGAGGCCGAAGCGTTCGTCGACCATATCCTGAGCGAAACCCTGGCCGGGCGTTCGCTGCAACTGCGCGGCCACCCGCTGGAGCTCATGCGCAACGGCGTGCCCGAGCGAGCGTTGTTCGACGCGGACTATTCGCCGCTGCGCGACGAGCAGGGGCGACCTGCCGGCATGCTGGCGATCATTCGTGAGCTGACCCGCGAGTCCATGCTGGCCGCCGCGCGCGAGGCGGGCCGGCACGAGGCCTTCCTGCTGGCGCTGGGCGACGAACTGCGCGGGCTGTCTGCACCGGCGGAGATCCTGCGCGTGGCCTCGCGCAGGATCGGCGAGCACCTCGGCCTCGATCGCGTCGGCCTGGCGACCGCCGATCCGGTGGGCGGCCTGCGCGTGCGGGAAGGTTGGAGCCGCGATCCCCGTGCGCCGGTGCTGCGGCTGCCCGACTGGGTCGCCGGTCACGGTGATGTGGTGAGCCACAACGTCGAACGCGACACCACGTTCGATGCGGCGTCGCGCTCGGCGCTGCGGATGCAGGAGGTCGCCGCGCTGGTGATGACCGTGCGCGCCGGGCGCGGACAGCAGGGCGCATCGGTCTTCGTTGCGGCTGCGCGCACGCCGCGGCACTGGACCACCGCGGAGTTGAACCTGCTGCGCGAAGTCGGCGAGCGCGCGGGCGCGGCCTCCGAGCGGGCCGCTGCCGAGATCGCGCTGACGTCCAGCGAGCAGCGCTATCGCGCAGTCGTCGAGCAGGCCGGTATCGGCGTGGCGATCGCCGACCGCGACACCCGTCTGGTCTACGTCAACGAGCAGTACTGCCGGACGGTCGGCGCGCCGCGCGAAGCGCTGGTCGGCAAGCGGATCGAGGAGCTCACGCATCCCGAGGACTGGCCCGAGAGCGCCGCGCTGCTGCAGCGCGTGCTGGACGAGGGCGCGGCGAACGCCGTGGAAAAGCGCATCGTCGTCGACGGCAAGCCGTACTGGCTGCGGCTGTCGGTGGTGCCGTGGCGTGATGCCGACGGCGCGATCGTCGGCAGCCTGGCGGTCAGCATGGATATCACCGGTCGGCGCCAGGCCGAGCTGTCGCTGCGCGAAAGCGAAGCGCGGTTCCGGCAGTTCAGCGACGCCTCGTCCGATGTGCTGTGGATTCGCAATGCCGAGACATTGGCGTTGGAGTATCTGAGCCCGGCGTTCGAAGCGATCTACGGCGTCGCGCGTGAGGCTGCCATCCGCGACCCGGGCCTGTGGATGTCGACGGTGCATGCCGACGACCTGCCCGAGGTGCGCGCACGCATGCGCAAGGTGCGCCATGGCGGCCGCGCCGACTTCGAGTTCCGCGTGCAACGCCCCTGCGACGGCCGCACGATCTGGGTGCGCAACACCGCCTTCCCGCTGTTCGACGATGCCGGTCGCGTACAACGGATTGCAGGCATTGGCCGCGACATCACCGCCGAGCGCGAGCACGCGGTGTTGCTCGAAACGCTCGTTGCCGAGCTCCAGCACCGCACCCGCAACCTGATCGCGGTGGTGCAGTCGCTGGCGCGCCGCACGTTGCAGGGCAGCCCGGACCTGGCCGCGTTCGCGAGCCGGTTCCGCGCCCGGCTCGACGCACTCGGGCGGGTCCAGGGCCTGTTGTCGCAGGGCGCCGCGCTGGACCGTGTCACGTTCGATGCCTTGTTGCGCCAGGAGCTCGAGGCCCACGGCGTGGGCGAGGACGACCTCCGGGTCACACGCATTGGACCGGCAGGCGTGCCGCTGCGCTCGCGCGTGGTGCAGACGCTCGCGCTCGCACTGCACGAACTCACGACCAACGCCTTCAAGCACGGCGCGCTATCGGATGCGGGCGGGCAGCTGGATATCCGCTGGGAGATCGTGCCCGGTGAAGCCCAGCAGTCGACCGAGCTGCGGCTGACCTGGCACGAACACGGCGTGGCCGGCATGGCGGTCGCCGATAGCGTCGCCGGTTACGGCCGCGAACTGATCGAGCACGCCTTGCCCTATCAGCTGGGCGCGCGGACGACCCACCGCTTGCTGGCCGACGGCATCCTGTGCCGCATCGATGTGCCGCTCGACGGCACGCGCGCGGTGCTGCGGGAACGCGCAGCATGACGACGCCGCGGATCCTCGTGGTCGAGGACGAGTACATGCTGGCGATGCACCTGCACGACGGCCTGTGCGCGCGCGGGATCGAGGTGGTCGGCCCGGTCGCCACGCTCGGCGCGGCGTTGGCATTGCTGGAGCCCGAGCCCGATTTCGACGCGGCCATCCTCGACGTCAACCTCGATGGCGAGAAGAGCTACCCGTTGGCGCAACGCCTGCAGCGCGTGGGGATTCCGTTCGTGTTCGCCTCCGGCTACGACCTGGCCATGCTGCCGAGCGAATTCGCCGCGTCCCCGCATTGCCTCAAGCCGGTGGACCTCGACCAAGCGCTCCAACAGTTGGGCTTCTGAGCGTTGCGGCGTTGCCCACAGCGCATGTCAGCGGTGGTGTGCGGGCGGCGTCAGCAGCGTGCGCAGACGTCGACAGGCCGCATCGGCCTCATCGAGGAACTGAGACGCGCGCGCCGGGTCGCCCGCATCCAGCGCACTGCGCACCGCGGCCGCGGCGATGGTCGCGGCGTTGGCGGCATTGCGCAGCGCGTGCAGCCATTCGGGATCGACCGCCCCCGGTTCGAGCACAGCCGCACTCACGGGGCGGCCTTGCGTACGTCCGCATCCTGCCCGGCCAGCCGCGCCAGTTGGTTGTGCACGGTGCGCACGCTGATGCCCAGCGCACGAGCCGTAGCGGTCTTGTCGTTGTTGAAATGCGCCAGCGTCTTGAGCAGCGCGCGCCGCTCGAGCTCAGCCAGGGTCGTGCCGACCGAGAACATGATCGACGTCTCCGACTCCTTGAGCACGGTTTCGCTGGGCAGGGTGGGGCGGATGTACAGGTCGTCGTCCTGCTGCAACAGATAGGCGCGCTGCACCGCACTGCGCAACTCGCGCACGTTGCCCGGCCAATCGTGGCGCAGCAAGGTGGACTCAGCCCCGGCGGCCAGCCGCTTGTTGCGGCTGTAATGCGCGTTGAGCTTGTCGAGAAACACTTGGGCGAGCACTGTCGCATCTTCGCCACGGTCGCGCAGCGGCGGCAGCGGCAGCGGCGCCAGCACGTGATAGAGGTCGTCGCGCAGCGAGCCGTCGCGCATCGCCTCGTGCGGATCGCGATGGGTGCTGGCGATCAACCGCGTCTGCGGACTGGCCAGCGCCGGACCGGCTTCAAGTGCGCGCAGCAATCGGGCCTGCAAGGCCATCGGGATCGCCGTGAGGTCGGCCAGCAGCAACGTGCCGCCCCGCGCCCGCGAGAACGCATCGCCCAGACCGCCTGCCTTGTCGAACAACTCGGCGGCGAGCTGGTCGGGGTCGGTCGCACCGCAGTCCACCGTCACCAGCGGCCCCTGCCTCCCGCTCGCGGTATGCAGCGCACGCGCCACGAGCGTCTTGCCCGTCCCGCGCTCGCCCCACACCAGCACCGGCGCGTCGGTGGCCCCGATGCGCAGCACCTGATCCACGACCCGCCGGATCTGCGGCGAGTTGCCCGCGATCTCGCTGATTGCGCCTGGTACGTCGGAAGACGGTGGCGGCTGATAGCGCGCAACCACGCGCTCCATCAGCCGTCGCAGTTGCGCTGGATCCAGCGGCTTGACCAGGTATTCGATCACCGGCGATGCGACCGCGCGAGCGGCCGATTCCACCGTCGGCCGACCGGTGACGATCGCGATCTGGCCATGCTCGGCCAGGTCGATGTCGTCGAGCAAGTCGAGTCCCGAGCCGTCGGGTAACTGCAGGTCCAGCAGCATCAGATCGGCGCGGGCGCGGGAGAGATAACCGCGGGCCTCGGCGAGTGTCTCGGCCAGTTGCACGCGCAGCCCGGCGGCGAACGCGAGTTGACCGGCGGCACGGGAGAACGTGCCATCGTCGTCGAGGATCAGCACGGTAGGTTGCGGCATGGCAGGGGTCCGTACTGGGAAAATCTCGACTCTAGGCAGAGCGCAGTTAATGGGGCGTCGAGGGGCAGGGCAGGTCAGCGCCTGAGTGTGAATGCGCTGCGCAACGCCGCGTGTGGCGACAAAGAGGCGGCGACGGGGGTGCGGTGCACGGCGCTTGCCGCTGATGCAAAGAGGGCAGCCGTTCGACCGACTGCCCCGACGTCGCCGCCAGCCATTGGCCATCGACCGCCCATTCGGCGTCGCCCGCTTGTCGGCCACGCACCGCCCCCGTATGATTGCGCCCCCGGGTTCTGCACGCAGGCCCGGGACCACCGGAGAGGTGGCAGAGTGGTTGAATGTACCTGACTCGAAATCAGGCAGGCGTTTATAGCGCCTCGGGGGTTCGAATCCCCCCCTCTCCGCCAGAATCGACAAGGGCTGCGTCCTGGACGCAGCCCTTTTTCGTTGAAGCCCTCCCCGCAAGCGGGGGAGGGTTGGGTGGGGGCGCAGGTCGACGCGATGTTTTCGGCCTTGGTCGTTAAAGCCCCGGCCCCCACCCGCCGCCTTCGGCGTCGACCTCCACCCGCAAGCGGGGGAGGTGGTGCGCTGCCAACGCTCGCGATCTCTGATCGAGACCGCGAACAGCCCTCCCCGCGAGCGGGGGAGGGTTGGGTGGGGCAGCGCCCGCCGTCGGCCCATCCGCGGCAGCGGTACACTGGCCGGCCCATCTGTTCCGGCAGTCCCCATGTCCGAGATTTCCGTGCCCGTGTCCTTCGGCGAACTGCTCGACAAGATCTCGATCCTGCAGATCAAGTCCGAGCGTATGACCGATGCCGCCAAGCTCGCCAATGTACGCCGCGAGTTGACCGCACTCGAGCAGACCTGGATGGCGCATCCGGGCGCCGGGCACGACATCGTGCGCCTGCGTGCCGACCTCAAGGCAGTCAACGAGCGGCTGTGGGACATCGAGGACGAGATCCGGCTCAAGGAGAAGGCCCAGGCCTTTGACGCCGACTTCGTGCGGCTGGCGCGCAGCGTCTACATCGAGAACGACGAACGCGCGCGCATCAAGAAGGCGATCAACCTCGCGCTGGGCTCAGCCTACGTTGAAGAAAAGTCCTACGCCGACTACCGCACCGGCGACGCCGCCCCCTGATTCTCTCGCCGCTCAGGCTTGCCCCAGGTCGGCGCGCCGCCGCTCGAACGCGGCGATGGCGTCGTCCACCGTCACCAGCGCCATGACATCGTCGAACTCGATCTTGGTGCCCCACTTGAGATCGGCCGCCGGCTTGCCGAGGAAGCGGCGCGCAGCGTCGTCGTAGCGATCCACGCAGAACCGGAGGTCCGAGTACGGGCCGCTGCGCACCGGATTGCTGGCCGCATGCAGGCCCAACACCTTGGTGCCCATGGCATTGGCGATGTGCATCGGCCCCGAATCGGGCGTGACCAGCAACTGCGCGCGCGCCAGCAGCGCGGGCAATTGCTTGAGCGTGTCCTTGCCGACCAGGTCCAGCGCCTCGTGCCGCATCGCCGCCAGGATCGCGTCGGCCGTGCTGCGTTCGAGTTCGCTGCGCCCGCCGCACAGCACCACCCGCCAGCCGGCGTCCGCAGCATGGTCGGCGAGGGCGGCGTAGCGGTCGGGATACCAATTACGACGCACGTGGCTTGAGCACGGCGAGATCATCAGCACCGGCCGGCCATCGTCGTCCCACTGCGCCCGTGCCCAGGCGTGCGCGTCGTCGGGCACCGGCATCTCCCAGGTCACGGTGTCCTGGCGCAATCCCAAGGGCTCGCAGAAGCTGCCGATCGCGTCGAGCACGTGGATGCCGGGTCGGTCGGGAATGCGCTCGTTGACGAACAGGCCGTGCAGGTCCTTGGACCGGGCCCGGTCGTAGCCCACGCGGCGACGCGCCGGCACGAAACCCGAGAGCAGATTGGCGCGCGCGGCGACCTGCATCTGCAGCAGCGCGTCGAACCGGCGCGCATCGCCCAGCCGCGCGCGCAACTCGCGCCGCATCGCGCGCATGCCGGCCAGCCCGCTCTTCTTGTCGTAGACAACGAAATCGACGTTGGGCAGGCCTTCGAGCAAGCGATGCTCGCCCTTGCCGATGACCCAGCTCAGCGCGAGATCGGGCCAGGCCCGGCGCAACGTGGCGATCAACGGCAGCACATGGGTCACATCGCCGAGCGCCGACAGGCGCAGCAGACACACCGATTGGGGCCTGAAAGCAGGCGCCTGGCCGGTGGGCACGGGAGAAACGACGGTCGGGGCAGGGGCCAAGGCTTGATAGACTCGCTGGATGAGCAGATTCGACCCCAGCGAAAGCCTGACGCCGATTCCGGCGGACGGTCGCACGGGCGAGTACGGCGCCATTCTGTTCGACGGCACGCAGCTGCGGCAAGCCGACCCACGCTGGTTCGATCCGGCCAAATGGGGCGAGCGCGCGCAGCGGGTCTCGGGCAGCGGGCGTGGCGGCGCATGGTTCATCGAGGCCTCGCACGGCCCCTGCGTGCTGCGACAGTACCTGCGCGGCGGCATGGTCGGCCGCGTCAACCACGAGCGGCACCTGTGGCGGGGCGGTCCGCGCGTGCGCAGCTTCGTCGAGTTCCGGCTGCTGCGCGAGCTGATGCGGCGCGACCTGCCGGTGCCGCAGCCCATCGCCGCGAGCTACCTGCGCCGCGGGCTGACCTACCGCGCCTGGATCCTGATGGAGCGGCTGGTGGACGTGCGGTCGCTGGCCGAGCTGGTGGCGCAATCGCCGGACGACGCACCGTGGGAGCAGACCGGCCGCCTGATCGCGCGCTTCCACCGCGCAGGCTTGGACCACGCCGACCTCAATGCCCACAACATCCTGTTCGACAGCCTGGGCAAGGGTTGGCTGATCGACCTCGACCGCGGCCGTCTGCGGATTCCCGAGACCCGCTGGCGCGCGCGCAACCTCGCGCGGCTGGAGCGCTCGTTGCAGAAACTGCGCGGGGCGCGCAGCGAGGACGCGGTGGCGGCGGACTTCGCACGCCTGCGCCGCTCCTACGACGTGCTCTGGAGTCGGGGCATCTGATGGACTGGGCCTTGCGGTTTCTGGGCGTCGGCAACGCCTCGGCGGTGGCGCTGGGCTCACCGATGGCGACGATCGAGCGCGATGGCGCGCCGTGGCTGACGATCGACTGCGGCAATGAAGGCCTGACCGCGCACCTGGATCGCTACGGCGAGGCGCCGCGCGCGCTGTTCGTCACCCATGTGCACCTGGATCACGTCGGCGGCTTCGAGCGCCTGTTCGTCGACCGCTACTTCGACCCGGCGCGCCGCGGCGCGATGCCGCTGTACGTCCCGGCGCCGGTGGTGCCGCTGTTGCACCGGCGCGTGGCCGACTATCCCAATGTGCTCGCCGAGGGCGGAGCGAACTTCTGGGACGCGTTCCGGCTGATCCCGGTCGGCGATGCGTTCTGGCACGACGGTGTGCGCCTGGAGGTGTTCCCGGTGCGCCACCACTGGCCGGAGACCGCTTACGGCCTGCGCCTGCCGCGCAGCCTGGTGTGGAGCGGCGACACCCGGCCGATTCCCGAGATGCTGGCCCGGTATGCCGATCGCGACGAGCTGATCGCCCACGACTGCGGCCTGCACGGCAACCCCTCGCACAGCGGCGTCGACGATCTCGAGCGCGAGTACCCGCCAGCGCTGCTGGCGCGCTGCGTGCTCTACCACTACGCCTGCGACGCCGACGGCGAGGCGCTGCGCGCGCGCGGCCATCGCGTGGCCCGCCCGGGCGAGCGGTTCGCACTGCGTGCACCGGCGCCGGTGCAGGATGTCGGCGCATGAGCGCATTGCCGCAACTGCCCCAGGCCCCGCTGGACCGGCTCGGCCGCCCGCTGCACGACCTGCGGCTGTCGGTGATCGAGGCCTGCAACTTCCGCTGCGGCTACTGCATGCCGGCCGACCGCGTGCCCGACGACTACGGGTTCGACCAAGCCGGACGGCTGTCGTTCGACGAGATCGAGACCCTGGTGCGCGGCTTCGCGCGGCTGGGCATGCGCAAGCTGCGCATCACCGGCGGCGAGCCGCTGCTGCGCAAGCAACTGCCCACCCTGATCGCGCGCCTGGCCAAGATTCCCGGCATCGACGACCTGGCGATGACCACCAACGGCGCGCTGCTCGCCCGCCAGGCCCAGGCGCTGCGCGATGCCGGCCTGCGGCGGCTGACAATCAGTCTCGATGCGCTCGACCCTGCGCTGTTCCATCAGCTGTCGGGCGGACGCGGCGACATCGACGCAGTGCTGGCCGGCGTCGCCGCGGCCGAGCGCGCAGGCTTTTCGTCGATCAAGTTCAACTGCGTCGTCCAGCGCGGCGTCAACGACCACGAAGTCGAACGCATGGCCGCGCACTTCCGCGGCACCGGACACGTCCTGCGCTTCATCGAATACATGGACGTGGGCACCTGCAACGGCTGGGACCGCGCGCGGGTGGTGCCCTCGCGCGAGTTGCATGCGCGCATCGCCGCGCACTGGCCGCTGCGCGCGCTCGATGCCGACTACCGCGGCGAGGTCGCCGAGCGCCATGCCTACGCCGACGGCGCCGGCGAGATCGGCTTCATCAGCTCGGTGACCGCGCCGTTCTGCGGCGACTGCCACCGTGCCCGCGTCTCGGCCGATGGCAGCCTCTACACCTGCCTGTTCGCCGGCCAGGGGCAGCCGCTGCGCGGCTGGCTGGCCGAGGGCGAAGCCGCGTTCGCCTCGCGCCTGACCGACCTGTGGTCGCGCCGCGCCGACCGCTACAGCGAGCTGCGCGGCAGCACGCGCGCGCCGCGCCGACACGTCGAGATGTTCCTGGTCGGCGGCTGAGCGTGGCACCGGAGACCGCAGCGCTGCTCGAATCGCTGGAGCGCGCATTGCTCGACCCGGGCGTGCGCGCCGATCACGCGCGCCTCGACGCCTTGATCGCGGACGACTTCATGGAAATCGGCGCCTCGGGCGCGGTCTTCGGCAAGGCCGAGGTCCTCGGCGAACTGCCCGACCAGCACGGCATCGCCTTCGAGACCGGGCGGATGCGCGTGCATGCGGTGACCGACGACGTGGTGCGTGTGGCGTACGGCGTCACTCGCCGCGCCGGCACCGACATGCGCCGCTCGCTGCGCGGCTCGTGGTGGCGTCGCGATGCCGATGGCGCCTGGCGGATGGTCTTCCATCAGGGGACGCCGGACACCGGGGCCGGTACCATCTGAGGTCCGCAGTCACGACGCAGGCGCCATGGCCCGCAGTACATCCCCGGCATCCCCGGCGCTGACCCACATCGACCCCGACGGCCGACCGACCATGGTCGACGTCTCGGCCAAGACCGTGACCGCCCGCGCCGCGAGTGCCGAATGCCGCGTCCGCTTCCCCGCGCCGGTGGCCGCGCAACTGCGCGCCAGCGGCCTGCGCAGCGCCAAGGGCGGCATCGTCGATACCGCGATCGTCGCCGGCACGATGGCGGTCAAGCGCACCCATGAGCTGATCCCGTTCTGCCACCCGTTGCCGATCGACGGCGTGCGGATCGCGATCGACTGGAGCGGCGAGCGTGAGCTGCGCATCGACTGCACCGTCAAGACCACCCACCGCACCGGCGTGGAGATGGAAGCGCTGACCGGCGCCACCGTCGCCGCGCTGACCGTCTACGACATGTGCAAGGCGCTCTCGCACGCCATCGTGCTCGGACCGGCGAAGCTGGTCGGCAAGCGCGGCGGCAAGCGCGACGTCGGCACCATCGAAGGAGGCGCCACGCCATGACCGATGTCCGACTGCTGTACTTCGCCAGCCTGCGCGATGCCGCCGGCCGCAGCGAGGAAACCTGGCAGACCACCGCGCCCGACCTGCGCGCGCTGTACGCCGAAGTGCGTGCGCAGCACGGTTTCGCGCTGCCGGCCGAGCGGCTGCGGGTCGCGGTCGACGGTGCCTTCGCACGCTGGGACGATGCGGTCCGAGGCGACAGCGAGGTCGCCTTCATTCCCCCGGTCAGCGGAGGCTGACGATGGACGACCGCGATTTCTGGCTGGCCGATGCGCCGCTCGACCTGGCACCGCTGCGCGCGCGTCTGCAACACGACCGCGCCGGCGCCTTCGCCAGCTTCGAGGGCTGGGTGCGCAACCACAACGACGGCCGTCCGGTGCTCGGCCTGCGTTACGAGTCCTACGTCGCACTGGCGCAGGCCGAAGGCGCGAAGGTGATCGCCGAGGCGCGCGAGCGGTTCGCACTGTGCGCGGCGGTGTGCGTGCATCGCATCGGCGACCTGGCGATCGGCGACATGGCGGTGTGGGTGGGCGTCTCCGCCCCGCACCGGGGCGCGGCGTTCGACGCCTGCCGCTACATCATCGACGAGATCAAGGACCGCGTGCCGATCTGGAAGCACGAGCGTTACGCCGACGGCGATGCCACCTGGCTGCACCCCGAGCCGGGGAGGGCGGGGCGCCGCGATGAGTCGCGCTGTGTCGGCCGGCATCCTCGCGGTGCTGCTGGCCGCGTGTGCCAGCGCACCTGTCCCGCCGGAACCGCTACCCGCGCCGGCTGCGCACGGCGAAGTCGGTGCGGCATTGCTGGCACCCGACGGCGACAGCAACCGCATGGCGCTCGCCCGCCACCAGCGCTTCGTCTACCCCACGCTCGAACAACCCGCCGCCTTGCCCGACTATCCGGCAGACCTGCTCCCGCTGCGCCTGTCGCCGATCGAAATCTGCGTGGATGTCGTCGTCGGCACGGACGGGCAGGTCGTCGCCGCGGCCGAGCGCCCGGATGCGCGCTGCGCGACACCGGACGGCGTGCCCGATCGCGCCGCATTCGTGACGCCCACGCTGGCCGCCATCCGCGCCTGGACGTACTGGCCGGCGGCGCTGTGCACCGCGCCGGACAGCTTCGATGGCGATGACCCCTGCGCCGCGCCGGGCGTGACCGAAACGCTGACCCCGGTCCGGCTCTCGTACGCAATCCGATTCCGCCAGCACGACGGCGTGCCGGTGGTCGAGCGCAGCGAATGACGCACAGCCGATAGGCGCAAGCGCGCCTGCCCTGCTAGAATCCCCGTCCCGCTGCTGCGGGGCCGGCTCGGCCGGCGCGTGTCTCCATGGTGGCCCCGTCGGCCCCTCGCGACGCTAGATCGAAAATCCCGCCAGGGCCGGAAGGCAGCAACGGTATCGGTCGATGCGGGCGCCGAGGTCAGTCGGCGGGGCCATCGCCTTGTCCAGGGCTACGCATCGCGGCGCCGGCGGACCGGCGCCACAGCCGGCTCAAGGCGTCAGCACCACCTTGCGGCAGGCATCGCGTTCGTCCTTGCCGTCGAAAATCTCGTACCCGCGCGCCGCGTCTTCGAGCTTCATCCGGTGCGAGATGATGACGTCTGGCTGCAGGTCGCCATTGCCGATGCGCGTCAGCAGTTCGGGCATGTAGCGCTGCACATCGGTCTGGCCCATCTTGAAGGTCAGCCCCTTGTCAAACGCATCGCCCAGCATGAACGCGTGGATGAAGCCCGCATACACGCCCGGAATGCTGACCGTGCCCGCGCGCCGCGTCGCTGCGATGCACTGCCGGATCGCAGCCCCGCTGCTGGTCTCGAGCTTGAGCCCGGTCAGCACAGTGTCGGCCTTGCTGCCCTTGGCCTCGAAACCGACCGCATCGATCGACGCATCCACACCGCGCCCCTCGGTCTGCGAGACGATCACATCGGCCGGATCGTCGATCTCCTCGAAGTTCAGCGGGATGACGCCGTAGGTCGCCTGCGCGAAGTCGAGCCGATACTGATAACGATCGACCATGAAGATGCGCTCGGCGCCCAGCATCCGGCAGCATGCGGCCGCCATCAACCCGACCGGGCCGGCGCCGAAGATCGCGACCGTCGACCCCTTGGTGACCTTGGCATCGATCACTGCCTGGTAGCCGGTGGGCAGGATGTCCGACAGGAACAGCACCTGCTCGTCGCTGAGCACCTCCGGCACCACCAGCGGGCCGACATTGGCCTTGGGCACGCGCACGAACTCCGCCTGGCCGCCGGAGATGCCGCCATACAGATGGCTGTAGCCGAACAGCGCCGCCGGCGGCCGGATGCCCTTGCGGTTGAGCGACGCGCCCTGACCGGTATTGGTGGTCTCGCAGGACGCGAACTCCGATAGCCGGCAATGGAAACAGTCGCCGCAGGCGATGACGAACGGGATCACCACCCGATCGCCCTTGCGCACCGAGGTCACATCGGCGCCGACGTCCTCGACCACGCCCATGAACTCATGGCCCAGGACGTCGCCGTCGTGGATTTCAGGGATCTTGCCGCGATACAGATGCAGGTCCGAGCCGCAGATCGCCGTCGCAGTGACGCGCAGCAGGATGTCGTCGCGCTCGCGCAGGGCGGGGTCGGGCACCGTCTCGACCCGAACATCCCGCGTGCCGTGATAGGTCAGGGCTTTCATTGCATCTCCTTGGGGCAAAGCCCGGATGCAACCAAGCACGGCCGCAATGCGGTGTGAGCGGGTCAGGCGTGTGCGCGGCGTAGTCGGCAAGATCGCCACCCTTGTCCGTAGCCTCGGACGACTGTGCTTCGCGCGCTCACGCTGGTTCATAAAGCCGGCAAAACCCGCAGCCGATGAATGCGGCGCCCTCGCACCCGGATAACACCCGGCGGCGCAGCGTCGCGACTGTGGCGAATGTCCGCCGCAAGGAGACGACCATGAGTCCGAACAATCAGAACCAGCGCGAAGGCCAGAATCAGAACCCGCAGCAGGGTGGCCGCGAGCAGCGTCAGGACGACAACCAGCGCGAGCCCGGCCAGCCGGGACAGAGTGAAGAAGAAGAGTAAGCGCCAAGCTCGATCGAACGCCCAGGGAGGGGCGTTCGGGGCGGGGGGATTGAGGGCGGAGGTGTCTAGTAGCGCGAGAAGCCTGATTTCAGGGGCAAGACGGTTTTGCAAAAGTGGCCCCGCAGAACCGCCAAAACGCCGGATCCGGCTGTGGTAAAACGCCTCAGCGGTGGCATGACGCTGCCGGTCAGGGGGCAACATGAAAGCGATCACGGCTGTGGTTGTTGTTGCGATAGCGAGTGCGGGATGCTCGACCCTTAAAAGCGAGCCGATCGTTCGGGGTTATGGCAAGAATGAATGGACGATCGGCACAGTCACGACTTGGAGTCCTGATAAAGCCGCCGCAGTCGTATTGGGTGACAAGGCGTGCATGCAGTTGCCGACGCGACTGGTCAACCTTGGTACGTCTGGGGGCGGCGCGGGGACTATCAATGTGCCGGGGGAGGTCAACGCAGGCGGCGGTGGCGCAGGCGACTTCAGATCGGATGCGACATCGGCACTTGTTGCGACAGAGCGGACGACCTTCCTATCGTTTGGCTTGTTCTACATCTGCCAAATGGCGATGAATGAATCGATCGACAAGGCCGCGCTGCAGAGCATGCTCAGCATGGTGCTTCAAACGTCGGCCACCCTGGAGCCGCCGCCGATACAGCCGCCGGCGTTCGTGGTGGCAGAGCACTTCACGATGCATGCGCCTCCGCCAGAGAAGGATGCGAGTCAAGAGGAGCAGCCGGAACGAGTTATGCCGGCCCCGCAATTCAGTATTGAAGAGTAGGGATCTGGCTTCGCTCGCATCCTGGGAGGGCGGGCACGCCGGTCGGCAATCGCTGAGTATTGCCGCCAGCGAGCCCGCCACCCTTACTCAGCTAGTGCAGCGAAAGACGCGTGACCTGCTTCGGTACCGGGCCATACGCCGCCCGTTCCTCACGTACGCTGCAACGCGATGTCGTTGCAGGTTGGATCAACTGTTCCTGCACCTGATCCAGGATCTCTCGCACTGCATCCGCACCTTCCGAGATCGCCAGCCCCAGGGCCGGCACGGTGTCATCCGCAAGGTCGTCTTCATGCCCGGATGCGATGACATCGCCGTGCGCCATCAGCATCTGGACCAGCCGGTCGAGCGCGTCGGCCTGGTCCATCGTGACGCCAAAGACGTAGCCATCCGGCACGCTGGCTGCCGGCGTCGGCTGTGCGGCCGCTGTCTCCTGCCTCGCGTGTGGCGTCTCGTCGGCGTCAATCGTCGGGTCGTCTGCTTCGGCGGCTGCCCGCCTCTCAGGCCGCGCGCTCGGCGACGGCCGCCATGCCATCGCCTCCAGCACCAGTTCCGCCTGCTCGGCCAGCATGGCGAGGCATGTGGCCAGTTCGCCGTGACTGACTTCGGGCGGATCGTCCTGCTCCTCGTCGTAGGTGCGCGGCTCCGCCAGGCGCGACAGGAATTCCATGTGGTCGCGCAGCTTCGTCAGCCGCGTCCTGTCGTCTTCCGGCAGGAAATAGCCAGCCCGTAGGGTGTCGTTGTCGTCGTTCGATTCGCGGTTCGACATGATGTTGCCTCCTTCATTCCATCGAAGTGACCCGCCCACCGAATGGCGGACGGGAAGTCGGGAGGTTAGAAACCGCAGACAGACGGCGGGCGTATTTCCCCGAAGGGTGTTGTATTAGCCGCCCTCCCGACGCAGGCATCGCGTCGGTTGTGTCCGCAAAGTGCCGGACACAAAAAACCCACCAGGTTGTCGGAGGTGGGCACCGCTGTCTGAGGAGTTTCTACGCTCCGGGGTTGATATTGCTAGCGGAATTCGCGGTTGTCAAGCGATATGGAGCACTGACGAAGAAGTCTGGACGGTGAGAAGAAAACCTGCGCTCGCGCCGATGCGCAGAATTGGCGCAGCGGAACAAGCTCGGTCGGGTTGGACTCCGACGCGGCGCGCTACTCAACTGGGGGGGGCGTCGGGGGAACGTCGCCGGAGCACGCCCACCCGGAACTGTGCGAGCGTTACAGGTTCGACGCCTCACTGGCGCGCCGCAGAATCAAGGGGAGAGGCGCCCATCACCCGTTCCTAATTGATCCCCAGCTTATTTCGCTTGCTTCTCGGTCTCACATTGACTGTCCGATACGTCGCCACGTCGCAGAGCGAGCGAGCTGTGTGCTGAAGCCGGGACAATCCACGTCATTTGCGTGCACGGTTGGTAGACCACAGTTTCGCCCTGAAGCCGGCCCGCGTACTTAGTGAGGCCTGGTGCCAATTCCAGAGCACTCAGCTTCAAGTCGACGACTGTTCCCTTATCTAGGGAAACCACGCGGTCGGCATCGAGGTGGGCGATGTACGCGGCCACCATGGGGGCATAGACCAACACGACGGCAATGCCCATCGCGGCATCATGAGCACGAAGCTTCTCCGGCAGTGCAATGGTTCGCTTGATCATTGCTACCAGCGCGAAAACCAACGCGATCCCCGCGATTACCCAGAAACGCTGGGCTGGCCCCCAAATCAGAAACGATACAAACCCTAGGGCTATCACGATCAGCACCGCGATTGGTACCCAACGCGGAACCCTCTCGTGTGCGAGACCTTTTCCTATCAGGGTGCCCACCCATGCACCCGAGAAAACGCCTACGAGCGTCACTGCCATTGCGGCAACTCCAGCTGGGAGCATGTCAGCAGCGCCGCCATGCTGGAACGGCCTCAGCCCGAACCGACCCCAATAAACAATCAGGTAGAGCCCTCCGATCATGTAGCCGTACGCCAGGGTCGCCGAGGCGACAAGAGCGACCATCGCCGAAGAGAGCGTTGGTCGCCCGCTGTATAATGGCTCAGTCATTTGCACGCTCGGTTATGGGAATGTCGTGATCGTACAGACTCGCCATCGAGTCAGTAACGAGTCCGGTTGGATGCCCCTTGTCGGCACCGCGCTCCTTCGTGTCGGTATCGACTTCCGGCTGCAGAGCAATGGAACCGCGGGCAAGATAGTGCGCTGTGATCGCCAAAACAGGCTGCGTCAGACTCAGTGACGCTGGATGGGTAGGTGGATGGGGATGTTTGGCGTCAGAAACGAAAAACCCCGCAATGAGCGGGGTTCTTCGATCGATCTGGCGGAGAGAGGGGATCGGATCGGTGTCGACCTAAGTCCCTGACTTTCCTAGCAAGACGCAAACCAGGAGGTGTCCTGGAGGTGTGTCCCGCCATTGTATTGATCTTCAATCAGGAAATGGGGGTTCAAGGCTGAGCGCGCTTGAGCGAAGGCAGATCGATGGTGAAGTGCCTAACAGCTATGCCTCACTAAGGCTGGCTATCGTCCTTCGAAACAGGGTCCGCAAGCCTTACCCACCAATGCTGTCCATCCTGCCGAACGCTCAAGAGATCGTAAGTCTTGATCATGCTCAGCAAGCCTGAATGGCCGTGTGCGTTGGGCGAGAAGGCGGGATCAGCGCGTTTGAGATAGGCCCCCAACGCGCTAAGGCGAACCTCGCCTTCATAGGTGTCATCCGCAAGAAGGGCGACGGCTTCAACCACGAAACGCGGACGGCGTTTCGGGAGCGGCTTCGGCGGCTCATCCGGCGAAGGCGTGGCATCAGTTGAATGTTTGGGCTCGACTGTGGGCGTAACAGGCTCTCCGGACGTGGGGCGAGACCATTCGAAGAACTGGTCGCAAGCGTTACGCAGTGCGTCGGGTGTTTTTGGCTCGCCGATGATGCATACCGCAGCGCCGCGCTCTCTCAGTTTGCGACACAAGTAGGCGAAGTCTGAGTCGCTCGTCACGATGCAGAACACATCGGCTCGCTTGTCGAAGAGCGCTTCAAGAGCGTCCAGAGCCAAGGCCAGGTCAGACGTATTCTTCCCGGAAGCGTATTGATACTGCAGGCAGGGAGTGAAGGCCTGCCTCACTAATACTTCCTGCCATCTGTGCGCCAAGGTTCCGCTGTTCCCGTAGCCCCGACGGAGAACGACGCGCCCGAACTGAGCACCCATCAAGAGCGCGTGCTCTACGATTTCGGGTGGCACATTGTCGCAGTCGACAAGAACAGCGACGGATGCATCGGTTGCACCAACCGGGTTTTCCATCAGGCAACTTCCTCAGCAGTGGAAGGTAATCCGGTCACCTTCGCGTCCAGGTATTGAATGATGCTGCGCGTTAGGTTGACCACAAGCAGTGCCTCATCACGATGGAGTAGTTGATCGTTGGCATGTGCCAGGCTCCCCCGATTTCGAAGCGGATTCAGCGCGTCGAAGATGTTTCCGATCGAGAAGATGACCTTGCGCATCGCCTCGTCTTGAACGCCCAGGTTGCGTAACGCTGGATGTCGCTCGCGCATCAACTTGAAGATTTGGGTAATTCCAGCGTCTGCTGGCAAGACAGTCAGATCCAATCCCGCCGACCGGCATACCGCTTTCAGGTAGCCATGAAGAGCGGTGTGGACGCGATCCAGGGCGCTCGTAGGTCCCTGCGCCTCCAGCAATGATTGCGCGTCTGCCAATGCTTGACGCACAAGCTCGCTGGCTACCTTCGGGGAGGTCGGCTCCACGGCAGCGACTTGGCCGCAGCGATTGGCTATTGCTAACAGCTTGGCGTGCGCTTCCTGGCTTCGCTGGACCTCTGACCCATGAGGAAAGCGCCTAGCGACCCCTCGGACGATCGCCGCCTGGCACCGAGGGTCTGCGGACGACAGCACGGCCAAGAAGCGCTGACGCGTCGTGCCCGGGTAGTCCTCCGGATCAATTTTCAGATCGCAGTAGGCAGCGTAGAACTCCCGGTGGGACGCGTAGCTGAAATCGCCCAGGTAGCCGCCGGATACCCCGATGTAATGGTTGACGATCCAGTGGATTTCACTCGGACGCAGGCCGTCCATGGAGCCCCTCTCTCGCCGGCTGGAAGGCCGACCCAGATGGCGGCACTATAGCGTTGGCGCCCCAGATGCGGGCCACAGGGGGAAGGCATGGAAAGCTCGGTGGAAGAAGGGACGGTCGATGCGCCGGAGAGCGGGTCTGTGCTCCGGGAGCGCGGCTCGCTGATCGATAAGGTCAATCGAGCCCGCCTGGAGTTATTGGATCTGTCGACCCGCAACCGGCTGCTGAGCGTCCCCCGGTCCGGGCATGCCAAGACCGTGGAGGTAGTCAACGAGCTTGCGCGAGCGATGTATCAGACGCTCGTCATCGACGGAAAGCGCTTCACCTTCGTCGCCGGCAGGGCCGACCCTAAGACGGCTGCAGACGAAACGGTAGGGGAGGAAGGCGGCGGGCCGGGCCAAGCCGGTCTGGCTGAGGCCAGTGCCGTCGACGCAGAAGCCGACCACGCACTGCTCGAAGAAGAGCCGGACGACCCCGAGCTGCTGGCGCAGCCGAATCTCGAACTGGACGAGCAAGGGCGCCAACTGAGTCACTGGGATGCTCAGCTGATGACGCGCTTGACGCCGACAGGGCTCCAGAAGCGCCTTCTGGACCTCTACGTCGACGCCCGGACGCTTCAGGAAGAGCAGGGCATCAACGTGCTCTACCTCGGCATCGGCTACTTGAAATGGCGAGCGCCGACCACGCCTAAGATCGACCGGTATGCGCCGCTCGTGCTGGTGCCCGTCGCCTTAGAGCGCAGCAACGCGGGCGAAAAGTTCCACCTGCGTTGGCAGGGTGACGAGATCGTCGCCAACCTCTCGCTCCAGCTCTTCTTGCAACGCCAGTTCGAGATGAAGCTTCCCGAGATCGAGGAGTTCGAGAGCCTCGATATCGATGACTACCTGGCAAAGGTTGCCGCGCTGATCGAGGGCAAGCCGGATTGGGCGGTGGTTCCGGACGACGCTGTTCTGGGCCTCTTCTCGTTCGCCAAATTCATGATGTATCGGGACTTGGATCCTGCTAGCTGGGAGCAGTTTGGCGGTTTGGAGGCCATCCCCACGCTTCGAGGCGTTGTATCGGACGGCTTCCCCGGCGCGGCTATTTCAACGAACGACGAGGACATTGACGCGACGGTCAGCCCGGAGCGGATGCGCCACGTCGTCGACAGCGACAGTTCCCAGTCCCTCGTCGTCCACGACGTGCTCAAGGGGCGGAGCATCGTTGTTCAAGGGCCGCCGGGCACCGGCAAGTCCCAGACCATCGCTAACATCATCGCGGGAGCAATCGCCGAGAAGAAGCGCGTGCTATTCCTGGCGGAGAAGCTGGCGGCCCTTGAAGTCGTCAAGCGACGCCTGGATCAAGTTCGCCTCGGCGCGGCCTGTCTCGAGCTGCACAGCAACAAGGCGAACAAACGCGCCCTGCTCGAAGAACTGCGGCTTACGTGGAACTTGAACCCGCTAGCTCCCGAAGACGGCGGGCCCATCGTTCGCCAGCTAACTGAGCGGCGCGATGCCCTCAACGCGCACGCGCAACGCCTCCACCAAGAGTTGCTTCCTTCGAAGCTGACGCCCTACGAGGTGTTCGGCAACCTCGTTCGACTGCGCCGAGAGGGCCACGTCACGGCACGCATTCGCCTCGAATCGCCGCTGGAGTGGGCGTGGGACAGGGTGGGCGAAAATCAGAAACTGCTTCAAGACCTTTGCGATCGCGTGCGCACCATGGGTGTCCCAGACCAGCACGCCTGGGCGGGGGTGGAGAACGAAACGCTGCTTCCGAACGATCGGGATCGCCTGATTCGGGAAATCGCTGACCTCGCCAGGAAACTGGACGACTGGCGGCAAAGCGCCGCAGAGCTGACCGACGTGCTGGACCTGCAGTTCTCGGACCGGCTCGATGCCCCACAAGCGGCAATCGACCGAGCCAAGTTGCTGTTGACGGCGCCGCCCCTTGGGGCCGAGGCGCTCGCGCACCCTTCGTGGGAGGACCCCGCTGGCCCAGAAGGCCTTATCGAAGACTTGCGACGGGGGCAGGACCTGCGCCAAGCGTGCTTGGAATTGGCAGCTGAGTCTGCGCTCGAACAGACCTGGGGACAGACGAGCCACGAGTTGACTAAGGTTCCTAGCAACTTTGTTCTCGGCAAGGAAGTGTTGGTGCTGCGCGACGCCCACCAGAAGCTTTCGGGCACGGAGTCCGACCTTGCTCGGCTCGCCCAGTTGGTGGGCGAACAGAGACCACTAACGTTCGAAGTCGTGGCCCACATGTGCGCACTCGCGGAGCGCGCGAGTTCGGCGCCCCAGATCGACCGCGACGCGTTGGTTGCCCGCATCTGGGATCGAGGGGTCGACTCGGTCCAGAACCTGGTCGACTGGGTCCAGCAGGTTCAGTTGGCTCGCCGTGAACTGAGCGAGGTGTTTCGCGAGTCTGCGTGGTCGACTGATCTGGAAGATGCTCGGCTTCAAATCGCCAGCCGCAGTGGGAGCTTCTTCCGCTTCTTTAGTGGCGAGTGGCGGGCCGCAAATCGGCTGGTTCGTGCGCAGCTCCGCAACCCCAAGCTCCCGGCCGATCAATTGCTGCCGGCGTTGGACAAGCTCCTCGACGCACAGGCGGCACTTCGTCGGGTCGAGGAGGGCAATGCTCAGGGCGAGGAAGCGTTTGGCGCCAACTGGGAGCGCGATCGCTCCGATACGGCGTTCTTGAGAGGAGTGGTAACTTGGATGCGTGGCATGCGTCCGCTCGGGCTTGGCGCTCGCGATCAAGTCGCCGCGATCGGTGACCGTGGCTTGGCAGCCGAACTGGCGGCTCGGCTGCGGCCTGCGCTTGCTGAAGTGCAGGCTCACCTCTCGCTAGTCCACGAGTCGCTGCTGGCCGGAGGACAGATGCTGTGGAGCGGGGAGGAGTCTTCGCTTCCGAAGGTGCCGCTGCGTCGACTGACAGACGTCACAGCGCCCTTCGCGCAGACCATCCAAGCCTGCGATTCGCTGAAAGACGCGGAGGCGCTAACCACAGCGCAGGCGTTGGAGCGCATCAACACCCTGACCGACACCCAGGCAGCGCTTGCCGCACTCACTCAAATCGACTCGCAAGGCTCAGCCGCGTTTGGTGGCCTGTGGGGAGGCCTTGCTTCGGACGTCGCTGCGCTCGAAGAAGCCTCTCGCTGGATGATCACCAACGCGGGCCTGAGGATGCTGGCGTCGCGCATCGTCGACCCTCAGCGAAAGCTGGATCAGGCGACCCAGCACCTTGAAAGAAGCGGGAGGCTGGGTGGAAAACTGTCCGAATTGTTCGCCACCCTGCGCTTTGCCGGAAACGATGAGGTTGCATCGGACCCTGCCCACGTCTCTGTGGATGCCGCAATACGCCAGCTTCGGGCGTGGGAAGCGGACCCGGAAGGTCTCCCGCAGTGGGTCGCATACATCGCCCAAGCAAAGGTAGCCAAGCGCCGTGGGCTGAGGAACTTCGTCGATGCGTTGGCGACGGGCACCCTGGTACCCGACGAGGCCAGAGGGACGTTCGATCTGGCCTATTACGAGGCGGTCCTGTCGGCGATGGTGGCCAGGGAACCCGAGCTCGCAACGTTCGACGGCAAGAAGCAAACCGAGCTCGTCGAGTCGTTCTGCGAGCTGGACCGGGGACGCATCGACTTGGCTCGACGTCAGGTGTCGCAATCCCACAGAGAACGTATCCCTTCGAAAAGCGGGGCGGCGGGACCGGTGGCGGTGCTTCTTGGCGAGATGGCGAAGAAGAGGGGTCATCTGCCTATTCGGCAGCTCGTGGAACGGGGAGCGCCCGCCATCCAGGCGCTCAAGCCCGTCTTCATGATGAGCCCACTGTCGGTGGCGCAGTTTCTGCCGCCCGGTGTGCTGGAGTTCGACCTGTTGGTCATTGACGAGGCTAGCCAGGTTCAGCCGATCGATGCGTTAGGTGCCATCGCGCGTGCCAAGCAACTGGTCATTGTGGGCGACGAGCGTCAATTGCCACCGACTCGGTTCTTCTCAAGAGCCTTGGGCGATTCCTCAGCACCGCTGGATGACGCCGCGGCGCCGGCCGACGTCGAGAGCATCCTGGGCCTGTGCTTGGCGCGTGGGTTGCCGGACCGAATGCTCCAGTGGCATTACCGGAGCCGCCACCAGTCCTTGATCGCGGTGTCCAACAGCCAGTTTTACGAGAACAGGCTGCTGATCGTTCCGAGCCCCTACACGAGCGAGGCGGGGGTCGGTCTTCGATTCCACCACCTGCCGGACGCCGTTTACGACCGTGGTGGCACCAGCACCAACGCTCGTGAAGCGAAGACGGTGGCCATGGCGGTCATCGCCCATGCACAAACGACCCCACACCTCACCTTGGGCGTTGCGGCGTTCTCGACCCAACAGCGGCGCGCCATCTTTGATGAAGTGGAGTTGCTGCGACGCCAACATCCCGAGACCGAAGGTTTTTTCACTGCCCACGCCCACGAGCCATTCTTTGTCAAAAGCCTGGAAAACATCCAAGGCGACGAGCGCGATGTCATCTTCATTTCGATCGGGTATGGACGCGATGCGCGGGGCGGAGTGAGCATGAATTTCGGGCCGGTGAGCAACGAGGGCGGCGAGCGTCGGCTCAACGTGCTCATCAGCCGGGCCAAGTCGCGTTGCGAGGTCTTCTCGTCCATCACCGACGAAGACATCGATCTCACCCGAGGCAAGGGCAAAGGCACGGCTGCGCTCAAGCTGTTCTTGCACTACGCCCGCACGGGACGCCTCCACATTGCGACCGAAGCCCTTGAGGAGCGCAAGAAGACGTTCGAACAGGAGGTTGCCAAGGCGCTCATTGCCCGCGGCTACGACCTCCATATGCACGTAGGCGTAGCCGGGTTCTTCGTCGACATCGCCATCGCGGACCCGGAGAAGCCAGGACGCTATGTCATCGGCATCGAGTGCGACGGAGACTCTTACCGAAGGTCGAAGGGCGCGCGCGATCGAGATCGTCTGCGGGAGCAGGCGCTCCGCGACAAGGGTTGGCAGGTCCACCGGGTGTGGAGTGCCGAGTGGTTCCTGCGGCCCGCTGCGGAACTCGATGCACTGGTGCGGGTCATTGAGGCCGCGAAACTAGAACCAGATTCATTCGAGGTCGAAGCTGCCTCCCGATCGCGAGCTGTTCCGATCGACATCGAGAGCGTGGATCACGACGACTTCGTTGAGGTGGGACTGGTGAGCTCTGATGCGTTGCCGGACACCGATCCTTACGTGGAAGCCAATTTCTCAGTGCCCAACCCGCAGCAGGAACTGCACACGGTCCCGGCAATACGAATGGCGGACTTCGTTCGGGAAGTGGTGCGTGCTGAGGGCCCCATCCATCGCTCAGAGGTCGTGGTGCGCATACGGTCTCTGTGGGGCCTACAGCGGACGGGAGGGCGCATACAGAGTGCAGTCGAAGAAGGCATCAGGTGTGCCGTCGAGGATGGTGTGGTGCTGCAGGACGGTGAGTTCCTTATGTGGCCAGGCCGCTCTGTCCGGGTTCGAGACCGAAGCGACGTTCAGTCGCTCACCCTGCGACGCCCCGAGTTGCTTCCACCTATAGAGATGGATATCGCTATCTTGGAATTGGTGCGTAACAACCTGGGCGCTTCGCTGCACGAGATTGCCCTTCACGTTTCGCGCCGACTGGGATTCCGAACAACAAGCGCGCAACTGCGTGCAGCGCTGGTGGAGAGGGCTGAGTCGCTTGTAGCGGGCGGGGTTTTGGAGCTTCGAAATGGGTTGCTCGTGGAGCGTCCTGTGAAGCACTGAGAGGAACGGCGTTAATGTTCGACTAGCTCAATTCAAGCGTCGCGCCCCCTTCGGGACGAAGAACTACGAAGGACAGCTCATTCGGCTGTCCGTACTCGCTCCAGGCGAACCCGTCGAGCCGGGGCTCTTATCAAGTCCCCGCACACCCAGAAACGCAAAACGCCCCTTGCGGGGCGCTTTGCATTTCTGGCGGAGAGAGGGGGATTCGAACCCCCGAAGCGCGGTTTAGACGCTTACACACTTTCCAGGCGTGCTCCTTCAACCACTCGGACACCTCTCCGGATCTGTCCCGCGCGGGCCGCGGGGCGGCACGCTGCGACGGCTGGACCGCCGCGGGCCGGCCATTCTAGCTGGGCCGGGGCCCGGTCACAAGGAAGGGGGACGGCCGTGGCAGAATAGCGGCATGTCCTATCTCGTCCTCGCCCGGAAGTGGCGTCCGAAGCGGTTTGCCGAGCTGGTCGGGCAGGAGCACGTCGTGCGTGCGCTGACCAACGCGCTGGAGACCGGCCGCGTCCATCACGCCTTCCTGTTCACCGGCACCCGCGGCGTCGGCAAGACGACGATCGCGCGCATCTTCGCCAAGAGTCTGAATTGCGAGCGGGGCACCTCGTCCGACCCTTGCGGGGAGTGCGAGACCTGCCTGGCGATCGACGCGGGGCGCTACATCGACCTGCTGGAGATCGACGCGGCCAGCAACACCGGCGTCGACGATGTGCGCGAGCTCATCGACAACGCGCAGTACATGCCCTCGCGCGGCCGGGTGAAGGTCTACCTGATCGACGAAGTGCACATGCTGTCGAAGTCGGCGTTCAATGCGCTGCTCAAGACGCTCGAGGAGCCGCCGGGGCATGTGAAGTTCCTGTTGGCGACGACCGACCCGCAGAAGCTGCCGGTCACCGTGCTCTCGCGCTGCCTGCAGTTCAACCTCAAGCGGCTGGACGAGGACCAGATCCAGGGCCAGATGACCCGGATTCTCGCGGCCGAGGGCATCGCGGCGGATGCGGCGGCGATCCGGCAGCTCTCCAAGGCGGCCGATGGCAGCCTGCGCGACGGGCTGTCGCTGCTCGACCAGGCGATCGCCTACACCGGTGCGGGCGGCGAGGGCGGTGCGCTCGCCGATGCGGCGGTGGCGACGATGCTCGGCAGTGTCGACCGCACACGGGTGGGCAACCTGTTGTCCGCGCTGGCGCAGGCCGATGGCGCGCGGCTGATGGCCGAGGTCGCGGCGCTGGCCGAGTTCTCGCCGGACTGGTCGGGCGTGCTCGATGCGCTGTCCGAAGCGTTGCACCGCATCCAGGTTCGCCAGTTGGTGCCCGAGGTTGGCATCGAGGCCGATGGTCTGGATCTGGATACGCTGGCCGCGTCGGTGCGGCCGGAGGTCGTGCAGCTGTGGTACCAGATGGCACTCAATGGCCGCCGTGATCTGGCTTTGGCGCCGAGTCCGCGTGCGGGCTTCGAGATGACGGTGCTGCGGATGTTCGCGTTCCGCCCGGCCGAAGGCGGCAATGCCGGTGCCCCGACGGGCGGCGGTGCCGGGCAGGGCCGGGCATCCGGGCCGGCTGCGGCGCGGGCCGCGCTGGGCGATGCGTCCGCGGCGGCGCCGCGGGCGGCCGCATCGGCGCCGGAGGCCGCAATGCTGGCGCGTCCGGTGCCGCGTGCGCCGGTCGATGCGGTGCCGATGGCGGCTGCCGGCCAGGGCATCGACATGCCGCGCAAGGCGCCGCCGGCCGCTCCGGCTGCACCTGTCCCCGAACCTAGCCCTGCGCCGCGTGCCGAGCCGCCTGCGGCTCCCGCGCCGCGCGCCGAACCGGCGCCGCAGGCGGCCAAGCCGTCGATGACGCTCGATGCCGACGGCTGGCTGGACCTCGTGGCCGATCTGCCGTTGCGCGGCCCGGTGCGTGAGTTGGCGGCCAGTGCGGCCTTCGTCGCGCTCGACGGCGATGTGCTCAAGCTGGCGTTGCCCGAATCCGACGAGCACCTGAAGGCGCCGATCATGGTCCACCAGTTGGCGTCTGCGCTCGCCGGGCCGCTGGGCGCGACGCCGCAGATCCGCTTCGAGACCGCGGCCGCGCGCACCGCGCCGACGCTGCACGAGCGCAATGCGCAGCAGCGCGATGCGCTGCAGGCGGCGGCCGAGCAGAATTTCCTCTCCGATCCGGACGTGCAGCGCCTGATGTCGCAGCAGGGCGCGCGCGTGGTGCCGGATTCCATTCGCCCCTACGACGAACAAGGACTTTGATGATGCGTGGAAATATCGGCCAGCTGATGCAGCAGGCCCAGAAGATGCAGGAAAACATGCAGCGCGTGCAGGAAGAGCTGGCCAACCTCGAGGTCGAGGGCAGTGCCGGCGGCGGCATGGTCAGCGTCACGCTGACCGGCGCCAAGGCTTGCCGCAAGGTGCGCATCGATCCGTCGGTGCTGTCGGACCCGGAGATGGCCGAAGACCTGATCGCGGCGGCGTTCAACGACGCGTCGAACAAGGTCGACGAGGAATCGAAGGCGCGCATGGCGGGCGCCACCGCCGGCATGCCGCTGCCGCCGGGCATGAAGCTGCCGTTCTAAGGCCCGCGGTCTCTAGGGCGGGGCGCCTCGGCGCGCTCCGTTCGCCGAGGCGCACCGCGGTTCACTGCGGCACGCGCATCGTGGCCCTTCCTTCTGACCTTCGTCGCGCATGTCCGCATTGCTGGAACAACTGATCGATGCGTTGCGCGTACTGCCCGGGGTTGGGCAGAAGTCGGCGCAGCGCATGGCCTATCACGTGCTCGAACGCGGGCGCGAGGGCGGCGCGCGGCTGGCCGCGGCGTTGGCCGAGGCGGTCGAGAAGATCGGCCACTGCGCGCGGTGCCGCGACTTCAGCGAGACGCCGGTGTGCCCGACCTGCGCCAGCGCGTCGCGCGATGCGCAGACGCTGTGCGCGGTCGAGACGCCGGCTGACCGGCTGGCGATCGAACAGGCCACCGGCTACCGCGGGTTCTACTTCGTGCTGCAGGGCCGGCTGAGTCCGCTCGATGGCATCGGCCCGCGCGAGCTGGGCCTGGATCTGTTGGCCGCGCGGCTGGCCGAGGGCGAGGTGCGCGAGTTGATCATCGCCACCAATCCCACAGTCGAGGGCGAGGCGACTGCGCATTACCTGGCGCAGATCGCGCGCCAGCACGGTGTGCGGCCCAGCCGTCCTGCGCATGGCCTGCCACTGGGCGGCGAACTGGAGTTCGTCGATCGCGGCACGCTGTCGCATGCGTTCGGCAGCCGCAGCGAAATCGGCGATTCGTAATCCACGCGCGGGGCTGCGTTCGGTCTGAGCCGAAGGCGCGACAGCGGTATGCTCTGCGCCATCGCGAATCACGAGTGACGGCTTTCATGACCATCTTCCACAAGATCATCCGCCGCGAGATCCCGGCCGACATCGTCTATGAGGACGAGCACCTGATCGCGTTCCGCGACATCGGCCCGCAGGCGCCGGTGCATGTGCTGTTCGTGCCCAAGCAGGATTACGCGACGCTCAACGATGTGCCCGAGGACGCGCCGGAAGTCATCGGCCGGCTCGCGCTCGCCGCCGCGCGCTATGCGAAGGCGCAGGGGTTCGACAAGGACGGCTATCGCATCGTCATGAACTGCAACGACCACGGCGGGCAGACGGTGTACCAGATCCATCTGCACCTGCTCGCCGGCGCGCCGCTTGGGCGGTTCGGCACGCCCGCGTAAGCGCGTGGGCGCGGGCTTACCAGTAGCCCCACCACGGCCAGGGCGCGGGGCGGGTCAGCACGTCGACCGTCTCGCGTACCGGCCACAGGTAGACCACGTCGGCGTCGAGGCGCGGGAAGCGGTAGTCGTACTCGCCGATCCGGCGGGTGTCATAGCCGGCGATGCGGCCGGTGAAGGTGACTTCGCGGTTCTTCTCGAACACCGCCGGGTCGTAGAAGCCGGCGCGGCAGGCGATGAAGCGGCCGTTGGTGTCGTCGCTGGCCCAGTACGGGCGGCCAGTCGCGGTGAGCCGGGTGGCGATCATCTCGAAACACGTGGCGTCGGGTCGTGGTTCGACCTGGACGATGCGTCCGCCCCAGCGCACTGCGGTGCCGGTGTAGTCGCCCTGCACGGCGGCATGCGGCGTGGGCGATTCGGCGAAGCCGCCCTGCAGCGGCCTGGGCTGCGAGGCGCAGGCGCCCAGCAGCAGGGCCAGGGCGCTGATGGGCAACAGACGGGCGGGGCTCATCGGGAAGTCTCCTTCGCAGCGGGCGTTGCGGTGGGGCGATGCGCGCGCAGGTCGCGCGCCAGCGTGGGGTCGGCCGGGGCGGCAGCGTAGCGTGCGGCGACGAAACGGCGGGTGAGTGCAGCCAATTCGACGGCGTCGCCGGTGGCCGGCGCAATGCGCGCCGCCCAGGCCGAGGCGGGCTCGTGCGGCAGGCGGCCAAGGCCCCGGCGGGCATAGCGCCGGCCGAGCTGGTGCCAGGCGCGGAGCACGGGGTCGCGCTCGCGTTCGCTGCGGGCGATCAGCCACCCCATTGCGCCCAGCGCCAGTAGCGCGACGACGGTGAGCAGCACGACCAGGCCGCTCGCGCCCAGGGCGCCGAGGCCGAGCCGTTGCAGCATCGTCTGCTGGCGGTCGGCATCGAAACCGAGGACGAAGTCGTTCCAGCCGCGTCTGGCCCAGTCGCCGAGGTCGAAGATCGGGGCGAAGCGTGCGCCGCCGATGCGTCCGGCCGCGAGGCGGTCCTCGAGCGTGTCGTAAATGCGTTCGGGCGCGACCGCGGCGGTCGGGTCGACCCGCACCCAGCCGCGGCCGGCGAGCCAGACTTCGCTCCAGGCGTGGGCGTCCATACGTCGCACCAGCCAGTAGTTGCCGTAGGCGTTGCGGCGGCCACCGACGTAGCCGGTGACCACGCGTGCGGGAATCCCGGCCTCGCGCATCAGCACGGTGAAGGCCGAACTGAAGTGCTCGCAGAAGCCGGCCTGCTGGTCGAACAGGAAGTCGTCGATCGCGTGCCGGCCGGGCAGCGGGGTGTCCAGGGTGTAGGCGAAATCGCGCTCGATCCAGGCCAGCGCGCGCGCGATCAGCGCCGCGTCGTCGGGGGTGTCGGCGCGCCACTGCCGGGCGAGCGCGCGGGTGCGCGGGTTCAGGCCGGCCGGCACGCGCAGGGCCTCGGCGCGTGCGAGCGCGGGCAGTTCGGCCTCGAACTGTTGCGGCGGCGCCGAGCGCAGGCGCCAGCGGCTGACGCTGTCGAGCCGGCGCGGGCTGCGCAGGGTGTAGTCGCGCGTACCGCGCACGCCGTTGGGCAATGCGGTCGGCAGATCCAGCGCGACCAGCAGGTCGCGACCGGTCGGTTCGATCACGACCTCATAGTCCCAGGTCGGCGTGCCGTGGACGACCAGGTCCGGGGTGGGCGGTGGCCGCCGGCGTGAGCGCGTCCAGGTCCGGCCGTCGTAGTCGGTGAGCGTCGGCCCGCGCCAGTACATCTGCGAGACCGCCGGCTCGGGGCCGGTGAAGGCCGCGCGCAGCGCCGGTGAGTCGTCGGCCAGCAGGTCGAGCCATTGGCCTGTGCCCATCTCGTCCGACAGCCCCGGCGTGGCCGAGGCGCGGTCCGGCACGCCCCACAGCGGCGTGGACAGCCGCGGGAACAACCAGAACACCGCCAGCGCCAGCGGCAGGCCGAGCGCGATCAGGCGCAGCGCGGTGCCCCATCGGCGGCGGTCGCTGTCCGGCGCCAGGCCCGATTCCGCATCCGACAGCGCGAGCAGGGCGACCACCACCAGCAGCGTGCCGGCCAGGCCCAGCAGCAGCGACAGCGGGCCCTGATCCAGCAGGAAGGTGGCGAACGGCGCGAACAGCGCGAAGCCGAGCAGGCTGCGGGCATCGCGCAGCGTGCGCAGCTCGGACGGCTTGACCGCCAGCATCGCCGCGAGCAGGGCGCATCCGGTCTCGCGTCCGACCGTGCCGCCGGCCTGGGCGAGCACCCACCCGAGCAGAGCGAGGGCGGCGGCGCCGCGCAGCCAGGCCGGCAGCTGGCGGCGGCCGGAGACCGACGTGACCAGGACCCCGACCGCGGCGACGACGATCGCCACCGGTAGCGCAAGCTGCAGCAGCAACGGCAGCAGGCACACCGCCGCGGCCAGCAGCGTGCGGTGGCGTCCGCGGTCGTCCAGCAGCTGGCCCGTAGTGCGTGTCATGGGCGGTCGGGCATTAGCGCGAGTACGCGCAGGCAGGCCTGGCGGTGGTGCGCGCCGCGGTCGGGGCCGAGCGGCGGATGGCCGGGCACGCGCAGCAGCCAGCGCACGCCGTCGCGCTCGGCGGCGTCGACCCAGCGCGCGAGCCGGCCGATGCGTGCCTCGTGAGCGAGGCCACCCAGCGTCGCCCAGTCGAGCACGACGTCGGTCCCCTGCGGCCGCTCGAACTCGCGCACGACCAGGGCGTCGCGTCGGGCCGAGGATTTCCATGCGATCGCGCGCCGGGCATCGCCCTGGCGCCAGTCGCGCAGGTGGTGCAGGTCGTCGCCGGCCGGGTGCAGGCGCGCCTGTGCATCCTCGCCGGCGCCCAGCGGCAGCGGCGGACCGTGCGGCTCGGGTGTGGGATGCACCAGCAGCGGGACATCCGGGCGCACCCAGGCCCAGGCGCGGGCCAGACCCAGCGGGCGGGTACTGGAGATGCGGAGGCGCGGCGCGGCCATCCAGCCGCGGCGCTGCGTCGGCAGTGCCAGTGTGGCCTCGCCGCCGGTCTCGTCCAGCGACAGCGGCGCGGCAACGGCGTCCTCGCAATCGACCCGCAGGCCGCGGCGCTCGCGCCCTGGCGCGGCGTCCACGTGCACGTGCAGCAACATCGGCCGACCGGCCGGGACCGGTTCGCCGCGCACGGTGCGCACCTCCAGGCCGCTGAGTTGCAGTTGCGTCCACAGCAGGCTGGCCAGCGTCGCGCCGCCCAGCAGCAGACACAGCAGCAGCGCCGGGTTGTTGTTGTAGTTCAGCGCCCCGGCCGCCATCGTCGCCAGCAGCGCGATGACGAAGCCGCCGAACGGGGTGGGCAGCACGTAGATGAGCTGACGGTCGATGCGCACCGGCAGCGCTTCGGCGTGACGCGGGCGCATCCAGCGTTCGAGGCGACGGCGCAGGCCGGTGGCTGCCATCGCGTCAGTCGACCGGCACGGCCTGCAGGATGCCGGTCGCCAACGCATCGCCATCGCCGGCGTCGTCGGCGACCAGCCGGTGCGCGGCGATCACCGGAAACAGCCGCTGCACATCGTCGGGCAACGCGTGCGTGCGGTCTTCCAGCAAGGCCAGCGCGCGTGCGGCGCGCAGCAGGGCCAGCCCTGCGCGCGGTGACAGGCCGACACGGACGCCGGGGTGGTGGCGGCTGCGCGCGAGCAGCGCCTGCACGTAGTCGATCAGCGCAGCACTGGCGTGGACGGCGGTGGCGGCTGCGCGCATCTGATGCAGGTCGGCTTCCCCCAATTGCGGCAGCGTGCCGGCGATCAGGATGCGCCGGTCCTCGCCAGCGAGCAGCGCACGCTCGGCGTCGCGGTCGGGATAGCCGAGGTTGAGCCGCATCAGGAAGCGGTCGAGTTGCGAGTCGGGCAGCGGATAGGTGCCCGACAGGTCCACCGGATTCTGCGTGGCGATGACGAAGAACGGGTCGGGCAGAGCGTGCGTGGTGCCATCGACGGTGACCTGGTGCTCGGCCATCGCCTCGAGCAGCGCGCTCTGCGTGCGCGGTGGCGCGCGGTTGATCTCATCGGCCAGCAGCACGTTCGTGAACACCGGGCCGCCGTGGAACTCGAAGCGCCGCGCGGCGCCGTCGTAGACCGAGACGCCGACGACATCGGACGGCAACAGATCGGAGGTGAACTGCACGCGCTGAAAGCCGAGCCCGACGGTCGCGGCGATCGCATGCGCGAGCGTGGTCTTGCCCAGGCCCGGCAGGTCCTCGATCAGCAGGTGGCCGTCGGCGAGCAGCGCGACGAAGGTCATGGTGACCGCGGTCTCCTTGCCGAGCACCAGGCGATTGACCTGGGCGCGCGCCGACGACAGAGCGTTGCGCTGTGCGTCGGTTAGCATGGCGCGGGTCGTGGACGGATCGGGCATGCGCGGTCTTCCCTGCGACGTTCTTCTCCGAGTGTAGCGAGGTCGGGTGCAATGCGGCGGATCGAAATGCGCACGGTGTTCGTTGCGCTGTGGGTGCTGGTCGTCGCGCTGAAGCTGGCGATCGCGATGCGCTTGCCGCTGTTCGTCGACGAGGCCTTCTATTGGCTCGAGGGGCAGCGGCTGGCCTGGGCGTACTCGGATCTGCCGGGGCTGACCGCCTGGTTGATCCGGCTGGGCACCGAGCTGTTCGGTGATGGGCTGCTGGCGGTGCGCCTGCCGTTCGTCGCGATCTCGGCGCTGGTGCCGTGGTTGCTGGTGCGCCTGACCGCGCGTGAGTTCGACGCCGATGCGGCGTGGACCACCGGTTGCCTGGCGCTGTTGCTGCCCCTGCTGGGCTCGCTCGGCGTGATGGCCTTGCCCGATGCGGTGCTGGCGCTGGCGACGGTGCTGTGCCTGGACGCCGGCACGCGGCTGCTGCGCGGGGTGACCTACGGCGCGTCGCTGTTGCTCGCGCTCGGCCTGGCGCTGGGCGCGTTGAGCCATTACCGCTTCATCGCGGTGATCGCCGTGGGCATCGTCGCGCTGGCCTCGCTGCCGTCCGGCCGTGTGGCCTTGCGGGACCCTCGGGTGTGGATCGCGATCGCGTTCGGCGCCGCGGCCTGGGGGCCGCTGCTGGCCTGGAATCTGGCCAACGCCGAGGCTGGGCTGCGCTTCCAGATGGTCGACCGTCACCCGTGGGCGTTCCACCTCGATGGCTGGCAATTCCTGGTGATCCAGGCGGGGTTGGTGACGCCGCTGGTGTTCGCGGTGCTCGCACTCGCGGCCTGGCGCATGCGCCGCATGCCCGACGATGCCGCGCGCTTCCTCGCGCTGTGCGGCGCGTTGATCGTCGTCGGGTTCTTCGCGCTGGGCTTCGTCGCCGATACCGAGCGCGTCAGCTTCCATTGGCCGCTGCCGGGCTATCTGGCGTTGTTGCCGCTGGCCGGCTTCGTGCTGGTCGGCTGGCCGCGCTGGCTGCGCATGCTGACCTGGGTGACGCTGGTCGCCGGCTTCCTGCTGGTCAATGGCTACTACGTCGCGGTGTCCTCGCCACAGGTGCGCGAGCGTGCCACGGCGCTGAAGTGGTATCCATCGAACTTCGCCGGCTGGGACCAACTGGCCGATGCGGTGCGCGAGACGCGGGCGCAGATGCCCGACGACACGGTGCTGGTCGCCGACAACTTCAAGATCGGCGCGGAGCTCGGCTTCGCGCTGGGTGATCCGGACATCCGCGTGCTCGATCACCCGCTCAACCGCCATCACGGTCGCGCGCCGCAGCTCCAACTGTGGGGGCTGCAACTCGATGACCGCGCGCAGTTGCATGGTCGCCCGGCGCTGGTGGTGGTCGGCGCGACCGACGTGAAGTTCAGCGCGCTGCTCGAGCGCTATCAGCAGTTGTGCGCAACGCTGGGCAGCCTGCCGGTGACGCGTGTGGTCAACGTCGATCGCGGGGGACAGCGCTTCGTGTTGCTGCGCTTCGATCGCGACGCTGCGCCGGCCGCTGATTGCATCACGCCTGCCGTGGCCCATATCGATGCGCCGGCGCCGGGCGCCCGCGTGGCCGGGCAGGTCGACGTGAGTGGCTGGGCGATCAAGGACGTGGCCGGTGTCGAGTCGGTCGTGGTGACGTTGGACGGCGCGCCTGTCGCCACCACCCACTATGGGCTGCGCAACACGTTCGTCGGCGGCTTCCTGCAGGGACGCTCGCGCGATCCTGGGCAGCCGGACATCGCCTTTACCGCGACGCTCGATCTGCGCGATCGGCCGCCGGGCCTGTACTGGCTGGGGCTGGAGATCGTCGGCCGCGACGGCTCGATCGAGCGCTGGGCCGAGCAGCCACTACGCGTTGCCGCGCCTGAGTGATCGCAGGCGCCGCTGCTGCCTGCTGGCTTGAGTCGGCAGGCGGCGCGGACGAGAATCGGGAGTCCGGCCGCGTCGCGGTCGTCGACAGGGCCGCAGCATGCACAACCTCCGCGTTTCCATCGTCCAGGGCGCCACGATCTGGCACGACCCGGAGGCCAATCGCGAGTATTACGGCGGCCTGATCGCACCGCTGCGTGGCCTCAGCGATCTGGTGGTGCTGCCCGAGACGTTCACCAGCGGCTTCAGCAATGACGCGATCGAGCGCGCCGAGGACATGGACGGGCCCACCGTGGCCTGGATGCGCGCGCAGGCCGCCGCGCTCGATGCGGCCGTGACCGGCAGCGTGCAACTGCGCGACGGCGATGGCGTCTACAACCGCATGCTCTGGGCCACGCCCGATGGCAATTTGCAGTGGTACGACAAGCGGCATCTGTTCCGTTACGCCAACGAGCACAAGCGCTACGCGCCGGGCCGGGCGCGGCTGACGGTCGAACTCAAAGGCTGGCGGATCAATCCGCAGGTCTGCTACGACCTGCGCTTTCCGGTGTTCTGCCGCAACCGCTTCGATGTCGAGCGTCCGGGGCAACTGGACTTCGACCTGCAGTTGTTCGTGGCGAACTGGCCAGCGGCACGCGCCTATGCCTGGAAGACGCTGCTGCGCGCACGCGCGATCGAGAACCTGTGCTACGTGGTCGGCGTCAACCGGGTCGGCCGCGACGGCAACGGCCTGGACTACAGCGGCAACAGTGCCGTGCTCGATTTCCTCGGCACCCCGCTGAGCGAGTGCACGGATGCGGAAGTCGTCTCGACCACGACGCTGCTGGCATCGGAACTGGCCGCACACCGCGAACGGTTCCCCGCGATGCTCGACGCGGACCGCTTCGAGATCCTCGACGCCTGATCGTCGCGAGCGCTCGCCAAGGAGGGCGATGCTACGCAAGCGGGAAGGGCGACGCGAGGCTCCCAGCGCAAATGCCCGATGCGCTTCGCCTCCCCCGCGAGCGGGGGAGGCGAAGCGCAGCGCGCGTCGGGTGGGGCACGGGCTTTGCCTGGAAATCGCCCCCCACCCAACCCTCCACCCGTAAAGGGCGCAATGCCCCGCAAGCGGAGGAGGGCTTCGATCGCGCGCGCAGGGAGGGTATTGATCGCGCGCAGGGAGGTGCCGATCGCGGGCGGGGGAGGCCGGCGCGCAGCGCGCGTCGGGTGGGGCACGGGCTTTGCCTGGAAAGCTGGCCCCCACCCCAGCCCTCCACCTGTAAAGGGCGCAATGCCCCGCAAGCGCGGGAGGGAGAGAGGCTTTCCGGCCGCTAATAGGGTCCAGACACGACACGGGGCCCGAAGGCCCCGTGTTTGACGCAGTACTGGTCGCTGGCCTCAGCGACCGCCACCGCGCGGACCGCGATTGCCGCCGCCGGGCGGACGACCGCCGGGGCCGCGGCCGCCGCCTGGGCCACCCGGTCCGCGATTGCCGCCACCCGGACCGCGGGCGCCTGCCCCCTTCGGGCCGCGGTTGCCGCCCGGACGCGGGCCGCGCGGGCCGGCGTTGGGGTTGAAGCTGCCGGGGTTGGCGTGGTCGGACGGGAACGTCGGGGCGCTGTCGGGATGGCCATACGGCGCGCGCGGACGACCTGCGCCGGCGCCGGCCGGCTTCGAGGACCAGGGGCCCTGGCCGCCGCCGCGCGGACCTTGTCCACCCGGACCGCCGGGGCCGCGCTTCTTCGCGCCGGCACCGCCGTAGGGCTTCTTGGGACCGCGGCCGTCGGCGTTGCGATGGCCGCTGGGGCCGGTCTCCACGCCATCGGGCACGTACCAGGTGCGGAACGCGGCCGGGTTGCCCTCGGGCAGGGCGCGCGCACCCTTGTCTGCGCGTTGCTTGAACGGCTTGTGCGACTGCTTGGCGGCGGCGTCTCCGCTGACGGTCAGGCCGCCATGGGGCTTGCGCGGGCCGCCACGGCCACGACCGCGATCCTCGCGCACGTGGTCGAAGCGACGCAGCTCGCGCCCTTCGTCGGCGCCGCTGGTGTGGCCGTTCACATAGGCCTTGCCGGCGCCGCCCTTGCCCAGGTGCACCGTCGACTTGGCAGCCTTGCGCTGGCCGATCACCGGCTGCAGCGTCAGCGCCGGCGGCGGGCCTTCCTCGAGCTTGAGCTCCTTGCGCAGCGCCTCGACCTGCGCGTCGGGCAGTTCCTGCGACTGGCCGCGCAGCAGCGGCTGCGGCAGCACGACCTGGCCGTAGCGCACGCGCTTGAGCCGGCTGACCTGGCAGCCCTGCGATTCCCACAGCCGGCGAACCTCGCGGTTGCGGCCTTCCTTGAGCAGCACCTGGAACCAGTCGTGCGATTCGGTGCCGCCGATGCGCTCGATCTCGTCGAACTTCGCCGGCCCGTCCTCGAGCGCGACGCCGCGGCGCAGCCGGTCGACGATCTTCTCCGACACCGTGTCCTCGCCCTCGGGGGCGCGCACGCGGCACACGTACTCGCGCTCGACCTCGTAGGAGGGGTGCATCATCGCGTTGGCGAGTTCGCCGTCGGTGGTGAGCAGCAACAGGCCGGTGGTGTTGATGTCCAGGCGGCCGATCGCGATCCAGCGCGCGCCCTTGAGCGCGGGCAGGGCGTCGAAGATCGTCGGCCGGCCTTCGGGGTCTTCGCGCGTGGTGACTTCGCCCTCGGGCTTGTTGTAGATCAGCACGCGCGCCGGCTCGGTCAGCGCGCTGGCGACGAAGACCTTGCCGTCGAGCTCGATGCGGTCGCCGCCCTTGATCGACATGCCGGTCTGTGCGACCTCGCCGTTCACCTTGACCAAGCCGTCGGCGATGCGCTGCTCGAGTGCGCGGCGCGAGCCCAGCCCGGCCTGTGCGAGCACCTTGTGCAGGCGTTCTTCCAGGCGCGGCGCGGCCTCGGCGTCAGGCGTCTCGCCGCGCTTGAGCGACAGAGTGCGTGCGGGTTTTTCGGTGTTGCGTTGCTGCGTCATGTGGGGCTCCGGTCGCTGTCGCCGTCGGCGGCGAGGGCGGGGTCTTCGTCAGTGTTCGTGGAAGGTGCGGTGTCGGACGGGGCGTCCGGCGGAAGGTCTTGCGGTGCGTCCTGCGACGAGGCCGAGGCCTCGTCCGATGGGTCGGGGGCGGCGTCCGAGGCCTCGGGCGCCGGGGCGCTGTCGGCATCGTCGCTGGAGGCGGGATCGGCAGCGTCGTCGTGCCCGGCGATGCCGCCGATGCCCCGCGCGCCCTCGTCGCGGTCGCCCTCGGCGCCGGCCAGGCGCAGCTGCGGGTCGAGCTCGGCGAAATCCTTGAGCTCGGACAGCGGGGGCAGTTCGTCGAGCCGCTTGAGGCCGAAGTAATCGAGGAACGCCTTGGTGGTGCCCAGCAGTTCGGGGCGTCCGGGCATGTCGCGGTGGCCGACGACGCGGATCCACTCGCGCTCTTCGAGGGCCTTGATGATGTTGCTGTTGGTCGCCACGCCGCGGACCTGTTCGATCTCGCCGCGGGTGATCGGCTGGCGGTAGGCGATCAGCGCCAGCGTTTCGAGCGTGGCGCGGGTGTACTTGGTCTGGCGCTCGCTCCACAGCCGCGCCACCCAGCCGTGGACGTCGCTCTTGACCTGGTAGCGCCAGCCCGAGGCCAGCTCCACCAGCTCGACGCCGCGCTCGGCGCAAGCCGCCTGCAGCTCGGCCAGGGCCTGCTTCAGGCGCTCGTCGGGCGGCGCCTCGTCGAGCGTGAACAGCGCGCCGAGCTGGGCGACAGTCAGCGGCTGCGTGGAGGCCAGCAAGGCGGCCTCGACGATGCGGTTGATCAGGGTCTGGTCCATCGGGCGGTCGGAAGATCCAGAAAAAGAAGGGGTCAGGACTGCGGCGCGTCGGGGACGTCGTCGTCGAACTCGCTGGAAAAGCGCGTCGGCGGCGCTTCGCCGTCGGCGCTGGCCAGCGACTTGATGTAGATCGGCGCCAGCGGCGCTTCCTGCACGATGTCGAGCAGGCGTTCCTTGGTGAGCTCGAGGATCGACAGGAACGTCACCACCACGCCCAGCCGGCCTTCTTCGGGCTCGAACAGCGACTCGAAACGGTGGAACGCGCCGCCGGCCAGCCGGGTCAGCACCTCGCCCATGCGTTGGCGCACGCTCAGCGCCTCGCGCCGGATCGCATGGCCGGTGAACAGCTCGGCGCGCTTGAGCACGTCGTGCAGGGCCAGCAGCATCTCGCGCAACTCCACCTGCGGCGGCTCGCGGTTGGCCGGGCGCTCGGGCAGGGCGACCTGCGCCGGGGTGGTGTCGCGGTCCTGTCTCGGCAGGCGGTCGATGTCTTCGGCCGCCTGCTTGAAGCGTTCGTACTCCTGCAGCCGCCGGACCAGTTCGGCGCGCGGGTCGCCCTCGTCGCCTTCCTCGATCGCCGGCCGCGGCAACAGCATCCGCGATTTGATCTCGGCCAGGATCGCGGCCATGACCAGGTACTCGGCGGCCAGTTCGAAGCGCAGTTCCTGCATCACGCCGATGTAATCGACATATTGCTGGGTGATCTCGGCCACCGGGATGTCGAGGATGTCGAGGTTCTGGCGGCGGATCAGGTACAGCAGCAGGTCGAGCGGCCCTTCGAAGGCCTCCAGGATCACCTCGAGCGCGTCCGGCGGGATGTACAGGTCCTGCGGGATCTGCAGCACCGGCTGGCCGTGCACCAGCGCCAGCGGCATTTCCTGCTGCTGGGGCGAGGGGCCGGGGGCCGCGGGCGCGGTCTCGGGCTGGCTCATTCGGGGCGCGGCCGCATCGGGTCGCTCGGGAGCGGGATCACTGGCGAGGCATCATTGGCAGGGCGTGGCGACAGGACGGCGGCCACTGCGGCGCGGGTCCGATCGGGTGCGCGGCATCGGCCGGCGCGAGGGACTACGGTGCTGCGAGGACGTCTTCGGACCGTACGCCAAGCGCGAAGCGCGTCTGCAGGCGACAGGCGCGGAGATCGGAAGGCGTCGGACCCGGACCGGTGCGACGACCGCGGGCGGGCTGGCGTCTGGAGCGACGCGCCGCCGCGGCGGAACGGGGCCGGGGTTGCTGGGCACAGGGTACGCGCAGCGCCCCGGCCGTGTCCAGCGCCCTATGTCTCATGGCACACGCACTGGCCCGAGGTGATCCGGCGCGGAGATAACGGAGCGTGCGAACAAGAGGCAGGCTGCAGGTCGTCACGCGTCCGCCGCGCGCCCTGTATCTGTTGCGCCGCAGCATTACACGAGTGGATGAAAACGCTTACATTCCGCGGCAATCGCGTATAGCGGAGTGGGGATGAGCGTCACCATCAAGGACGTCGCGAAGGCCGCCAACGTGTCGGTAGCCACGGTGTCGCGCGCCCTCAACGGCCATCAGAACGTGGCCGATGCGGTGCGTCGGCGCGTGGCCGAGGCGGCGGCCCAGTTGCGCTACAGCCCGCACCACGCGGCGCGCAGCCTGAGCAGCCGGCGCACGCAGACCGTCGGCGTGGTGCTGCCCGACCTGCATGGCGAGTTCTTCTCCGAACTGATGCGCGGCGTCGACCAGGTCGCACGCACGCGGGGGCTGCATCTGCTGGTCTCGAGCTATCACGGCAATCCGGAAGCGCAGGGGGCGGCGCTGCGGGCGATGCGCGGCCGCGTCGACGGGCTGTTGCTGATGTCACCCTATGTCCACGACGCCGACTTCCTGGAGCGCAACGTCGACATCAGCCTGCCGCTGGTGCTGATGAACGCCGCAGGCGAGAGTGCCTACCGCTCGATCGGCATCGACAACTACGGCGGCGCCCGCGAAATGGTCCGCCACCTGGCGGCCGCGGGGCACCGCCGCATCGCCTTCATCACCGGTCCCGATGACAACGACGATGCGCGCGAGCGCCTGCGCGGCTATCGCGACGGTCTGGCCGCGGCCGGCCTCGGGCACGATCCTTGGGAACTGAAGGGCCAGTTCGACGAGGATTCCGGCCACCGGGCCGGCGAGGCCTTGTTGGCGATGGACGAGCGCCCCGACGCGGTGTTCGCGGCCAACGACATGATGGCGATCGGCTGTCTGTATGCGCTGGGCCGGGGTGGGGTCCGCACGCCGGACGAGGTCGCAATTGTTGGCTTCGACGATATCCCGCTTGCACGCTACGTTCACCCGGCGCTAACGACGATGCGCGTCGACATCGCTGAACTCGGCGCGCGCGCGCTCAAGGCGCTCGTGGCTCTGGAAGCGCATGTCGAGTGCGCGCCGCCCGGCGACGACGCGCTGTTGCGCCCCGTGCTGGTGGTCCGCGATTCCTGCGGCAGCCGGTCGCCGCAATGACCGCCACGCCATGCAAGGCACCTTGGGAGGGGCGCCGATGACGATCCGCACGCACTCACGAGACCTGCCCGGCCATTTCCTGTCCGGGTGACGGTCTCTCGCGCCCTGCGCATGACCGCGCATCCGGCCGCTGCCCCCCGCTTTTTTGTTTCTGCTCTCCGAATCCCCGATCCTTTCTTCAGAGAATCCCAGATGAAACCCCTTCGCCAACGCTCGCGTCTGATCTCGCGTTCCCTCCTCAGCATCGCATTGACAGGTTGTCTGTCGATGGCCGCGCCGGCCGTGCTGGCGCAGTCCACGGCGGCGACCATCCGCGGCCAGGTGACGGTCGATTCGGCGCCGGCAAGCGACGCGCGCGTGACCGCGATCAACACCGCGACCGGCCTGACCCGCAGCGTCGCGGTCGGCGCCAACGGCAGCTACAACCTCGCCGGCCTGCCGCCGGGCACCTACCGGCTGCAGGTCGAGGCCAATGGGCAGAGCAGCTCGCAGAACGTGACCGTGGCCGTCGGCCAGACCGCCACGCTGAATCTGGGCGTGGGCGGTGTCGCCGAGACCGCCACCGCGGGTGAGGCGACCGACATGGATGCCGTGCGCGTGACCGCCGAAGCCCTGGTCGAGACGAAGACCTCGGAAGTGGCGACCTACGTGTCGCAGAAGCAGATCGAGTCGCTGCCGCAGGCGACGCGCAACTTCCTCGCCTTCGCCGACACCGTGCCGGGCATGGTGTTCCAGCAGGATGGCAACGGCAACGCCAAGCTGCGTTCGGGCGGTCAGTCGGCCAACAACATCAATGTCTTCATCGACGGCGTCGGCCAGAAGAGCTACACGATGCCCGGCGGCGTGCCCGGCCAGGACTCGAGCCGTGGCAACCCGTTCCCGCAGTCGGCGATCGGTGAGTACAAGGTCATCACGTCCAACTACAAGGCCGAGTTCGACCAGATCAGCAGCGCTGCAGTTGTGGCTGCGACCCGCAGCGGTACCAACGAGTTCGAAGGCAGCTTCTTCTGGGATCACACCGCCGCCGAATGGCGGGCCCGGACCCCGGCCGAGCTCGACAACGGCACCAAGTCCGAGTCCAAGGAAGAACAGTACGGTGTGTCGTTCGGCGGACCGATCCTGCAGGATCGTCTGCACTTCTTCGTCGCCTACGAGGCAAAGGAATACAACACCCCGCGTACGCTCGAACTGCTCGATGACAGCCGCTACGACGAGGCCGATGTTCCGGCCGAACTCGTCGCCGGCATCGGCCCGGCGAACTCGCCGTTCAAGCAGGACATGTACTTCGGCAAGCTGAGCTGGTCGGTCGACGACTACAACCTGATCGAGCTGTCGACGCAGATCCGCCGCGAGGAGGAGACGATCCGCAACAACGGCGAGTTCACTGTCGACCGTGCCAGCTTCATCGACAACGATGTCAGCCGCTACGACCTGCGCTGGCAGTACAGCGGCGACCGCTGGCTCAACGACATGCACCTCACCTACGAGGATTCGGCCTGGGTGCAGCAGCCGCTGGTCGGCGGCAACGGGTACATCCTGACTGTGTCCGACTACAACGCCACGAGCGGGTTCCGCGAGAACACGCGCAACATCGTGAGCTCCGGTCCCGGCTCGGGCAACCAGGACAAGGGCCAGAAGGGCTGGTCGTTCCAGAACGATCTGACGTTCAGTGGTTGGGATGCGCACACCCTGAAGATGGGCGTGAAGTTCAAGCAGGTGGATCTGCTGTCGACCGAGCGCAACTTCACCAACCCGCAGCTGTACTACGACATCGCGCAGAGCACCGACCAGCCGTACCGGATCGAGTTCGGTCGCGCGATTCCCGGCACGCCTGGTGGCGTCTCGAAGTCGGACAACAAGCAGTTCGGCATCTACGTCCAGGACGACTGGGAGGTCAACGAACACCTGACGCTGAATTTCGGCCTGCGCTACGACTACGAGACCACGCCGGCCTACGAGGACTACGTGACCCCGGCTGGTCTGGCCGCCAACCTGCGCAACTATCCGAACCTGCAGAACTCCGACATCAATGTCGAGAACTACATCAGCAACGGCAGCAACCGCAGCGCCTACAAGGGCGCATGGCAGCCGCGCCTGGGCTTCTCCTACGATCTGGCGGGCGACCAGCGGCATGTGATCTTCGGTGGTGCAGGTCGGTCGTACGACCGCAACCTGTTCACCAATCTGCAGAAGGAGGAGCAGACGGTCTCCTACGCCGCGCCGTATCGCGTGTGGTTCACCGATGTCGATGGCCAGTGCCGCAATGGCGGCGGATGCGTCGCTTGGGACGACAGCTATCTGACCGAGGCCGGCCGCGACCAGCTGGTGAATTCGGGCCAGGTCTCGCGCGAGTACTACCTGATCAACAACGATTTGAAGGTGCCGTACTCCGACCAGTTCAGCCTCGGCATTCGCAACGCCTGGGACTTCGGCGAAACGACGTGGAACAGCGAGGTCGCCGTCGCCCATGTCCGGAGTCGCGACGGCCTGTCCGTGCGCCTGGGCAACCGTCGCCCGGACGGCAGCTTCTTCGAGCCGGGGAGCAATTTCGGTCCGCCGTGGAACTACGATCCGCCGTTCGGCCGCCTGGTGCTGTTGGACAATGGGCTCGAGACCCGCACCAACTCGTTGCTGGTGAAGTTCGACAAGCCCTATACCAATGCATCGGGCTGGGGGTCACGACCGCGTACACGTACACTGATGCCGAGCGGAACTCGAATGAAGACGGCGCCGGAATCTTCGATTGGCCCTACGCGGGTTATTACGGCTACCTGCCGGTTTCGCAGATTCCGCGGCACCGTTTCGTCACGACCGGCATCTGGGATGGTCCTGGCGGCATCACGTACTCGGGCAAGCTGACGCTCGAAAGCCAGCGCGAGCGCGTCGGTGTGAATCGTAGCCAGGGCGAGGCCTTCTTCGATTCGTATCGCCCCGATGGCACCTTCGGCCATCTGCAGCTCGACCTGGCGGCCCAGAAGGTGTGGCACGCCTCCGACGACATCAGCCTGCGTGTGCGCGCCGACGTGTTGAACGTGACCAACCGCTACAACTGGGAGTCGTACAACGACGATTGGACGAGCGCGAACTTCGGTCAGCACAACCTCGCGATCCGCTTGCCGACCCGCACCTTCAAGCTGTCGTTCGGCATCGACTGGTAAGTCACCCCGCTGCCGGTCCCCCTCGGGAGACCGGCAGTTTTATACTCCACCCTGAAAACGATTTCACCGCGAGGTTTCCTTCACGATGCGATCCCGTCTCCGTGCGTTCCAACTCCTGATGCTCGTCGCAATCGCGGCCTTGTTCCTGGCCGCCTGCGGCAAACAGGAGCCTGCCGAACCGGCGGTGCCGCCGCCCAAGCCGGGACCCATCGCGCAGGTGCCCGAACCCGAGCCCGAACCCGAAGAAAAGGGGCCGCCGGAGTTGCCGCCGCTGTTCGCCGATATCGAGCGCCGGACGTTCCAGTACTTCTGGGACACCACCAACGAGGTCAACGGCCTGACGCCTGACCGCTTCCCGTCGCGGCCGTTCTCCAGCGTCGCCGCGGTCGGCTATGCGCTGACGGCGTATCCGATCGGCATCGAGCGCGGCTGGGTCAGCCGCACGCAGGCGGTTGACCGCACGCTGACCACGCTGCGGTTCTTCCGCGACGTGAAGATGGGGCCGCAGGCCACCGGTACCGGTGGCCACCAGGGCTTCTTCTATCACTTCATCGACATGGACAAGGGCCACCGGGTCGAGCCGTGGGTGGAACTGTCGAGTGTGGACACCGGCCTGATGATGATGGGCGTGCTGTTCGCGCAGTCGTACTACGACCGTGACGATCCGCGCGAAGCCGAGATCCGCAAGCTCGCCGATCAGCTCTACCGCAATGTGCGCTGGCCGTTCCTGCAGCAGCGCAAGCCGCTGATTTCGATGGGCTGGTACCCCGAAAGCGGCTTCATCGAGCACGACTGGACCGGCTACGACGAGGCGATGTTGGTCTACATCCTCGCGCTCGGCTCGCCGACCCATCCGGTCGGTCCCGAGGCGTGGGAGGTGTGGACGCGCACCTACGACCGGCTGTGGGGTGTGTTCCGCGGCCAGGAGTACCTGAGCTTCGCGCCGCACTTCGGCCATCAGTACAGCCATGTCTGGGTCGATTTCCGCGGTATCCGTGATGACTACATGCGCCGCCGCGGCATCGACTATTTCGAGAACAGCCGCCGGGCGACCTATGCGCAGCGCCAGTACGCGATCGACAATCCGATGGGCTGGAAGGACTATGGCGAGAACGTCTGGGGTCTCACCGCCAGCGACGGGCCGCAGCGCACCGACCAGGATTACAACGGCGAGCAGCGCGAGTTCCGCCACTACACCGCACGCGGCGCAGGCCTGGACGGCGCGTTCGATGACGGCACGATCGCGCCGACCGCAGCGATCGCCTCGATCGCGTTCGCGCCGGAGATCGTGATCCCGGCGACCGAGGAAATGCACCGTCGCTACGGCGACTTCCTGTACTCGAGCTACGGCTTCCTGGACGCGTTCAACCCGAGCTTTACCTATGAGGACGTGCCGCTGAAGACGGGCCGCATCGTGCCGGGCAAGGGCTGGGTGGCCAGCGATTACATCGCCATCGACCAGGGGCCGATCCTGGCGATGATCGCCAACTACCGCAACGATTTCGTCTGGAACGTGATGAAGAAGAACCCCTACATCCGCGCCGGTCTGGAGCGGGCAGGGTTCACCGGCGGTTGGCTCGCCGGCGAGGACGAGCCGAAGGACTCCGGGCCGCCGGATGCCGATGCGGCGACGGCGCGTGCAGTCGGCATCGCCGAGTCGCGCGGTGCCAATCAGACGCCGCCGCGCGATGCGCCGGCGCCGGCGCCCGCGCCTGCGCGCGCGTCCGACCCGGTGCCGGTCGAGTGAGTCGCGTCGGGCGCCGCGCGTGGCGTGCACGGGCAGGGCGGGCATGACGTCCCTGATCCGCCGTACCTGGCTGTTGTGTGCGCTGGTGCTGGTTCTGGCCGGTTGCGCGCGGCGGTCCGACGAGACCGTGATCCGGTTCTGGGCGATGGGCCGAGAGGCCGAGGTGGTCGCCGAACTGGTGCGTGAATTCGAGGATCAGCATCCGGGCATCCGGGTGCAAATCCAGCAGATCCCGTGGACCTCTGCGCACGAGAAGCTGCTGACCGCCTACGCGGCCGACGCGCTGCCCGACCTGTGCCAGCTCGGCAATACCTGGGTGCCGGAATTCGCGGTGCTCGGTGCGCTCGAGCCGCTGCAATCGCGGGTCGACGCCTCGGCGATCATCGACCAGGCGGACTACTTCCCGGGCATCTGGGATACGAACGTCGTCGACGGCACGCTGCTCGGCGTGCCCTGGTACGTCGACACGCGCCTGGTGTTCTATCGCCGCGACCTGCTCGAGGCGGCCGGTGTCACGCGCTTCCCGCAGACCTGGACCGAATGGGAAACGGCGATGGCGGCGGTCAAGCGCCACGTCGGGCCGTCGCGCTATGCGGTGATGCTGCCGCTCAACGAGTTCGAGCAGCTGCTGTCGTTCGGCCTGCAACAGAACGACCCGTTGCTGCGCGACGATGATGGCCGCGGCAACTTCCAGAGCCCGGGCTTTCGCCGCGCGTTGGGCTTCTACGCCAACATGTTCGAGCAGGGCTGGGCACCGCGGATGTCGGAGACGCAGATCTCCAATGTCTGGGACGAGTTCGGCCGCGGCTTCTTCACCTTCTACGTGTCGGGCCCCTGGAACATCCGCGAGTTCCGCACGCGGTTGCCGGCCGACCTGCAGGACAAGTGGGCGACCGCGCCGCTGCCTGGGCCAGAGGGGCCGGGTGTGGGCATCGCAGGCGGCACGTCGCTGGTGATGTTCCGCGATTCGCCCAACAAGGAAGCGACCTGGCAGCTGGTCGAGTTCCTGTCACGGCCCGATATCCAGGCGCGGTTCTACCAGATGATCGGCAACCTGCCGCCGCGGCGCAGCACCTGGGCGTCGGGTGAGATGCAGTACGGGGAGGAGGCGCTGGCGTTCCGCGAACAGCTCGAACGCGTGCGGCCCACGCCGAAGGTCCTCGAATGGGAGCGGATCGTGCAGGAGATGCGGTTGGCCAGTGAGCGCGTGGTCCGCGGTGGCATGCCGCAGGACCAGGCGCTGCAGGGGCTGGACGCGCGCGTGGACACGCTGCTCGAGAAGCGGCGTTGGGTGCGCGCGCAGGCGGCGGAAGGCGCGGCACATCCGAGCGCGGAGGCCGCCCATGCGCGCTAGTACCGCAGGCTGGGTGTTTGCCGGGCCGGCATTGATCCTGCTCGGGGTGTTCTTCGGGATCCCGGTGGCCTCGGCGCTGCTGCTGAGCCTGACCGACTTCGATCTCTACGCGCTGTCGGATACTTCGAACCTGCGCTTCGTCGCGCTGGGCAATTATCTGGATCTGCTGCAGACCCCGCTGTTCTGGAAGTCGCTGGGCAATACGGCGTACTTCGTCGTCATCGGCGTGCCGTTGTCGATCGCGGTGTCGCTGGGGGCGGCGTTGCTGCTCAATGCCAAGGTGGCGCGGTTCAAGGGGCTGTTTCGCACCGCGCTGTTCGCGCCGGTGGTGACCACGCTGGTCGCGGTCGCGGTGATCTGGCGTTATCTGTTCCACACCAGTTACGGCCTGGTGAACTGGGCGCTGGGCCATGTCGGCATCGCGCCGATCGACTGGCTGGGCGATCCGACCTGGGCGATGCCGACGATCATTCTGTTCGCGGTGTGGAAGAACTTCGGCTACAACATGGTGATCTTCGTCGCGGGGTTGGCGGCGATTCCCGAAGACCTGTACGAGGCCGCGCGCATCGACGGCGCATCGCGCTGGAAGCAGTTCGTCCACGTCACGCTGCCGATGCTGGGGCCGGTGTTGCTGGTGGTGGCGGTGATCACGGTCTCGGGCTACTTCCAGTTGTTCGCAGAGCCCTACGTGATGACGCGCGGCGATCCGCTGCAGAGCACGGTCAGCGTGCTGTACTTCATGTACGAAGAAGGCTTCATGTGGTGGAACCTGGGCCGTGCCTCGGCGGTGGCCTTCATGCTGTTTCTGATCATCCTGGGCGTGACCACGCTGCTGCTGCGCGCCGGCCGGCGCAAGGAGATGGTATGAGCGCGGTGCAACGCGAAGTCGGCGCGTCGCGCTGGTCGGGCTGGCTGGTCAATGGTGGCCTGGTCGTGCTGGCGCTGATCGCACTGGCGCCGCTGCTGTGGATGCTGTCGGTTTCGTTCATGCCCACCGGCGAGGCCAGCAGCTTTCCGCCGCCGTTGCTGCCTTCTTCGTTGACCACGGCCAACTACGAGCAGTTGTTGCTGCGCGGGGGCATGGTGGGCTACTTCACCAACAGCCTGCTGGTCTCGGGCGCGATCACGCTCGGCGCGTTGCTGATCAACACCATGGCCGGCTACGCGTTCGCCAAGCTGCGCTTCGCCGGGCGCGAGCGGCTGTTCCAGTTGCTGCTGGCCGCGCTGGTGATTCCGGCGCAGGTCGCAATGCTGCCGCTGTTTCTGATGATGAAGGGCATGGGCCTGGTCAACAGCTTCGGTGCGGTGATCATCCCAGGCCTGGCGACGGTGTTCGGCATCTTCCTGGTGCGCCAGTACGCGCGCTCGATCCCCGACGAACTGCTCGAGGCTGCGCGCATCGACGGGGCCGGCGAGCTGCGGATCTTCTTCCAGATCGTGCTGCCGATGCTCAAGCCCGTGCTGGTGACGCTGACGATCTTCACCTTCATGGCCGCCTGGAACGACTTCATGTGGCCGCTGATCGTGCTGACCGACCAGAGCAATTACACCCTGCCGGTGGCGCTGGCGGCGCTGTCGCGCGAGCACATCCAGGACGTCGAAATGATGATGGCCGGTGCGGTCGTGACCGTGATTCCGGTGCTCGTACTGTTCATCGCGCTGCAGCGCTACTACATCCAGGGCCTGCTGCTCGGCAGCGTGAAGGGGTGAGGGCGCATGCTTGCGAAGCACTGCTTCGCATGCGCCCGAACGCCCGCCTCGCATCTGCAATGCGGATGCCGCTGCGACACGCGCGCACGCGCGTCTGATCCGATCACCGCAACACGCGAACCACGGAGTCACCGTCCCGCATGAAGATCCTCGACACCCGCGCCGATTGCGCGCCTGCCGATACCGACATGACGCCCGCCGGCGACGTCCTTTCAGTCGATGGCCGGTCCCACGCCGTCCTGTCGCGCCGAGCCGCCACCATGGCAATGCTGGCCGCCGCGTTGGCGGCCTGTTCCGTGGCACCGTCGCCGGGCAGCGAGACCGGCGCGACGGGCGACGCGGGTGCCCGTGTGCTGGACGAGTTCGAGGACCTGTCCGCCTGGACGGTGGTCACCTCCAACCAGGTCACCGGCACGCTGCGCAGGGTCGACGGCGAGGACGGCGGCGCGCTGTGCCTGGACTACGACTACAACGGCGTGTCCGGCCATGTCGGTATCCAGCGCGAACTGCCGCTCGAGTATCCGGACAACTACCGCTTCGGCTTCCGGCTGCGCGGCGAGTCGCCGGCCAACGATCTGCAGTTCAAGCTGATCGACGCCAGCGGCGACAACGTGTGGTGGGTCAACCGGCCCAGGTACGATTTTCCGACCGAGTGGACGCAGGTCCAGTACCGCAAGCGCCATATCGACAAGGCCTGGGGGCCGGATCCGGACAAGACCTTGCGCGCGAGCCACAAGGTCGAGTTCACGATCTACAACAACGCCGGCGGCAAGGGCAGCGTGTGCTTCGATACGCTGACTTTCGAGCCGCTGCCGGCCGACGACGACTCGCCGCTGACGGTCAGCGCGGCCTCGACGACCACGCCCGATGGCACCGGCAAGGCGGTCGACGGCAATGCCGGCACCGCGTGGGAGGCCGGCGCCGCGCCACAGAAGCTGGTGCTGGATCTGGGCAAGGTGCGTGAGTTCGGTGCGCTGCGCCTGCAGTGGCTCGACGGGCGCCATGCGGCCGACTACACGGTGTCATTGTCGACCGACGGCGAGCAGTGGACGCAGGTGCGTGAGGTCGCCGGCGGCAATGGCGGCGTGGACTGGTTGTCGTTGCCCGAGTCGGAGGCCCGCTATGTCGGTCTGGACCTGCAGGCCGGTCCGGGGCAGGGCTTCGCGCTTGCCGAGGCGGCGCTGCAACCGGTCGCGGTGTCCAACCATCCCAACGATTTCCTCAAGGCGGTCGCGGCCGAGCGACCGAAGGGCCAGTTCCCGCGTGGCTTCAGCGGTGAACAGCCGTACTGGACGATCCTGGGTCTGGACGGCGGCACCGAGCAGGGTTTGATCGGCGAGGACGGTGCGATCGAGGTTGCGGCCGGTGGCTTCTCGATCGAGCCCTTCATCCGCGCCGGCGACGGTCTGGTGACGTGGGCCGATGCCCGGATCACCCAGTCGTTGCAGGATGGCTATCTGCCGATTCCGAGCGTGGACTGGGTCCACGACGCGGTGTCGCTGCGCGTGACCGGCTTTGCCCGCGGTACACCCGAGGCATCGCAGCTGGTCGCCCGCTATCGGTTGACCAACTCGGGCCGCCAGCCGCGCGATTTCCAGTTCGCGCTGGCGGTGCGGCCGATGCAAGTCAACCCGCCGACGCAGTTTCTCAACATCAAGGGCGGTGTGAGCCCGCTGCACAGGCTGGCGGTCGCGCCCGACCGGGTCAGCGTCGACGGCGTGCCGCGTGTGTTCGCACGCGAGCCGGCGCAGCAGGTGTTCGCGACGACCTTCGACAGCGGCATGGACATCGAGCATCTGGCCGCCGGTGCACTGCCGGCGACGACCGAAGTCGAGGACGCACAGGGGCTGGCCTCCGGCGCGCTGGTCTACACGGTGCGGCTCGAACCGGGACAGGCGCGCGAGTTCGACCTGCTGATCCCGATGACCGGCGCCGCGCCCTCGCTCGCGGCAGGCCAGTGGCAGCCGCAGGCATGGCAGGACGAAATGGCGCGCACCTGGCACGGCAAGCTCGGCGAGGTCGGCATCGAGGTGCCCGAGGCCGGGCGCGATCTGGCCAACACGCTGCGCACCTCGCTGGCGCACATGCTGATTTCGCGCATCGGACCGCGCCTGCAGCCGGGCACGCGCTCGTATGCGCGCAGCTGGATCCGCGATGGCGCGATGATCTCCGAAGGCCTGCTGCGGATGGGGCGGCCCGAAGTCGTCAAGGACTACGTCGAGTGGTACGCCCCCTACCAGTTCGACAATGGCATGGTGCCGTGCTGCGTGGACGACCGCGGCAGCGATCCGGTGCCCGAGAACGACAGCCACGGCGAGCTGATCTTCAACATCGCCGAGTACTGGCGCTACACCCATGACGACGCCTTCCTGACGCGCATGTGGCCGCACGTGCTCGGCGCATTCGACTACATGGAGACGCTGCGCGCCAGCGAGCGCACCGAGGCGAACCGCAAGGTCAACGAGGCCTTCTACGGCATGATGCCGGTCTCGATCAGCCACGAGGGTTACTCGGCCAAGCCGATGCACTCGTATTGGGACAACTTCTGGGCACTGCGCGGCTACAAGGACGCAGTCGAGATCGCACAGGCGCTGGGCAAGACCGAGGACGTGGCCAGGATGACCGCCGCGCGCGACGAGTTCCGCGCCGACCTCGACGCTTCGCTGCGCGCCGCGGCCAGGTTGCATGGGATCGACTATCTCCCCGGCGCGGCCGAACTCGGCGATTTCGATCCCACCTCGACGACGATCGCGCTGGCGCCCGGTGGCGAGCAGGGGCGGCTGCCCGAGGACCTGCTGGTCAACACCTTCGAGCGCTACTGGACGCTGTTCGCCGATCGCCGCGACGGCCGCAAGCCGTGGAAGGACTACACGCCGTACGAGTGGCGCAACGTCGCGGCGTTCGTGCGGCTGGGCTGGCGCGAGCGCGCCAACGAAGTGCGCGAATGGTTCTTCGGCCATCGCGCGCCGCTGGCGTGGAACCAGTGGGGCGAGGTCGTCACGCCGACGCCGCGCAAGCCGTTCTTCCTCGGCGACCTGCCGCACGCCTGGGTCGGGTCGGACTTCGTGCGCTCGGCGTTGGACATGTTCGCCTACGTGCGCGAAGTCGACGACAGCATCGTGCTGGCGGCAGGCGTGCCGGCGGATTGGTTCGACGGCATTGGGGTGCGGCTGCACGGCATGCGCACGCCGCGGGGCAAGCTCGGCTACCGGTTGCGGCGCGAGCACGACGTGCTGGCACTCGACGTCGATGCCGATGCCGGCCTGCCGCCCGGCGGCCTGGTGCTGCAGTGGCCGTATCCGAACGTGCCCGGGGCGACGACCATCGACGGCCAGGCGGCGCACTGGCAGGGCAATGAACTGCGCATCGCGCGCGCGGGTGCGCGGGTGCGCGTGCAGATTCCCGCGTCGCCCTGAGCCACGACCGTACCCACTGCATCATTCCCCGCGCTGCGCGACGCATCGTGGGGATCGCTGACATCACACGAGGAGACATCGGCGGGATGACCACCACCAGACTCGGCCGCGCGTTGCTGTGCGCGCTGGCCATTGCCGTTCCCGGCCCGGCGCTGACCGCGCAAGACGCAACGGCCGCCATGCCGTGGATGGACCCGGACAAGTCGCCGGATGCGCGCGCCGCGCTGCTGGTCGCGGCGATGACCCAGGACGAGAAGTTTCAGTTGCTGCGCAGCCGCTTCGCGATCGGCGAGAACAAGCCGGCCGAGGCGCTGACTGCAGCCGGCTATGTGGCGCCGATCCCGCGCCTGGGCATCCCGTCCCAGGGGCTCGTCGATGCGGGCCTGGGCGTCACCAACCCTGGTGGCGCGCGCGAAGGCGACCATGCCACCGCGATGCCATCGGGCCCGGCGACCGCATCGACCTGGAGCCGCGAGGTCGCATTCCTGGGCGGCCAGACGATGGGCCGCGAAGCGTGGCGGCAAGGCTTCAATGTGCTGCTGGCCGGCAGCGTCAACCTGCAGCGCGATCCGCGCAACGGGCGCAACTTCGAGTACGCCGGCGAGGATCCGCTGCTGGCCGGCACGCTGGTCGGCGAGTCGATCCGCGGCGTGCAGTCGCAGCACGTGCTCTCGACGATGAAGCACTACGCGCTCAACGACATGGAGACGCATCGCAATTTCCACAGTGCGCAGATCGGCGATCGCGCGATGCACGAATCCGACCTGCTCGCGTTCCGCATCGCGCTGGAGATCGGCGAGCCGGGCTCGGTGATGTGCAGCTACAACCGCATCAATGGCGTCTATGGCTGCGAGCACGACGAGCTGCTCAACAATGTGCTCAAGCGCGATTGGAAGTACCCCGGCTATGTGATGTCGGACTGGGGTGGAGTGCACAGCGCGTCGAAGGCGGCGCTCGCCGGGCTGGACCAGCAATCTGCAGGTGAGGTGTTCGATAAGGCGGTGTACTTCGACCGCCCGCTGCGCATGGCGGTCGATGCCGGCGTCGTGCCGCAGGCGCGGGTCGACGATATGGCCCATCGCATCCTGCGCAGCCTGATCGCGGTCGGCGCGTTCGACCATCCGCCGCAGCGCCAGCCGCCCGATGCCGAACTCGACGCGGCGGGCTTTGCGGTCGCGCAGCGCACCGCCGAAGAGGGCGCCGTGTTGCTGCGCAATGCGGGCGAGCTGCTGCCGCTCGGCGCCGATGTGCGCCGGATCGCGGTGATCGGCGGCCATGCCGACCGCGGCGTGATCGCCGGCGGAGGCTCATCGATGGTCGGCTGGACTTCGCGCGGGCCCAACGCGGTGCCGGGCGTGAAGCCGACCACCTGGCCCGGGCCGGTGATGTTCCAGCCGTCCTCGCCGCTGTCGGCCTTGCGCGAGGCGGCACCGCAGGCGCGCGTTGACTACGCCGACGGCAGCGACCGCGCCACCGCGGCGCGGCTGGCGCGCGAGGCCGATGTGGCGATCGTGTTCGCGACTCAGTGGTCGGCCGAGTCGGTGGACCTGCCGGACATGCGGCTGCCCGATGGCCAGGACGCGCTGGTCGACGCCGTTGCCGCAGCCAATCCGCGGACGGTGGTGGTGCTGCAGACCAATGGCCCGGTCGCGTTGCCCTGGGCCGATCGCGTGCCGGCGATCCTGCAGGCGTGGTACCCGGGTATCCGCGGTGGCGAGGCGATCGCGCGCCTGCTGACCGGCGCGGCCAATCCATCCGGGCGCCTGCCGGTCACCTGGCCGGTCGATGTCGCGCAACTGCCACGGCCGCACGTGCCCGGGCTGGGGTTCAATCCGCCGCAGAAGCCCGAAGACACGATCGATTACGACATCGAAGGCGCGAACGTCGGCTACCGCTGGTTCGCGGCCAAAGCGCTGACGCCGCGCTACGCCTTCGGCCATGGCCTGTCGTATACCCAGTTCGCGCTGTCGGATCTGACCGTGCATGCCGACGGCGACCGCCTGATCGCACGCTTCGCCGTCCGCAACACCGGCGCGCGTGCCGGCGCCGCGGTGCCACAGCTGTATGTGCACCTGCCCGAAGGCCACCCGACGCCGCTGCGACTGGCCGGCTGGGACAAGCTCGAGCTGCAGCCGGGCGAGTCGCGCCGCATCGAGGTGGCGCTGGCGCCGCGCCTGTTCGCCGACTACGACCCGGCCACGCGCAGCTGGCGCATTCCCGCCGGCCGCTACCGCATTGCGCTCGGGCAGTCGGCTGCCGACACCGCCGAGACGGCGACGCTGGACCTGCCGGAACGCACGCTGGACTGAGCGGCGCGGCGCACAGCGCCCCCACACCAACCCTCCCCCGTGATGCGGGGAGGGAGCAGCGACGCTGGACCTGCCGGAACGCACGCTGGACTGAGCGGCGCGGCGAACAGCGCCCCCACCCCAACCCTCCCCCGCGGTGCGGGGGAGGGGGTAGTGCCACCGAGCCGCTACCTCCCCGCAGGGCGGGGGAGGTCGGCGCCTCCGGCGCCGGGTGGGGGCACGGGCCTGCCCAGACGAGCTGCTAGGGTCGTCCCCAGTGGAGCGGCGGGGCCACGGTTGCTACCGTCCGGGTTCCAGGCCCGGCATTCGCTCCAGACCCGGGCGTCCGTCTCGCGGAGTTCGCCATGAATGCCCAGGTCTCGGCCCACCGTTCCTTCGATCCGCCGTCGCCGGCTGTCGATACATTGCAGGGGGCGTCCCGCGACGCCGCCAATGCCGCTGTCGCCGGCATGGACGCCGCCGCGATCGATACGCTGCGCAGCGACGTCCAGGCACTGCCGGCCAGTGAGCGGCAGGGGCTGCTGAACGAACTGGTGACCCGGCTCGACGCCGGCAATCTGACACGCCTGCACGATGTTTTCGGACAGGACGCGGTGGCATCGGCCGTCGACATGCGCGCGCCGGCCGAGGTTCGCGAGGCGTACCAGGCGACGTCGGGCGGGACGACGCCCGCGGCGTCCACTGCGGGCCCCGCGCTGCCGCCGATGGACATCGCGCGGATCGAGGCACAGCAGCGCCAGCGGGCGCAGGACGATTTCGCGGCGGCCGGTCTCGACACTGGTGCGATCAGCGGGCCCTATCAGCTGTCGGAGTTGGCGCGCACACACGCGACCGAGCCCGCCTACCTTGCCGAACTGGTCCGGCTGGCGGACGATGCCGATCTGCTGGCGTCGGTCGTTGCGCCGCTCCACGGGCTCTACAGCCGCGACTCCGGAGGCGGTTACGCGTTCGGCGGCGCCGACGGCGATGCCGCGCGCGAGGCCATGACGCATGCGCTCGGCGTCGCGGTCGAGCGTGGCGTGCTCAGCGAGGGTGGCATTCGGCATGCTGCCGCCGACAGTGCGGGTTGGGCGGATGTCGCGGGCCGGCTGGGCATCGACAACGTCGGGCGCACCCAGGCGAGCAATGACGCGGCGGCGACGCTCGAGTCGCTGGGCAAGGACTACGACGACGCCAAGAAGGCGGTCGACAAGCTCGATGAGGAGCTCAATACGTTCCTGTTACGAGCCGGGCCACTGACGCCGGAGCAGCAGGCCGATTTCATCGAGGCATTCCGTAGCGCCGAGGGCCATGCGGAGGTCTATGCGGCCGAGATCGAGGCGGGCAACGCACTGGCGCAGTACGTGGAGCAGCATCGCGACGCGTTGCTCGATAGCGCGATCCGGGATCCCGCTGTCGCCCAGCAGGTGGTCGACATGCTCGGCCGGCTGGCCGATTCGGGCCATGGCGAGATGGCACTCGAACTGCTGAGCCAGATCGGTGCTGCGCCGACATCGGCGCTGGGGGAGGCGTTCGCCGCGCATGCCGAGACCTTGCAGGGCAAGTTGTTCGAGCGGATCTCGAGCGCCGCCGCAATCGAGATCGTCGGCAAGCACGAAGGCGACCTCGATGCGGCGATTGCCGAACTCAAGGCGCTGTTCGAGCCGTTCAAGGACGCGCACTCGCTGTTCAAGAACCTCAAGGGGGGCGTCGACAGCTTCGTCGAGGGCTTCCGCCTGCTCGAGCAGGCCGGCGACGGCAATTTCGATGCGCTCAAGAAGTTGGCCGATGGCTTTGCAGACGCCTCGCCGTTCCAGCGCGCACTGTCGGCAGCCGGTGTGGTCATCGGCGCGGTCAAGGCCGCCGAGAACGGATCGGACGGCAACTACCTCGAAGCGGTGCAGGGCTTCGCGTCGGCAGGCGAGAGCGGTCTCAACCTGTTGGCCGGTGCGACCAAGCACTTCGCCGACGCAGGCCGGCTGGCGCAGTACGGCGACGACGCGGCACGCTTTGCGGCGTTCGCCACACGTCTGGCTCCTGCACTGGGCGTGGTCGCCAGCGCGACCTCGATGGTGCTCAATGCGCAGAAGGCCGGTGAGCACCACAACGTTGGCTTCGCCATCGCAGCGATCGGTGATGCCTTCAGCGTCATGGGCAGTGCGGTGTCCGCATTTCCGGGCGGGCAAGCGCCCGGTGTGCTGGTCAACGCGATCGGCACCGTGATCTCGACACTCGGCGGCTTCATCGGCGATGCCATCGACAAGCACCAGACGCGCGAGGAGCTGCGCGGCTACCTGGAAGCGGCTGGCGTCGCGCCCGATGTGATCGAGCAGATGCTGTTCGCCGGCGAGAAGGCGCACGAAGTGGCCGCCGACCTCGGCCTCGATGCGAAGGCGTTTCAGGCGTTGATCGCTGCGCATCCCGAGATCGCGGAATCGCCGGGCCATCTTGCCGCCTTCGCAGACCTTGCGACCGCGGCGGGGATTCCCTCCGATCAGGTACAGGACTTCGCCAACGCCCTGGCGCGAAGTAATCCCAACTTCGCCTGGGACCTGTTCGGCATCCAGTCGTCGTTGCCCGCCTCGCCCTCTGGCCGCGACGCGATGCTGCGCGATTATCTCGAAGCCAACTACCCGCAGGCCTTCGAACTGGCGAAGACCGCGTCGCCGGAGCTGTTCGGCGACGCTGCACGACAGCGCGAGAACGCACGGGTCGATTACGAGCGCGACGGCGCCAGCCCGAGTTTCGAACTGACGCTCGCCAACAACCTCATCCGCAACGACGACCCCGCCTATCGCGCCGAGATGATCGGTCTGCTCGCGCGCGATGGACGTCTGGAGATGTGGGTCGACCACCTCGCCGGGTACGGCGGCAAATGGGCCGAGGCGGCGGCCTCGGCGATCGACGATGCCGCGGCAGCTGGCGTGATCGACCGCGCGACCGCCGACTCGCTCAAGACAACGCTGGGCTGATGCTGCCGCCTGCGCGGCGGTCCATCCGCCGCGCACGGGCCGCCAACGCCTCAGTACGTGTACTGCACCTGCACCCACAGCTTGTCGGTGTCGGCGGTCCGCGTGGCGTCGTCGCTGCGGTAGCGCGCCAGCTTGAGCAGGCCGTTGAGGCCCTTCACGCCGGGAATCGCGTGCGCGTAGGACAGGTCGACCTCGTTGCCATAGTCGCCGCCGCCGCGTTCGGGTGAGAAGTCGTGGTACCAGGCCTGCAGACTGCCGCCGCCCAGCGGGACGGTTGCGCCGACGTAGCGGTCGACCACGCCGGCGGCGGGTGTGGTCAGGAATACATCCGCCCAGCCCTGGAAGGCATGCTTGGTCGCCAGCGGGGTCTGGAAGGCACGGTTGCCGCTGCCGTCGCCGCCGCCGAGCGATTCGTAGCCGGCCTTGAACATCGTGCCGCGCCATTGGTAGCCCAGCTCGCCGAGTGCATAGCGGCTGTCGAGGTCCCAGGGGTTGTCGCCCAGATCGCGCTGGCGCGCGATTTCGGCCGCGTAGCGCCAGGCGCCGGACGCACCTTCCAGGCGCAGGCCGGTGGTGTGGCTGGACAGGGTGCCCAGGGGCGCGGACGCCGACACGGCGATGCCGTCCAGATCGAGGCGGTAGTGGTAGGCCGTCGCCGACAGCGCCGGTGCGATGCGCAAGCCCGCCTGCAGCAGGTGGCTGCGGCCATCGATTTTCGCGGGGTTGGCGCGGGTGGCAAAGCGGCCGTCGTCGGGGCCGAAAATGGTGTGGATGCGGCCGATGATCGTGTAGTCGAACGTGAGCCGGTCGAGCGGCGCGAGCTGCAACCGGACGGCGTCGTAGGTCTGCTCGTTCTGGCGCCAGCCCACGCCGCCGACAAAGCGCTGGTTGCCGAGGTTGATGCGCTGGCGACCGAAGGTGGCACTGCCGCCGCCGAAGGCCCAGCGCACGAGGGCCTGGTTGACCGCGGCGCCATCGGGATCGGCGACCACGGGGTACGCGCGCGCGCCGTTGCGGGTGTCGTTGAAGCGGTCCGATCCCAGGTGGGCGACGCCATCGATTTCGCCGAGCGCAGACCAGCCGTGCCATTGCGGCGTCAGATAGCCTACGCGCGCGCGCAGCGTGTGCGCATCGGCATTGCGCGCCAGGCCGTCCTGTTCGACGTGCTCGTAGCGATAGCGAAGGTCAAGGGACGGGCCGGGGCCGTCGGCGGCCATGGCGGCCAGGGGCAGGGCGGCGAGCAGCAGCGGCAGGGCACGGCGGCGGAGGGTGCAAGGCGACATGTCGGTGTCTTCGTGTGGGGTATGCGCACCTTCTGCTTCGGTGATGCGTGTCGCCATGATCTTGGTCAACGCAGAGGCATTGCGTCGCAAGGCGTGAGGTGCGCGTGCATTGTTCTTCCGGGCCACCACGCAAAACGCCCCCGCCGGGGGCGGGGGCGTTGGGCTCGGCCAGGGGGGATCAGCCCTCGACGATCATGCGCGAACGCATTTCCAGGTGCAGTGCATGGCAGAAGTGCGTGCAGTAGCACCAGTACACACCAGGTTTGTCGGCGATGAACGTCACCGATTTGGTTTCCTGGGGATTGACGATGAAGTTGATGTTGTAGCGCGGAATGCCGAAGCCGTGCGTCAGGTCTTCCACCTTGTCGAGGTTGGTCAGGGTGAGCGTGACCTCGTCGCCCTTCTTGACCGTGAATTCGCGCAGCGCGAAGGCGGGTGCACGCGAGTTCATCCGTACGTGCACCTTGTTGCCGTTGCGTTCGATGCCGACATCGGCTTCGGTCTTCACCGCGTTGGGGAAATCATCGATATCGTAGATCTGCCGCGTCTTGATGACCGAGGCATGGACCAGCAGCGCATCGTGCGGCTCGGGGTAGGCGGTGTGGTCGTGAATCAGCACCATCTTGTCGCCCGAGATGTCGATCAGCTGTTCGGTCTCCACATGCAGCGGGCCGACCGGCAGGAAGCGGTCCTTGGAGAACTTGTTGCCGGAGTTGAAGTACTTGCCGTCGGCGTTCTTCGTTTCGCCCATCGAGGTGTAGCCGTGGCCCGGCTGATAGTGCACATCGACGCTGTCGACGATCACCTTCGCGTTGGCATCGCCGGCGAACTGGGCAATGGCAGCATCGACATTCCACTTGACGATCTTGCTGTCGAGAAACAGCGTGGTGTAGGCGTTGCCGCGTCCGTCGAAGGCGGTGTGCAGCGGACCGAGGCCGACGTTGGGCTCGGCGATCACCGCATCGCGCGCGTTGGTCAGGCTGCCGGCGAACCACTGTTCGACCTTCGACAGGTCGATCACCGAGCATGTCGGCGAGAGCTTGCCCGAGCATACGAAGTACTTGCCGTCCGGGCTGGCGTTCACGCCGTGGGGGTTCTTCGGGACCGGGACGTAGCAGGTCAGTGCCGTCTTCGGGTCCGCATTGGCCGCCTTGCGCCCATCGACCACGGGCACCTTGGATTCGCCGATGGTGATGAAGCGCCCTTCGGCGACTGCCGCTTCGATCCGCGCGACATCGAAGAACACGCAGGCATCGTGCTCGGCGGACATCATGTCCTCGTAGTGGATTCCGCCTTCGGTGTTGTACTGGTTCGATGCGGCGTACTTGCCGTCGTAGGACGTGGCCACCAGATCCATGTTGCCGTCGACCTGGCACTGCCAGCGCACGTCCATCGTCTCCGCATCGACGCACGAGAACAGGCAGCCGTACTTGTCGGGGGCATCCATGTCGCGGCCGTCGTTGGGCAGCGGGATGTGGAACTCGGCACCGGCGAATACCCGGGTGGTGTGATTGACCGAAGCGTCCACCGGGTCGCGTTTGTCGGTGAAGATGCCGTGGTGGCCCTGCACATTCGGCAGTTCGGTGATGCGGTCGACCTCGAAGGTATCGCCGCGGATGCGGGCAATGCGGCTGTGCAGCTTGTCGTTGACCCAGAAGTACTTGCCGTCGTAGGTGCCGTCGGCGTACGACCCGTGCACGTGGTGCGTGTCACCGGTCCAATATTTGAGCTGGCCATCGGGCCGCGTTCCCATGATTGCGCGCGATTCGTTGGTGATGCCCCAGCCGACCATGGGATCGATGTTGAACACCGGGATGCGCTTGAGCGTGCGTCCGGACGGGCACCCGTAGATGCGCATCTCGCCCGAATGACCGCCCGACGAGAGCACGTAGTACTCGTCCAGCTTGCCGGGAGGAACTTCGTACCGGCCGTGGGGACTGCCGGCCGAAGCGGCCGTGCCTGACGTCGCGGTACCGGCGGCCGGTGCGCCGTCTTTTGCGCAGCCGATCAAGCTCAGGCCGGTGCCTGCGAGCCCGGCCAGCGCTGTGGTGCCGAGAAACTTACGTCTCCCGGGACTGTTCATTACGTCTTCGCTGCTTGTCATGACGCCTCCTGTGGGCATCGGGGATATGCGCGACGGAGTCTATGAACGGCCTATTCACTTTTCCCTGATCCAGATCAAGGTGAATCGGGTGTGAGGACGCCAATCTCTCGCTCGATCTCCGGCGCCCGACGTGGCGCGGACATCGCCCAATCGGTTTCCGGAGAAAGCAATGCATCTGTCGTCGCCCCGCCTCGCTGTCTGCGCCATCCTCGCCCTCGCGTTGGCCGCCTGTGGCGGCGATCGGGCTGAAACCACCGACTCGACGGCACCTGCCCCGGCCAATGCAGAGGCATCGCCTGCACCTGCACCTGTTCCGGCCTCGCCCGAAGTTGCGGCTGCGCCCGCCGCGGCGCCTGCTGCCGATGGCCCGGGCGCAGAGGTGTTCCAGAAGGCCTGTGCGCTCTGCCACGCCACCCCTGGCATGGGCGCGCCCGTGGTCGGCAACCAGGAGGAGTGGGCGCCGCGCATCGCGAAGGGCACCGATACGCTGTATCAGCACGCACTCGAGGGCTTTGTCGGCGAGAGTGGTGCAATGCCCGCGCGCGGCGGCAATCCGGCGCTGTCGGATGAGGAGGTCAAGTCTGCGGTCGACCACATGGTGTCGAAGGCGCAGTAGCGCGGCAGACTGAAGGAGGGCGACGCGATGGCGACGCAACGCAGGTGGCATGCCTGCGCCAGGCGGCTGGCCTGGATCGTACTGGGGCTATGGGCGGTCGTCGCCGGTGTCGCGCACGCGGGCTCGTCCTACGAGGCCGAACTGGCCCAGGCGTTGTTCGTCGACCCTGATCTGTGCCGGCACGCGCCGTGCGCGAGCGTGTTGCCTGACGCGCAGCGGTTCTCGTTGCGTGAGGGCAATCCGGCCTTCGTCCGCGGCGTGCGCGACGAGACGGACGGCGAACGGACCGTCGGCTATGTGTTCTTGTCCACTGACGTGGCGCCGGATGTGGTCGGGTACTCCGGCAAGCCGATCGTGACCCTGGTGGGCATGGACGCCCAGGGCCGCATTGCCGGTGCGCGAATCCTCAAGCACAGCGAACCGATCCTGCTGGCCGGCATTCCCGAGTCGCGGCTGGACAGCTACATCGCCCAGTACACCGGCACGCCGCCGGGCGCGCGCTACGAGCTCGGCCGCGCAGAGGGCGACCATATCGCGATGAAGGCGATCAGCGGTGCGACGGTCACGGTCATCGCCGAAAACCAGATGATCAGCCGCGGCAGCTATGCGGTGGCGCGCCAGGTGGGATTGATCGAAGCGGTGGCTCGCCCACAGGCACGCTTCATCGAGGACACCACTCCGCGCGACTGGGCAAGCCTGGTCGCTGAAGGCAGCGTGCAGCACTTGGTGGTCACGCCGGCGCAGGTCGGCGCCGACGATCGCGGCGAACCGTTCATCGACTTGTGGTTCGGTTACCTCAATGCGCCCGCGGTGGGCATCAGCGTGCTCGGCGAGACGGGATGGCGCCGGCTGATGGACGAGCTGGGTCCGGACGACCATGCGATCTTCGTGATCGGCAGCGGTGCCAGTTCGTTCAAGGGCTCGGCGTTCGTGCGCGGCGGCATCTACGACCGCATCCAGGTGTCGCAGTCCCCCGATCTCTACACGTTCCGCGACAGCGACTATCGCAATCTCCACTCGGTCCAGGCCGCAGGCGCGCCGGCGTACGGCGAGTCGGGCATCTTCGTGCTGCATGGCGGCAGCTTTTCGGCCGCCTACCCCTGGCAGCTGACGTTCCTGGCCAAGCTCGACGGCAGCGATGCGTTCGCCAACTTCGATGCCGAGTACTGGTTGCCGGGGCGCTACCTGGAAGGCGGACGGCCGACGATCGACACACCGGAGCCTGCCTGGAAGAATATCTGGCGTGCGAAGCGGTGGGAGATCGCCGCATTTGTCGCGCTGCTGCTGTTCACGTCTGCGTTCTACGCCACCCATCGGGTCTGGGCCGCACGCGCGCGTCGCACCGACAAGCGCTGGGTCCTGTGGCCCCATATCGCGGTCTGGCTGGCCGCGCTGTTGTTCGTCGGATTCGGGCAGATGGCGCAGCCCTCGGTGGTCCAGGTGTTGACGCTGATCCACACCGTGGTCGAGGGCTGGCGCTGGGATCTGTTCCTCAGTGATCCGCTGATCTTCCTGTTCTGGATCTTCATCGCCATCACCATCGTGATCTGGGGACGCGGCGTGTTCTGTGGCTGGCTGTGTCCGTACGGCTCGCTGAGCGAGCTGCTGCACAAGACGGCCGGTCGGCTGGGGCTGCGGCGTTGGCAGTTCGCGCTGCCCGCGCGCTGGCACCATCGGCTGCGCTGGCTCAAGTACGTCGTGCTGGCGGTGCTGGTGGCCGCCTCGTTCCACTCGATGGCGCTGGCCGAGCGGTTAGCCGAGATCGAGCCATTCAAGAGCACGTTCCTGGTCTACGCCTGGACCCGCAGCTGGCCGTTCCTGTTGTTCTGGGTTGTGCTGCTGATCGCTTCGATGTTCATCGAGCGCCCGTTCTGCAAGTATCTGTGCCCGCTGGGAGCGGCGTTGGCGATTCCGTCGCGGTGGCGCGTGATCGGCCTGCGGCGCAAGTCCGACTGCACCACCTGCAAGGCCTGTGCGGTGGGCTGTGGCTCGCAGGCGATCGATCCGCAGGGGCGGATCGACCCGAGCGAATGCATGCAGTGCCTGGATTGCATGGTGCTCTACCACGATGACCACGCCTGTCCGCCGCTGGCCAAGGAGCGCAAGCGACGCGAGCGTGCCGGGCTGCCGCCGACGCCGATCGGCCGCGACGGTCATTTCATTCCGATCGAGGTGATCGAGTGAGACCGGCGCTGGCGCTGCTGCCGTGGTTGCTGTTGGGCGCGGCGTCCTTGCAAGCGGCGACGCTGCGCGTGGCCCCGGGGGAGCGTATCGCCGATGCCATCGCGGCCGCGCAGCCTGGCGACACGATCGAGATCGCCAGGGGGCGTTACCACGAGACGCTTCGGATCGATCGGCCGCTGACGCTGCGCGGCCTTGACCGGCCTTCGATCAGCGGTGGTGGCCAGGGCGATGTGATCCGGGTGGTGTCGCCGGGCGTGCGCATCGAAGGGCTGATCGTGCGCGACAGCGGCGACGATCTGGGTGCGCAACATGCCGGCGTCTACCTGAATCCCGGCGCGCACGACGCGGTCGTGCGGGACTGCGATTTCGCCAATGTGCTGTTCGGTCTGTGGATCGAGAAGGCCGATCGGGTGGTGATCGAGGGCAACCGCATCACCGGCATGCGCCACAAATTGTCGTCGCAGCGCGGCAATGGCATCCAGCTCTACAACAGTCAGCATGCGCAGATCCTGCGCAACCGCATTGCGTTCGCGCGCGACGGCATCTATGTCGACGTCTCGCACGATGCCCAGTTCGTCGGCAACCGGCTGCACAACCTGCGTTACGGCAGCCACTACATGAATTCCTACCGCAACCTGTGGCGCGACAACGACAGCTATCGCAACCAGGGCGGGTTGGCGCTGATGGAGGTGCGCGACCTGGAAGTGCGCGGGAATCGCACTTGGGACAACGCCGATCACGGCATCATGCTGCGGACGATCCAGGACTCGCGCGTGGAAGGCAATGTCATGACCGGCAACGGCCGCGGCCTGTTCGTCTACGACGCCGAGTACAACGTGCTGCGCGGCAACCTCGTCCTCGGCAACCAAGTCGGGGTGCACCTGTGGGCGGGGTCCTACCGCAACGAGGTCGATGGCAACGACTTCATCGGCAATGGCGAACAGGTGCGCTATGTCGCATCGCGCGATGTGCAGTGGGGCCAGGGCGAGGGCAATTACTGGAGCGACTACCTGGGCTGGGATCAGGACGGCGATGGCTACGGCGACACCGCCTTCGAGGCGAGCGACGCGGTCGATCGGCTGGTCTCGCGCTATCCCTTTGTACGGCTGCTCGACAGCAGTCCGGCGCTGCGCACGCTCAAGCTCGTTTCGCGCCAGTTTCCGGTGCTGCGCACACCGACCATCGTCGACGCGCGTCCGGCCATCCGGCCCCACCATCCCGAGTGGCGGCGCTGGCTCGAACGCGATGCGCGCACGCGCGGAGAGGCACCATGATCGAAATCGAAGCGGTAAGCCGGCGCTATGGCGCGGTTCTGGCGGTGGATCGAGTGGACCTGCAGATCGGCGCCGGCCGGATCTACGGTCTGGTCGGCCACAACGGCGCAGGCAAGAGCACGTTGATGAAGATGATGCTGGGGATCGTCGCGCCCAGCGCCGGTCGTCTGCGCATCGATGGCCGCGACGTCAGCGGGGCCGGGTTCCGCGCGCTGCGTCGCACGATCGGCTATCTGCCCGAGAACGTGGCGTTGTACGACAACCTCAGCGGACTGGAGACATTGCGCTTCTTCGCCCGGCTCAAGTCGACCGATCCGGCGCAGTGCGCACCGCTGCTCGAGCGGGTCGGGCTGGGCGCGGCTGCCGATCGCAGTGTGCGCGGCTACTCCAAGGGAATGCGCCAACGTCTGGGTTTTGCCCAGGCGTTGCTCGGCGCGCCGCGATTGCTGTTTCTCGATGAGCCCACCAATGGACTGGATCCGGTGGCCATCCACGGCTTCTACGACACCTTGATGCAGCTGCGCGCCGACGGCGCGACCGTGCTGATCAATTCGCACCTGCTGGCCGAGATCGAGTCGCGGCTCGACGGCCTGGCGATTCTCGCCAACGGGCGCTTGGTGGCCGAGGGCACCGTTGCGAGACTGTCTGCTGCCGCGCAGTTGCCCGCGCAGGCGCACATCGAGGTTCGCGGCGATCACGCCCCCATGGTCGCCGTGCTTGCCGCCGCAGGCTTCGATGCGCGCCCCGACAAAGACGGCGGTCTGCATTGTGCCGTCGCGCAGGCACGCAAGCCGGCGCTGCTCGCCGCATTGGCCGGGCAGGGCGAGCTGCTGGCCGGCTTTGCGCTGCAGGAGCCGACGCTCGAGGACATCTACTTGCGCCATCAGCGCGACGCGGAGGCGGCATGAGACTGGATTGGCAATGGCGCCCCACGCTTGCAGTGGCGGGCAAGGAATTCCGCGATCGGGTCCGTAACCGCTGGGTGGTTGCCGTCGCGGTGGTGTTCGCGGCGTTCGCGCTGCTGATTGCGTACTTCGGCGGCGCGCAGGGCGGGGAGGTGGGCTTTCGCGGCATCGCGGTGACGGTGGCCAGCCTCACCAGTCTGGCGATCTATCTGGTGCCGCTGATCGCGCTGCTGCTGGGATTCGACGCAATCGTGGGCGAGCGCGAGCGCGGCACGCTCGATCTGATGCTGTCGATGCCGCTCACCCGTGCCGAGATCCTGGTCGGTAAATACCTGGGCCTGGCCGGCGCGCTGTCGCTGGCCACGCTGGGCGGTTTCGGCGCCGCGCTGCTGCCACTGCTGGGCCGCCTCGATGGCGCGGGCGTGCGGATGTATCTGGGCTTTGTCGGCAGCACAGCGTTGCTGGGTCTCGCATTCCTGAGCCTGGCGGTCTTGATCTCGACGCTGGCGCGCGAACGCGCGCGGGCATCGGGCGCGGCGATCGCGACCTGGTTCGGCTTTGTGCTGGTGTTCGATCTCGCACTGCTCGGTGTGCTGGTCGTGACCGCGGGCCGCGGTGCCTCGGCCTGGGCGCCTTACGTTTTGTTGCTCAACCCCGCCGACGTGTTCCGCGTGCTCAACCTCTACGGCAACGACGCGCTGCGTGGCGCCTTCGGGCTCGGCACGCTGCTGCCGCAGCACTGGAACGACCCCATCCTGCTGTGCGGCGCGATGCTGGCCTGGATCCTCGCGCCGCTCGGCCTTGCTCTGTGGAGATTCCGATGACCCTTCGTTCGTACTGGACCCCCGCGCTGCTCGCGCTGGGCCTGACCCTGGCCGCATGTGCGCCGGCAACCGTCGGCGGCGCAAGCGATCCGACGGCCGATGCGTCCTGCGAGCTCGACGGCATGCTGCTTGCCGATTATCCCGGCCCGAAGGGGCAGATCCGCTATGCCGATGGCGGCGTTGCCTGGTTCTGCGACACGATCGAACTGCTGTCGCTATACCTGGCGCCCGAGCAGGTGCGCGCAGTCGCCGGTGCCTACACCCAGGACATGGGCGCCGCTGACTGGGACGCGCCCAAAGGGCATTGGATCGCGCTGGACAGCGCCTGGTTCGTCGCCGGCGCCGATCTGACCGGCAGCATGGGGCCCACCCTGGCCAGCTTCGCTCAGCGCGAGGCCGCCGAGGTCTTCGCCCGCGCGCATGGCGGCCGGGTACTGGCGTTCGCCGAGATCACCCCCGACCTGGTGCGGCTCGATGGCGGCATGCACCTGGACCATGGCATGTGAGGCCTGACGCGATGGACCCGTTCTTCACCGGTATGGCACCGGACACTGCACTGGAACTGGCCGAGCTGTCCCGGCGCATGTACGCACTGCGCGAGACCCGCAAGGGCCTGCTTGCCAGCACCGGCGAGGCCGACGCCGATGCGTTGCTGGCCGCGCTGCGGGCGGGACGGCTACCCGAGCATCCGGCCTACGACAGCTGGCTGTCGGTCATCGTGCTCGAGCGTGCGGAGGTGGCGCTGCGCACGCGCATCGATTGGCGATGTCGCCATCCGCGCGCCGAAGCGCCGAGCGGCGCGGACGACGACAGTGGTTTGTCGGCCTTGCTCGCCGAAGTGTCGGTGCCCGAAGCGTTCGCGTCGGTCCAGGTGCATCCCGACGGCGTGTCGTTCGTCGGGCCCGGCGGCCTGAACGTCGTGGCGCGCATCGCTTGGGCCCACGACTGGGCAGTGGAGTGGCATCTGGATGGGCGCAGCTGGCGGCTCGATACCGCGCCGGTCGCGCATCCCGATGTCGCCACGCGCGCGCACCTGCATCGCCCCGATGGCACCGTGGTGGCCGATCCATTGGCGCTCGAGACCGACAATGCAGCGGTCGTGCTGCAAACCGTGCTCGATGCGCTTGCGCGCGACGCGCTGCGGTAGCGGCCGATGCGTGATCCGGCAACGACGAGCGTCCAACCCGACCGGTGGCGTGCGGCCCTCGCACTGGTGCTGCTGACCGTGCTCGCAGGCGCTGCGGCGCTGGGGTTGCGCCCTGCGGTGCGCATGCAGGCCGAGTACCTGGTGTTCGGCTCGCGCGCCCGGGTCGATGTGGTTGCCGCCGACCGCGAACGGGCCGAGGCGGCACTCGCGGAGATCGGCGGGGTGCTTGCCGAGGACCATCGGCGCTGGCACGCCTGGGAGCCGAGCGCGCTCACGCAACTCAACCAAGCGCTTGCTGCGGGCCGCAGCGTGCGGCCCGAGCCGGATCTGCTGGAGATGATCCGGCTGGCCCTGGTTGGCTATACGCGCAGCGGCGGCCTGTTCGATCCGGCCGCCGGCCGCTTGATCGGGGCCTGGGGATTCCACACCAGCGACTACCCGGTACGCACCGCAGCGCCCGATGCCGCGCAGCTCCAGGCGCTGCTGGCCCAGCGGCCGAGCATGGCCGATATCGAGGTGACCGACACGGGGCGCGTGCGCAGCCGAAATCCTGCAGTGGCCCTCGATCTCAACGCGATGGCCGAGGGCTATGCCGCGTTGCAGGTGCAGCGGATCCTGGCGCGCCATGGCATCGACGATGCGCTGGTCTACATCGGCGGCTTCGTGCTTGCCGTCGGAGACGACGACGGCAAGCCGTGGCCGGTCGGCATTCGGGCGGCGGACGGCATGCTCGGCACGCTGGTCTTACAGGACGGCGAGGCCCTGGCGTCGTCGGGCGATTACGAGCGCCATCGCGATGGCACGGCGCAGGGGCACATCGTCGATCCGCGCGATGGCCGCCCGCAGCGCGCCAGTGCAGCGGCCAGCGTGCTCGCGCGCGACCCGGTCATGGCGGACATCGCAGCGACGGCGTTGATGGTGGCCGGTCCCGAGGGCATGGCGCGTGTGGCGCACGACATGGGGCTGCGCTGCATCGCGGTGCAGGACCACGACGGTGCTCTGCACCTGTCGCCCGCGCTCGCCGAGCGACTGCAGCTGACGGCGCCGGCGGCCCAGCCGGTCCGGATGGTCGAGGTCGACGATGGGCCCTGTTAGAGCGCACCGTCAGCCAACGCCACTCAGCTGACGCGTGCCTCGCGCACGATCGCCGCGGCCTGCGCGGAGGCCTCGCGCACGCGTGCGTAATCGCCGGCCGCCAGCCATGCCTTGTCGAGCATCCACGAGCCGCCCACGCACAGCACGTTCGGCTGCGCCAGGAACTCGGCGGCGTTGGCAGCGGAAATACCGCCAGTCGGGCAGAAGCGCATGTCCTGCACCGGGCCGGCGAGGCCCTTGAGCATCGCCAAGCCGCCGACGGCGTTGGCCGGGAACAGTTTGCAGTTACGGAAGCCCAGGTCGCGCAGGGCGAGAAACTCGGTCGGGGTGGCGGCACCCGGCACCGCCGGCACTGCGGCCTGCGCCAGGGCCTCGGCCAGGCGCGGGGTCGTGCCCGGGGTGACGAGGAAATCGGCGCCGGCATCGATCGAGGCGCGGATGTTCTCGGCGTTGAGCACGGTACCGGCGCCGATGACGATCTCCGGACGCTCGCGCTTGAGCATGGCCAGGGCGTCGATCGCGATCGGCGTGCGCAGGGTCAGTTCCAACGTGGTCAGGCCGCCTTCGAGCAGGGCGTCGGCGAGTGCGCGGGCCTGGTCGAGCGTATCGACGGTGATCACCGGCAGCACGCCGGCAGCCCGCAGCAGCTCGGCGGCACGCTGCTGGCGGTCGGACATCGGAGAAGCGTGGGGCATGAGGTCAGTTGTCCTTTTCGGCATGCGGCGCATCGGCGGCGGCACCGTCGGCGCCCAGATCGTACTCGGCGTCGTAGTCCCACACCGCGCCCTGGATCGTGGGCGGTCCGCAGGAGATCGACAGGGCGCCCTGGTCGGCCGGGGAGACGTTGGCGCGGTTGAAGGCGAACAGGTTGCGACCGAAGTCGGTCGGCGCGGGTGCGGTGTCGGGTGCGGCCTCGCGGCGCTGCCACTCGTCGGCATCGACCAGCGCTTCGAGAATGCCGGCCTCGCCGTCCAGGCGCACGATGTCGCCCTCGCGCAGGTAGGCCAGCGGGCCGCCCCGCGCGGCTTCGGGGTGACGTGGATCGCCGCGGGAATCTTGCCCGACGCGCCCGACAGGCGGCCGTCGGTGACCAGCGCCACCCGGCGGCCCTGGTTCTGCAGCATCCCCAGCAGCGGTGCGAGCGAATGCAGTTCGGGCATGCCGTTGGCCTTCGGCCCCTGGTAGCGCACGACCGCAACGAAATCGCGCGGCAGCGCGCCGGCCGCATGCAGGCGGTTGAGCGCCTGCGGGGCATCGACGACGACGGCCGGCGCCTCGATCGTGCGGAACTCCGGCTTGACCGCCGAGAGCTTGATCAGCGCGCGCCCGAGGTTGCCGCGCAGCAGCCGCAGCCCGCCCTGGGCCTCGAATGGCGCCGAGACCGGGCGCAGCACCGCATCGTCCGCGCTGGTGGCGATGCCCGGCGTGTACACCACGCGGTCACCGTCGACCTTGGGGTCGTCGCAGTAGGCGCGCATACCGCCGGCAACGACCGTCGGGATGTCGTCGTGCATCAGCCCGGCGTCGAGCAGTTCGCGGAACACGAAGGCGTTGCCGCCGGCGGCGTGGTAGCGGTTCACGTCCGCCTCGCCGTTGGGGTAGACCCGCGCCAGTAGGGGCACGATCTGCGAGAGCGCGTCCATGTCGTCCCAGGTCAGCACGATGCCGGCCGCGCGCGCGACCGCGATCCAGTGGATCGTGTGATTGGTCGAGCCGCCGGTGGCCATCAGCATCGCGATCGCGTTGACGATGGCGCGCTCGTCGATCAGTTCGCCCAGCGGTCGGTAGTCCTCGCCCAGCGCGGTGATCGCCAGCGCACGGGCGACCGCTTCGCGGGTGAACGCTTCGCGCAGTGGCGTGCCCGGGTTGATGAAGGCCGCGCTCGGCAACTGCACGCCCATCGCCTCGAGCAGGGTCTGGTTGGAGTTCGCGGTGCCGTAGAAGGTGCAGGTGCCGGGCGAGTGATAGGACTGCGCCTCGACCTCCAGCAGTTCGGCGCGCGTGGCCTCGCCGGCGGCGTAGCGCTCGCGCACCTCGGCCTTGGTCTTGTTGGGCACGCCGGGCGTCATCGGCCCGCCCGGCACGAACACGGCGGGCAGGTGGCCGTAGGCGAGGGCGCCGATCAGCAGGCCCGGCACGATCTTGTCGCAGATGCCCAGGTACAGGCTGGCGTCGAACATGTCGTGCGACAGGCCGATCGCGGTCGCCTGGGCGATGACGTCGCGCGAGAATAGCGACAGCTCCATGCCGGCGCGGCCCTGGGTCACACCATCGCACATCGCCGGCACGCCACCGGCGACCTGCGCGGTCGCGCCGAGCGCGCGCGCGGTCTGGCGGATGAACTCCGGATACGGCTCGTAGGGCTGATGCGCCGAGAGCATGTCGTTGTAGGCGGTGATGATGCCCAGGTTCGGCGTCGGCTCGTTGCGCAGGCGCAGCTTGTCGGTCGGTCCGCACCCGGCAAAGCCGTGGGCGAGGTTGGCGCAGCTCAGGCGACCGCGCAGCGGACCCTCGTCGCGCATGCGCGCGATGCCGTCCAGATACGCGCGACGCGACGCGGCGCTGCGCTTGCGGATGCGCTCGGTGACGGAATGCAGAACGGGATGCAGGCTCATTGGCGGCGGCGATGAGACGGAAAGGAGGGAAGGGGCGCCCGGATGCGCGGACGCGGCGCGCGGATGCCGTCGATCACGGGCACCAGTGCACGTGCAAGTCTGCGCCGGGCACGGTCAAGGCGATGCGTGCCGGGTACTCGTGAACGTCGTCGCTGCGCAACAGTTGCTCGAGCAGTGCGCGCTTGCGTTCGCCGCGGATCAGCAAAATCCGCGTGTGCGCCGGGGCCAGGCCAGCCGGCGTCAGGCTGATGCGGCGGGCCCAGCGCTGCGCGCCCGGGCAGCCGGTCGCATCGACGCCGACGTACGGCGTGGGCGCGGCCAGCGCGGCGTCGAGATCCTGCATGCCGGGGAACAACGACGCGGTGTGGCCGTCGTCGCCCATGCCCAGCACCACGACGCCGGCCGGCTGGCGCGCATGCAGGTTGGCGGTCGCCAGCGCCTCGTCGAACGGACGGCCGGCGCGCGTGATCGTCTCCAGCCGCGCCTGCTGCGCCTTGTTCTGGATCAGTGTCTCGCGCACCAGGCGCGCATTGCTGTCCGGGTCCTCGGGCAGCAGCCAGCGCTCGTCGACCAGTGCGACGTCGACGTTCTCCCAAGGCAACGGCGACTTCGACAGCGCGGCGTAGACCGGGCCGGGCGTCTTGCCGCCCGACAGCAGCAGGCGCGCGCGCGGCCGCTCGCGCAGGTCGCGTGCGATCGCCGAGGAAATCGCGATCGCGGCCCCCCAGGTCCATTGGGTGGCCGAGTCGTAAGCGTGCAGGTGCATACGGCCATCGTGACCGATTCGGGCCGTGTTGCCAAAGCCGTCGGCGTGCTCGGCGGTCACGGCGCGGCCCTGCGCACGGCGATCGCCGCCGCGCCAAGCAGGCCGGCGTGCGGGTGCAGCACCGCCAGGCTCGGGACGCGGCCCATGTTCGGCGAGAAGCGGCCCTTGTGCTCGAAGCGCTGGCGGAAGCCCGAATGGCGGATCGAATCGAGCATCTTGGGCACCAGTCCGCCGGTCAGGAACACGCCGTCCCAGGCGCCAAGGGTCAGCACCAGATCGCCGGCGATCGCGCCGAACACAGCGCAGAAAATGTCCACCGCGCGTGCGCACAGCGGGTCGCCCGCCTGCGCGCGGGTGGTCACGTCGGAGGGTTGCAGCGGGCCGGGGTCGACCCCGGCGATCTCGCACAGCGCGTGATGGATGTTGACCAGGCCCGGCCCGCAGATCAGTCGCTCGTTGGACACGCGCCCGAACTGTGCGCTGAGCCGTTCGAGCAGGCGGGTTTCTTCCGGCGTGCCCGGCGGGAAGCTGACGTGGCCGCCCTCGGTCTCGAGTGGGTAGTAGTGGCCGTCGCGGACCACGAGTGCACCGACGCCCAGCCCGGTGCCCGGGCCGATGACCGCATACGTGCACGGTGCGTCGGCGCGCTCGGGCGGCGACCACTGCACCCCGCCGATCGCGGTGTAGTCGCCCGGCTGCAGCAGCGGGATCGCCATCGCCTGCGCGGCGAAGTCATTGACCAGCTCGACGTCGCTCAGCTCCAAGCGCTCGCGGGTGCGCCGGCGGGAGATCACCCAGGGGTGATTGGTGATGCGCGCCTCGTCGCCGTCCACGCGGCCGGCCACGGCGAACACGCCGCCGCGGATGCGCGTATCGCCGACATGGCCGATGGTCTGCAGATAATGCTGGGCGGCGTCGGCCAGCGAGGGGAAATCGGCGACCGCAAAGCCCTGCACGGTGTCGAGTTGCAGCGGTGTGGCGCTGGCGGTGTCGGCCAGCGCGAAGCGCGCATTGGTGCCGCCGATGTCGGCGAGCAGGGCGAGCGAAGCGTCGGTCACGACTTGCGTCCGTTGTGCGTGGTGAGGGTGCGCGGCAGGAATGGCACGGCTTCGGCCGGCCCCCAGGAGCCGGCCGGATAGTCGTGGACTGGCGTGCGGGCCTGGCGCCAGGCCTCGCTGACACTGTCGATCCAGCGCCACTGGGCCTCGACTTCGTCGTCGCGCACGAACAGGGTCTGGTCGCCCTTGAGCGCGTCGATCATCAGCCGTTCGTAGGCAATGCGGCGCTTGGGCGGCAGCATCGCCAGGTCCAGCGACATCGGTTGCAGCTCGTTGGCGCTCCATTCCGATGCCGCCAGGCTGCCCATCAGGCCGAGCTCGATGGTCTCTTCGGGCTGCAGCCGCACGCGCAACTGGTTGGCGCGGGCGCGCTTGCGCTCGTCGGCGCCGAACAGCCAGTGGGTGACCGGCTTGAAGGTCACCACGACCTCGGTGGTGCGTGAGGGCATGCGCTTGCCGGTCACCAGCCGGAACGGCACACCGGCCCAGCGCCAGTTGTCGATCCAGGCGCGCAGGCCGACGAAAGTCTCGACGTCGTCGCGGTGACTGAAGCCCTTGACCGCGCGGCCGTCGACCACGCCGTCGCGGTAGCGGCCGCGGATGCTGTCGGCCTCGGCGGCCGACGGTGTCATGGGGCGCAGCGCGCGCAGCACCTTGCGCTTTTCGTCGCGGATCGCGTCGGGGTCCATCGCCGCCGGCGGCTCCATCGCGATCAGCGCGAGCAACTGCAGCATGTGGTTCTGCACCATGTCGCGCAGCGCGCCGTAGTCGGCGTAGTAGCCCTCGCGGCCGTCGATGCCAGCCGTTTCGGCGACGATGATGTCGACCGATTCGATCCAGCGCCGTTCCCAGACGGCCTCGAACAGCGTGTTGCCCAGCCGCAGCGCCAGCAGGTTCTGCACCGGCGCCTTGCCCAGGTAATGGTCGATGCGGAAGATCCGCGACTCGTCGAGTGCGGCCTTGAGGGTAGCGTCGATCTCGCGTGCGCTGGCCAGGTCGTGACCGATCGGCTTTTCCAGCACCAGGCGCGACGGCGGCTCGAGCAGGCCGGCGGCCTTCAGGCCGCGGCAGGCGGACGCGAACAGGTTGGGCGGCGTCGACAGATAGCTGACCGCCGGGCGGTCGGCGAACGGCGAGAGCGCCTGCGCCATCGCCTCGGGATCGGACAGGTCGGCCGGCACGTAGCGCACCCGGCGCAGCAGCTCGTCCAGCGTGGCCGCCTCGTAGTCGTCGCCCAGGCGCTCGCGCAGCCAGCCGCGGAAGCTCTCGTCGTCGTGTTCGCTGCGCGCGATCGCCACGACCCGGAAGTCGGCCGGCAGCAGCCGGTCGCGCAGCAGGTGCAGCAGGGACGGGAACAGGTAACGTTGCGCCAGATCGCCGGTGGCGCCAAACAGCAGCAGAGTGTCGTGCATGGACGCCTGGTTCGCCTCGTGTTCACGGAAAGGGGAATCGTGAAGTGTGTCGTGCAATCGCCCGCAACCGCAATGCCTCCGCCAAGCGCGCCCGCACGGCGACGCACTGGCCGGGGCGCGCGGCGGCGATCGCGGTTGCTGCGGCGATCGCCGGCTGGCGTGTAAACGATTACATGCCAGAATAGCGTATTGCGTTCTCGATGCACGGCCTGGCCGGGGCATCGTTCACACGCCTCCAATCACGATCCATCCGACAGCGGGAGACGCCATGGCGAAGGTGCGGTTCGACGCGGTACGCAAGGTCTATCCCAACGGCTACGTGGGTGTGGCGGGCGCCAGTTTCGAGGTCGCCGACGGCGAACTGCTGGTGCTGGTCGGCCCGTCTGGCTGCGGTAAGTCCACGTTGCTGCGGATGGTCGCCGGCCTGGAGGCGATCAGCAGCGGCACGCTGACCATCGGCGATCGGGTGGTCAACGACATCGCGCCCAAGGATCGCGATATCGCGATGGTGTTCCAGAGCTACGCGCTGTACCCGCATATGAGCGTGGCCGAGAACCTCGCCTTCGGGCTGAAGCTGCGCGGCCAGGACAAGGCCGACATCGCCGCGCGCGTGGCCGAGGCCGCACGCGTGCTGGAGCTCGACAAGGTGCTCGACCGCAAGCCGGGACAGTTGTCGGGCGGCCAGCGCCAGCGTGTCGCGCTGGGCCGGGCGCTGGTGCGCCAGCCGCAGGTGTTCCTGCTCGACGAGCCGTTGTCCAACCTCGACGCCAAGCTGCGCGCCGGCATGCGGGTGGAGATCGCGCGGCTGCACCGCGCGCTGGGTACCACCATGATCTACGTGACCCATGACCAGATCGAGGCGATGACGCTGGGCCAGCGCATCGTGGTGCTCAAGGACGGGCAGATCCAGCAGATCGACACCCCGATGGCGCTGTACGAAAAGCCCGCCAACCTGTTCGTGGCGACCTTCCTCGGCAGTCCGGCGATGAACGTGCTGCGCGGCCGCCTGCAGCATGACCAGGCCGGCTGGGGGCTGGCGCTGGGCGACGGTACGGCGCTGGCGCTGGGCGCGGCCGGGTTGCCGCCGGCCTGGGCCGGCCGCGAGGTCGATCTGGGGATCCGCCCCGAGCATCTGGTGCCGGCCGAGGTCGCCGACGCCGGCCTGGCGCCGGTGGTGGAAGTGGTCGAGGCGGTGGGCAGCGAAGTCTTCGTGAATCTGCGCCTGGGCGATCGCCCGCTGATCGCCCGGCTGCCGCCCGACCGGGTACCGGTGCCGGGCGAGACCCTGCCGCTGGCGGTCCCGGCCGGCCGCGTGCACGCTTTCGACGTCGAGACCGGCACCCGCCTGGTGCCCTGAGCGCGGCGTCCCGCGGCCCAACGGCGCCCAAGCGCGGTGCCGGGCCGGCGGCGCGATTCCGGGTCGCTGGCTATACTGGCCGCTTGCGCGCGCGCGGCGCGCGGTCCGCCGTGCGTCAGCATCGCCGGGCCGGATGTCGCGTGCGTCCCCGCCGTTCCACGACCCGGCGCCGGCCCGCCGGCGCCATGAGGCCCCCGACGCCCGCATGCGCCTGTCCACGATCAAGCTCGCCGGTTTCAAGTCCTTCGTCGACCCGACCACGTTGCACCTGCCGACGAACATGACCGGCGTGGTCGGGCCGAACGGGTGCGGCAAGTCCAACATCATCGACGCGGTGCGCTGGGTCATGGGCGAGTCCTCGGCCAGCCGCCTGCGCGGCGATTCGCTGACCGACGTGATCTTCGCCGGCTCGACCGCGCGCAAGCCGGTGTCCCAGGCGATGGTCGAGCTGATCTTCGACAACAGCGACCACACCATCAGCGGCGAGTTCGCCGCGTTCAACGAGATCTCGGTCAAGCGCACCGTCAGCCGCGACGGCCAGAGCGGCTACTACCTCAACGGCACCAAGTGCCGCCGCCGCGACATCACCGATCTGTTCCTGGGCACGGGTTTGGGCCCGCGCAGCTACTCGATCATCGAGCAGGGCATGATCAGTCAGGTCATCGACGCCAAGCCCGAGGACCTGCGCATCTACCTCGAGGAAGCGGCCGGCATCTCCAAGTACAAGGAGCGCCGCAAGGAGACCGAGACCCGGATCCGGCATACCCGCGAGAACCTCGAGCGGCTGGGCGACCTGCGCGAGGAGGTCGGCAAGCAGTTGCAGCACCTGGCCCGCCAGGCCCGCCAGGCCGAGCAATACACCGCGATCCAGGCCGAGCGCAAGATCCGCGACGCCGAGTGGAAGGCGCTGGAATGGCGCACGCTCGATTCGCGCCTGCGTGCGCTGCGCGAGGGTCTGGCGCAGGAAGAAACCCGGCTCGAGCAGCTGATCGCCGAGCAGCGCGAGGCCGAGCGCGAGCTCGAGACCGGACGCGAGCGTCGCCATGAGGCGGCCGAGGCGCTCAACCGCGCCCAGGCCGAGAGCTACGAAGTCAGCGGCGCGCTCGCCCGGATCGAGCAGCAGATCCAGCACCAGCGCGAACTGTCGGCGCGCCTGCTCAAGGCCCGCGACGAGGCGCAGGCGCAGCTGGCCGAGATCGGCGCGCACATCGACCAGGACCAGGTGCGGCTCGACACCCTGCACGAGCACATCGCCGAGGCCGAGCCGCAGCTGGCGCAACTGCAGGACGAGGACGCAATCCGGCAGGACGCGCTGCGCGATGCCGAGACCGCACTCGCCGACTGGCAGGCCCGTTGGGAGGCGCACAATCGCGAGCAGGGCGAGGCTGCGCGCGCCGGTGATGTGGAGCGCACGCGCGTCGACTATCTCGACCGTCAGGCGCTGGAAGCCGGGCGCCGGCGCGAGCAGTTGCAGGCCGAGCGCGATGGCTTGGACCTCGATGCGCTGAACGAGGCCTTTGAGGACATCCAGCTCCGCCACGAGGACCAGAAAGCCGCTCTCGATGCGCTCGGCGAGTCGCTGGAGGCGCGCAAGGAGGCGGCCGTCGAGCTGCAGGACGCCCAGCGTGTCGCGCAGGAGGACCTGTCGGGCGTGCGCAAGCGCGCGCAGGAAGCCCGCGGCCGGCTGGCGTCGCTGGAGACGCTGCAGCACGCGGCGCTGGGCCAGGAACAGGGCGCGGCTGTCGAGTGGCTGCGCCAGCGTGGGCTCGATTCGGCCGCGCGCGTGGGCGAGCGGCTGCGCGTGGAGGCCGGCTGGGAGTTCGCGGTCGAGAGTGCGCTCGGTCAACTGATCGAGGGCGTGCTGGTCGATGGCGACGGCGTGCCCGCCGATCTGGTCGACGCACTCGGCGAACTGGGCGAGAGCCGCCTGGCGCTGGTCGCCGCCGACGAGGCGCCGGCGCAGTTCGCGCCGACCTCGCTCGCGGCCCGGGTGCAGGGCCCGCTGGCGATCCGGCGGCTGCTTGCGCGTCTGCATGTCGCCGACACCCTGGACCAGGCGCGCGCGTTGCAGGCCGGGCTGGGCGAACACGATTCGGTCATCACCCGCAGCGGCGAGCGCCTGGGTGCGGGCTGGGTGCGGGTGTCGCGCTCGGGCGCGGCCAAGCAGGGCGCCCTGCTGCGCGAGCGCGAGATCCAGGCGCTGCGCGAAGAGATCGCCGCGCTGCAGGATCAGGAACACGAGTTGGAGCGCGGCCTCGCCAGCGGCCGCGATCGCTTGCTCGCCGCCGAGCAGCAGCGCGAAGAGGCGCAGCGCGCGCTGTACCTGGCGCATCGCGGCGTGTCCGAACTCGCCGGCCAGGTGCAGAGCCAGCAGGGCCGGGTGGAGGCCGCGCGCACCCGGATCGCGCGCATCGATGCCGAGCTCGCGCAGCTCGACGAGACCCTGGCCCAGTCCGCGCAGCAGGCACGCGAGGCGCGTGCCCGGCTCGAGGACGCGGTCGGCAGCATGGGCGACCTGGAAACGGCGCGCGCCGCGCTGGAAGCCGAGCGCCGTAGCCTGACCGATGCCCGCGACGCCGCCCGCGCGGCCGCGCGCGAATCCCGCGACACTGCGCATGCGCTCGCGCTGACGCTCGAGTCGCAGCGCGCGCAGGTCGCCTCGCTGACCCAGGCGCTGACGCGCATGGGCGGCCAGCGTGGTCAGCTCGACAACCGTCTGGGCGAGCTGTCGGCGCAACTGGCCGGCGGCGACTCGCCGGTCGAGGCGCTCGAGGACCAGCGTCAGGTCGCGCTGGAGGAGCGCGTGCGCACCGAGCAGTCGCTGGCGCAGGCGCGCTCGGCGGTCGAAGGCATCGACAATGAACTGCGCACCTACGAGCAGGTCCGTCAGCAGCGCGATGCGCAGGCGCTGACCCAGCGCGAGGCGATCGGCCAGCGCCGGCTCGACCAGCAGGCGCTGGTGATCGCCGCCGATCAGCTTGCCGCCCAGGTCGTGGAGGCCGGCTTCGTCGTCGACGACGTGCTCAATGGCCTCGACGATGCGGCCAATGCCAAGGACTGGGAGAAGATGGTCGCCGACTTCGACGCGCGCCTGCGGCGGCTGGAGCCGGTCAACCTCGCGGCGATCGCCGAGCATGCCGAGGCCGCGCAGCGCAAGGAATACCTCGACGCCCAGGACGCCGACCTCACTGCCGCGCTGGACACGCTGGAGGAGGCGATCCGCAAGATCGACCGCGAGACCCGCGGCCGCTTCAAGGACACCTTCGATCGGGTCAACGCGGGCGTGCAGGCGCTGTATCCGCGCCTGTTCGGCGGGGGTCACGCTTACCTGGAGCTGACCGGCGACGACCTGCTCGACACTGGCGTGGCGATCATGGCCCGCCCACCCGGCAAGCGCGTGTCCAATATCTCGCTGCTGTCTGGCGGCGAGAAGGCGATGACCGCCGTGGCCCTGGTGTTCTCGATCTTCCAGCTCAATCCGGCGCCGTTCTGTTTGCTCGACGAGGTCGATGCGCCGCTCGACGAGGCCAATGTCGGCCGCTTCACCGCGATGGTGCGCGAGATGAGCGAGCAGGTGCAGTTCCTGTTTGTCAGCCACAACAAGGCGACGATGGAAGCCGCATCCCAACTCAGTGGCGTTACCATGCGCGAGCCGGGCGTCAGCCGCCTGGTGTCTGTCGATCTTGCCGAAGCCACGCGACTGGCCGGCGCCGCCTAGGAGAACACCGCCAATGACCGATGAGTGGATGCTGCGTATCGGAATCATCGTCGCCGGCGCGCTGCTGATGGCGGCGATCTGGTACTTCGGGACGCGCCCGCGCGGCGGACAGGGACGGCGCATCGCGCCTGCCGAGGACGCACGACGCGAGCCGACGCTCGGTGCGCAGCTCGAGCGCGAACTAGGCGAGGGCGAACCGGCGCAGGCGCCGGGCGATGGTGACGCGGTGCAGGCAGAGATGGACCTGCTCGACCGCACCGTCGGCACGGTCTCGCCCAACAGCGAGCTGGGCAAGCGCAACACCGACGACTTCGACAAGATCGTCACGCTGTACATCGCCGCGCGTGCGGGCAATGTGCTGCGCGGGCCGGACATCGTGGTCGCGGCCGAGAAGACCGGCCTGACCTACGGCCACATGAACGTGTTCCACCGCCTCGTCGACGGCCATCCCGAGCGCGGCCCGATCTTCAGCGTCGCCAATATCCGCAGCCCCGGCAGTTTCGAGATGGCCGAGATCCAGACCCTGGAAACGCCGGCGATCGCCTTCTTCCTGACCCTGCCGGCGCCGGTCCGTGCGCTCGACGCCTGGGACACGATGCTGCCGACCGCCGAGCGGATGGCCGAACTGCTCGACGGCGTGTTGCTCGACGAGCAGCGCAATGCTCTGGGCCGCCAGCGCATCGCCGGCCTGCGTGACGAACTGCGCGCCTGGGACCGCGAACGCGACGCGCCGCCGGTGACCCGCAGCCCGCGCTGGTGACCGCGCGCGGATGTCGATTTCCGGCATCAGTCACCTGACCTTCGTCGTCCGCGACCTCGCGCGCACAGCGCGACTGCTGGTCGAGGGGCTGGGCGCGACCGAGGTCTACGACAGCGGCGACCGCCCGCACTCGTTGTCGCGCGAAAAGTTCTTCGTGCTCGGCGGCGTCTGGATCGCTGCGATGGAAGGCGAGCCGCCGGCCGAACGCAGCTATGGGCATGTCGCGTTCTCGGTGAATGCTGCCGACCTGCCGGGTTACCGCGTCCGGCTCGAAGCGCTGGGTGTGGAGATCCGGCCTGCACGGCCCAGGATCGCAGGCGAGGGCGACTCGCTGTACTTCTACGACTTCGACGATCATCTCTTCGAGTTGCACGCCGGGACACTGGATGCGCGGCTCAGTGCCTATCGCAGGGTGTCCGAGCCGATGCGCTGACGCCGATGTGATCGATCGATTCGACGGCGCCGGGGACCAGCGCCTTTCCTCGTGAACGGGGGCGGGCTTTGTCGGCCGAGCAGGCCCGATCGCGACGCGCGCGCCAACCCCGTCGTCCTACAATTCGGGGCATGCCCAAGTCCTCTCCCGCCGAGCGCGTCGCCGAGCTGCGTGCACGCATCGAAGATGCCAACCACCGCTACTACGTGCTCGACGATCCGTCGATCCCGGATGCCGATTACGACGCACTGATGCGCGAACTCGAGGCGCTGGAGACGGCGCACCCCGAGCTCGCCAGCGAGGATTCGCCCACGCGCACGGTTGGCGCGCGCCCCGATGGCGGCTTTCCCGAGGTCCAGCACGCGATCCCGATGCTGTCGCTGGCGAACGCGTTCGAGACCGCAGGCGTGCCCGACGACGCCGACGACCGCACGCGGTTTTCCGAGGTCGCCGACTTCGAGCGTCGGATCGAGCAGAAGCTCGACATCGCAGCCCCGGTGTTCTCGGTCGAACCCAAACTCGACGGCCTGGCGATCAGCCTGCGCTACGAGGACGGGGTGTTCGTGCAGGGCGCGACGCGCGGCGACGGCGCCACGGGCGAAAACGTCACCGCGAATCTGCGCCAGGTGCGCGCGGTGCCGCTCCGGCTCCGCCTCGACGGGGCGCCGGCGCCGACGGTGCTGGAGGTGCGCGGCGAGATCTACATGCCGCGCAAGGCCTTCGCGGACTGGAATGCCAAGGCGCTGGAGAACAACGAGAAACTGCTCGCCAACCCGCGCAATGGCGCGGCCGGTTCGCTGCGCCAGCTCGATCCGGCGGTCACACGTCGCCGGCCGCTGGCGTTCTTCGCCTATTCGGTCGGCGAGGTCCGCGGCCTGGAACTGCCTGAGACCCATTCGCAGACCTTGGCGTTGCTGCGCGGATTCGGATTTCCGGTCGCGCCCGAGGTCGAGACCGCGACCGGCTTCGAAGGCCTGATCGCCTACTTCCGTCGCATCGGGTCACAGCGCGACGCGCTGCCGTACGACATCGACGGCGTGGTCTACAAGCTCGACGACTACGACCAGCAACGCGCGATGGGGTTCGTGTCGCGCTCGCCGCGCTGGGCGCTGGCACACAAGTTCCCGGCACAGGAGCAGTCGACGGTGCTGCGCGCGATCGAGGTGCAGATCGGCCGGACCGGTGCGGTCACGCCGGTCGCACGACTCGAGCCGGTCCAGGTCGCCGGGGTCACGGTGACCAACGCCACGCTGCACAACGCCGACCAGATCGCGCGGCTCGACGCGCGCGAGGGCGACACGGTGATCGTGCGCCGCGCCGGCGACGTGATCCCCGAGATCGTGCGCGTGATCGAAGACCGGCGCCCCGCCGATGCGGTGCCCTGGACGATGCCGGCCGCGTGTCCGGTCTGCGGCTCCGACCTGGTGCGCGAGGAGGGCGCGATCGCCTGGCGTTGCAGCGGCGGGCTGACGTGTCCGGCGCAGCGCAAGGAGGCCGTGCGGCACTTCGCTTCGCGTCGCGCGCTCGACATCGAGGGTCTGGGCGACAAGCAGGCCGAAGCCCTGGTCGAGTTCGGTTTCGTGCATTCGCCGGCCGATCTGTATGCCCTGACCGTCGCCGACCTGGTGCGGATGAAGACCGCCCTCGACGCCGCGACCGCCGCCGACTTCCAGCAGGCGATCGCCGACAGCAAGGGGGGCTGGTGCTCGATGCCGAAGGTGCGGCCGTTCTGGCCGAGGAGGCGCCAGTCTGGAAGGACGCCGCGTTCCTGCGCGCGCATCTGACCGTCGAGACCGGCGGCAAACTCGCCACCAAGTGGGCCGAGAACCTCGTTGCGGGCATCGACGCCAGCCGCCACACAACACTGGCGCGCTTCCTGTTCGCGCTCGGCATCCCGCACCTGGGCGAAACGACGGCCAAGTCGTTGGCGCAATGGCTGGGCACGCTCGAGTTCATCCGCAGCACGCCCGCGGTGCTGCTGCAGGCGCTGCCGGATATCGGTGGCGAGGTGGCGCGCTCGATCGCGACGTTCTTCGAGCAACCCGGCAATGTCGCAGTGGTCGATGCGCTGCTCGCGGCTGGGGTGCGCTTCTCCGATGAGGCGGCGCCGTCTGCCGAGCTGCGCGATCGGCTGGACCTGGCGCACCTGCTGGCCACGTTGCCGGTCGACAAACTCGGCGGCAAGAGCGCCGAGCGTCTGGCGCAGACCTACGGCACGCTCGCGGCCTTGCTGCGTGCGAACGAGAGCGGCTGGGTCGGCGCTGGCGCGTCCAGCGCGGGCGCGGCGAATCTCGCGGCGTACCTGGCCGACGAGCGGGCGCGCCAAGCGCTCATCGACGCCGACGCGGCCATGCAACGCCTGCTCGCCGCAGCCCCCGCACGTGCGGTGCGCAGCAGCGGCCCGCTCGACGGCAAGAGCGTGGTGCTGACGGGCACGCTGGCGTCGATGACCCGCGATGAGGCCGGCGAGAAGCTCGAAGCGCTGGGCGCGAAGATCGTCGGCAGCGTGTCGAAGAAGACGTCGCTGGTGGTGGCCGGCGAAGCCGCAGGCTCCAAGCTCGACAAGGCCCAGGCACTGGGCGTGGAGATCTGGGACGAGGCCGCGCTGCTGGCCTTCCTCGAGGCGCAGGCGTGAGCGTGCCGAGCGGGCCGAGTGCATCCTTCGCGGCGCTGCGCCTGCGCGCGCGGCTCAATGCCGTGTTGCGCGGCTTCTTCGCCGAGCGCGACGTGGTCGAGGTCGAGACGCCGGTGCTCTCGCGCGCCGGCAATACCGATCCCAACGTCGCCAGCTTCGCCACGCGCTTCGGCGGCCACGTCGATGCCGGGCCGCCGCTGCGCTGGATGCGCACATCGCCCGAGTTCCCGCTCAAGCGGTTGCTGGCCGCGGGTTTCGGCGACTGTTACGAACTGGGCCGGGTGTTCCGCGACGGCGAGGCGGGCGGGCGCCACAACCCCGAGTTCACGATGCTCGAGTGGTACCGCGTCGGCTGGGACCATCGCCGGCTCGCCGCCGAGACCGTCGCACTGGTGCAGGCTGCCCTGGCGTTGGTCGGGCGCCGGGCGGACGTCGTGGAGACCGACTACCGCACGCTCTACCGCGAGCAGTTGGGCATCGACCCGATGACGGCGCCGGAGGCGGTACTGCGGGCGGCGCTGGGCGACGTGCGGATCGATCCGGACGGCCTGGGCCGCGACGACTGGCTCGACCTGCTGATGACCCATCGCCTCCAGCCGGCCAACCCCGCTGATCGCATTCTTGTCGTGCACGACTACCCGGCCTCGCAATGCATGCTCGCGCGGATTGCCTCGCGCGACGGTGTGCCGGTGGCCGAGCGTTTCGAGCTGTACCTGGGGGCACTGGAGCTGGCCAATGGCTATCACGAACTGGCCGACGGCGCCGAGCAGCGGGCCCGCTTCGAGCGCGACCACGCGGTGCGCACCGCACGCGGCGCGGCACTGCCGGCGATCGATGAGGCGCTAATCGATGCACTCGATGCCGGCTTCCCCGACTGCGCCGGGGTCGCGTTGGGTGTGGATCGGTTGATGATGGCGATGCTGGAGACGTCGCGGATCGCGGAGGTGATCGCGTTCGATTTCGCGAGGGCGTAGCCCCTGGGGTGCGGCTGCGCCGAGCGCTTTTGCCATTGCCGTTGCTGCTGCTGTGGCTGTTGCTGGTGCTGTGGCTTTCCATCGAGCCGTAAAGCGAGCCGAGCACCGGAGCCTGGCGCGGCCGAAGAGCAGCCCTTGTCTGAGCGCAGCGAGTTTGGGCTGCGTGCCGCGCCAGGTGAGGCGCGGAGGGCACCGCCGCGGCTTCATGCGGCGGATCGCGTCCGGCGACGGCGGTTTTGCTTACTTTTGCCAAGACAAAAGTAAGCCGCGCGCGTTGCGCGCGGAAGCTGTGGACTTGATCCTGTTTTTCGCATTCTTAGAACAGCCCAAGCAAACAGCCAATGCCAAGGCAGGTGCACGGCTTTCGCCCGCTGCGCGGGCGAGTTTCTTTTGGAGGGACCCAAAAGAAACCAAAAGGTCCTTCCGCCGGACGCGATCCGCCGCGATACCGCCGCGGCGGTTCCCTGTGCTTCTCGGAAGACGGGGCACGCAGCCCAAACTCGCTGCGCTCAGACAAGGGCTGCTCTTCGGCCCCGTCATCCTGCGATGCTCGGCTCGCTTTACGGCTCGATACATCAAAAGCTCGAAGCCAAAGCCAAAGCCAAAGCCAAAGCCAAAGCCAAAGCCAAAGCCAGAGCCAGAGCCAGAGCCAGAGCTAAAGCCAGAGCAGGGCATCGATGTCTGGCGGGGCAGGAGCGGGGCCCAGGAACCCCAAGCTGCCTGCCCAACAGCAACCCAACCGCCCCGAACTACAATGGCGCCATGAACGCATCCCCCCTCGACTTCGACCGCTACGACCACATCCGCCCGATCCTGTGGACCGGCGACACGCTCGAACTGCTCGACCAGCGCAAACTGCCGTTCGTGGTCGAGCATGCGACCTGCACGACCAGCGACGAGGTCGCCCAGGCGATCCATGCGCTGACCGTGCGCGGCGCGCCGGCGATCGGTATCGCGGCGGCCTGGGGCGCGGTGCTGGGCGCGCGCGAGATCGAAGCCGATGATGGCGCGGCTGCGCTGGCCAAGCTCGAGCCGGCGCTGCAGCGTCTCAACGCCGCGCGCCCGACTGCGGTGAACCTGGCCTGGGCCTTGGCGCGCATGCGTCGGGTGCTGGCGACCGCGGGCAGCGACTGGCGCGAGGTACTGGCGCGCGAGGCGCAGGCGATCGCCGATGAGGACCTCGCCGCGAACCGGCATATGGGCGCGCTCGGCGCGGCGCTGATCGCACCGGGCAGTGGGGTGCTGACCCATTGCAACACCGGCTCGCTGGCGACCGCCGGCTTCGGCACCGCGCTGGGCGTGATTCGCGCCGGTATGGCGCAGGGCCGCATCGCCAAGGTCTTCGCCGGCGAAACACGGCCCTGGTTGCAGGGCGCACGGCTCACGGTGTGGGAGCTGCAGCAGGATGGCATCGACGCGACCCTGATCGCCGACTCGGCCGCCTCGCACCTGATGAAGGGCGGCTTCGTGCAGTGGGTGGTCGTCGGTGCCGACCGCATCTGCGCCAATGGTGATACCGCCAACAAGATCGGCACCTACCAACTTGCGATTGCCGCCCGCCATCACGGCGTGAAGTTCATGGTGGTCGCACCGTCCTCGACCGTCGACATGGACACGCCGTCGGGGGAGATGATCGAGATCGAGCAGCGCGACCCGGGCGAGCTGTTCGGTGTGGGCGGCAGTCGCACGGTCGCTGACGGCATCCAGGCCTGGAATCCGGTGTTCGATGTGACGCCAGGCGCGCTGATCGACGCGATCGTGACCGAACGCGGCGTGGTCGAACGCCCCACGACCGAGGCGATGCGCGCCCTGTTTCGCTGAGGTCGGCCCGCCTGGGCGATCGGAGGCGAGGGCGCCCAATTGTGCGGCCGGCCGGCCGGAAAGCGGGCAAGGCCCGGAAATACCGCGCCGTATCGCGCCAAGTGCTTGTTTTTACGTCGGAAACCCTGGGGCGGGCATGGCGTTTGTGCTATGATTTCCTGTCGTTTTGATCGCGTCGCCGGCGGCCGGTACGCGCAGTGTCGGCGCCTTGCGCCGATGCCGAAAAAACCGGGCCGCGCAGACAGGATGCAAGCCCTCTAGATGGTCGATTCCGCGAAAGAAATCATTCCCGTCAATCTCGAAGACGAGATGCGCCGCAGTTACCTCGATTACGCGATGAGCGTGATCGTGGGCCGCGCGCTCCCCGACGTCCGCGACGGCCTCAAGCCGGTCCATCGCCGCGTGCTGTTCGCCATGAACGAGCTCGGCGCGCACAGCAACAAACCGTATTACAAGTCGGCGCGTATCGTCGGTGACGTCATCGGTAAGTACCACCCGCACGGTGACCAGTCGGTCTACGACACGCTGGTGCGCATGGCCCAGCCGTTCTCGCTGCGCTATCTGCTGGTCGACGGGCAGGGCAACTTCGGTTCGGTCGACGGCGACTCGGCAGCGGCGATGCGTTACACCGAGGCGCGCATGTCGCGCCTGACGCACGAGTTGATGGCCGACATCGACAAGGAAACGGTCGATTTCCAGCCCAACTACGACGAGAAGGAGCTCGAGCCGTCGGTGATGCCGACGCGCTTTCCGAACCTGCTGGTCAACGGCTCGGCCGGTATCGCGGTCGGCATGGCGACCAATATCCCGCCGCACAACCTGGGGGAGGTGGTCGACGCACTGATCGCGTTGATCGACAACCCCGAGATCGACATCGACGGGTTGATGGAATACATCCCCGGTCCCGATTTCCCGACCGCCGGCATCATCAACGGCGTGGGCGGCATCCACCTGGCCTACCGCACCGGTCGCGGTCGCGTGCGCATGCGCGCCAAGGCCGAGGTCGAGGTGGCCGACAACGGCCGCGAGTCGATCATCGTCACCGAGATTCCCTACCAGGTGAACAAGGCGCGGCTGATCGAGAAGATCGCCGAGCTGGTCAAGGAAAAGAAGCTCGAGGGCATCAGCGAACTGCGCGACGAGTCCGACAAGGACGGCATGCGCATCTACATCGAGGTCAAGCGCGGCGAGTCGGCCGAGGTCGTGCTCAACAACCTCTATTCGCAGACGCAGATGGAGTCGGTGTTCGGCATCAACATGGTGGCGCTGGTCGATGGCCGCCCGCAGTTGCTGAACCTGCGCCAGATCCTCGAGGCGTTCGTCCGCCACCGTCGCGAGGTGGTCACTCGCCGGACGATCTTCGAGCTGCGCCGCGCCCGCAACCGCGCGCACATCCTCGAAGGTCTGACGGTCGCGCTGGCCAACATCGACGAGATGATCGAGCTGATCAAGACCTCGGAGAATCCCAACGTCGCCCGCGAGCGGATGCTCGGCAGGCGTTGGGACGCCGGGCTGGTCGGTGCGCTGCTGGCCGCCAGCGGCGCCGAGGCTTCGCGCCCCGAGGATCTGCCCGATGGCGTGGGCCTGATCGACGGCAGCTACCAGCTGACCGAGGCCCAGGCGCAGCAGATCCTGGAGATGCGCCTGCACCGCCTGACCGGGCTGGAGCAGGACCGCCTGACCGACGAGTACAAGCAGCTGCTGGAGACCATCCGTGGTCTGATCGAGATTCTCGAAGATCCCGACGTGCTGCTGGAAGTGATCCGCACCGAACTGCGCAACGTCAAGGCCGAGTTCGGCGACGAGCGCCGCAGCGAGATCCGCGCCAGCGAAGAGGATCTCGACATCCTCGACCTGATCGCACCCGAGGACGTGGTGGTCACGCTGTCGCATGCCGGCTACGCCAAGCGCCAGCCGGTCAGCGCCTATCGCGCGCAGAAGCGCGGCGGCCGCGGCCGCAATGCGGCGTCGACCAAGGACGAGGATTTCATCGAACAGCTGTGGCTGGTCAACACCCACGACACGCTGCTGACGTTCACCAGTGCCGGCCGCGTGTTCTGGCTGCCGGTGCACCAGTTGCCCGACGCCGGCCCGAACGCGCGCGGGCGGCCGATCATCAACTGGATTCCGCTCGAGGCCGACGAAAAGGTGCAGGCCGTGGTGCCGGTGCGCGAGTACGTCGAGGGCCAGTACGTCTTCTTCGCCACCCGCAGCGGTACGGTCAAAAAGACCCCGCTGACCGAGTTCGCCTACCGGCTGGCGCGCGGCAAGATCGCGATCCGCCTCGACGACGGCGATGCGCTGGTCGGCGTCGCGCTGACCGACGGCGACCGCGATGTGCTGCTGTTCGCCTCCAATGGCAAGACGGTGCGCTTCAGCGAGAACCGCGTGCGCTCGATGGGCCGCACCGCCGGCGGCGTGCGCGGCATCCGGCTCGACGCCGGCGAGCACGTCGTGAGCCTGATCGTCGCCGAGAGCGCAGGCGGCATCGAGGACGAGACCTTCGAGGAGACGGTCGAGGACGCGGCGCCCGAGGCGAGCGCTGAGGCCAATGGCGAGGCCGTGGTGGTCGAGACCGGCGCTGGCGAGGATATCGGCTACATCCTCACCGCGACCGAGAACGGCTACGGCAAGCGCACGCCGCTGTCGGAATACCCGTGCAAGGGCCGCGGCACGCGCGGCGTGATCGGCATCCAGACCACCGAGCGCAACGGTCGCCTGGTTGGCGCGGTGCTGCTGCGCAATGCTGACGAGGTGCTGCTGATCTCCAACGGCGGCACCCTGGTGCGCACCCGCGCCTCGGAGATCGCCCGGGTCGGCCGCAACACCCAGGGCGTGACCCTGATGCGCCTGTCCAAGGACGAGCGTCTGCAGGGCATCGAGCGCGTCGACGGCGCGATCGAAGACGAAACCGTCGACCCGATCGCACCGCCGCCGGCGGGCGACGCCCCAGCCAGCGCCGTGGACGTCCCGAGCCCTGACGCCTGACGCCGCTTAAAACCTGGGTCCAAAATCGGGGTCAGAGTGCCTTTTTCCAGAAAGGGCGCTCTGACCCCTTCGCTTTTCGTAGACGCGCCCAACCCCGAGGCCTGACGCCACGCCGCGCCGGGGGCAGCCGCCACGCGGGGTCAGAGTGTCTTTTTCCAAGGAAAAGGCACTCTGCCCCCGGTTTTGGAGGCTTGGCGTTCCTATACTGCGCCGGTTGCCAGGCGGGGAATTGGGATGTCGATCGGAATGTGGGGGCGCGTTGGCGCCCGTTGCGTCGCGGTGCTGGTGCTCGTACTGGCGGTCGCGCTCGTCGCCGGCTGTCGGCGTGATGCTGAGGGTCAGGTGCCCACCGCGGGCGGTGAGGCGATCCGCACCGAGCGCGCACAGGTCGAGGGGTTCGGCCTGGTGCGGGCATTTCCCGACCAGCACGATGGCGCGCTGTCGTTGGCCCTCGAGTTCTCGCAGCCGCTGGTCGGCACCCAGGATTTCGATGCGCTGGTGACCCTGGCCGACAATGCCGGTCGTGACGGCAGTTGGACGCTCGACGACGACGGCAAGGTGCTGCGTTTCCCGCACGTCGAGGCCAACCGGGACTACACAGTGCGCATTTCCGGCAAGCTGACCGCAGCCGACGGCAGTACGCTGGGCCAGGATCTCGAGCGCAAGGTGTTCACCGGCGAGCTGGATCCGGTCGTCGGCTTCGCCTCGCAGGGCAGCGTGCTGCCGGCGAAGGAATCGCGCGGTCTGCCGATCGTCTCGATCAACGTCGACGAGGTCGATGTCGAGTTCCTGCGCGTCGACGACGCCTCGTTGCCTGCGTTCTTCACCCAGTACCAGCGCGGCGGCCGGCGGGGGAGCTGGGATCTCGATGACCGCTACGGCTACAGCGGCCGCACGCCGCTGTCGCAGTTGGCCAAGCCGGTGTACGTCAACCGCTTTTCGATCGACGGCGCGCGCAACGAGCGTGTGCTGACCTATCTGCCGCTGCAGGGCATCAAGGAACTGCAGCAGCCTGGGCTGTACTTTGCGGTGATGAAGCGCACCGGCGAGTTCGCCGACCAGTACGAGACCGCGTTCTTCACCGTCAGCGACATCGGCCTGCATGCGCGCGCCTACCGGGAGCGGATGTTCGTGCATACGGCGTCGCTGCAGGATGGCGCGCCGATCGGCAATGCCGAGCTCAAGGTGCTCGACGGCAAGGGCGAGACGGTCTTCCGCGCCAAGACCGACGCACGCGGCAATGCGATGCTCGACTACAGGCTCGACGCGGCGCATGTGCTGGTCGCCACGCGGGGCGGGGATGTCTCGATGCTGCCGTTCAACCAGCCGGCGCTGGACCTGTCGGAGTTCGCGGTCGGCGGCCGCGAGCAGGCCTGGTTCGATGTGTTTGCCTGGTCGGGACGCGATCTTTACCGCCCCGGAGAGACAGTCCGCGTTTCGGCGCTGCTGCGCGACCAGGATGGACGTCCGGTGCAGGCGAAGGACGGCCGTGCGCAGACGTTGTTTGCGCGCCTGCGCCAGCCCGACGGCAAGACCTTCCTCGAACGCCGCATCGAGCCGGGCGAGGGCGGCTACGTCCGGTTCGAGCAGGAGATCCCGGTCGACGCGCCGACCGGCAGCTGGCGCGTGGAGTTCCGCACCGATCCGGCGAGCCGCGAGGCGGTGCAGGGCATGACCTTGCGGATCGAGGAGTTCCTGCCCGAGCGGATGAAGCTCGACCTCGACGCCGCGCAGGCGACGCTGCGCCCGGGGCAGCCGCTGCGGCTGCAGGCGACCGGGGCCTATCTTTATGGCGCGCCGGCGGCGGGCAATCGCTTCACCGCGCGGCTGGCGGTGGCCGTCGAGCGCACGCCGGTCGAGGGGCTGCCGGGCTTCTTCTTCGGCGATCCGACTGTGGAACTGCCGCGCGAGGCCAAGGATGTCGTCGATGAGGCGCTCGATGCGCAGGGCCGCCTGCAGGCCGATATCGCGCTGCCCGACGAGGCCCGACCGGTCACGCCGATCGCCGCGATTGTCTCCGGCAGCTTGTTCGAAACCGGCGGGCGCAGCGTCAACCGCACGCTCAAGCGGGTGCTGTGGCCAGCCGAGGCGCTGGTCGGCGTGCGCCCGTTGTTCGATCCTGACGATGGCGCCGACTCCAACGGCACGGCACGCTTCGAACTGGTGCGCGTGGGCCAGGACGGCAAGCCCCGGCCGCTGCAGGGCCTGAAGGTGTCGCTGGTGCGCGAGCACCGCGACTACCACTGGCGCAACGATGACGATGGCTGGCGCTACGAGTACACGCAGCGCTTCGAGACCGTGGATACGCGCAGCGTCGATGCCGGCACCGCGGCCGCGCGCTTCGACGTGCCGGTGGAGTGGGGCGAGTACCGCATCGATGTCGAGGATCCGCAGACCAAGCTGGTCTCGCGCTATCCCTTCCGTGCCGGTTGGGGCTGGGACGACGACAACCGCGGGCTCGATGCGCGGCCCGACAAGGTCAAGGTCGCGCTGGACAAGACCGGCTACCGCGCTGGCGACACGATGCGTGTCACGGTCACGCCGCCGCATCCGGGCAAGGGCCTGCTGATGGTCGAAAGTGACCGCATGCTCTATCTGCACGAGATCGATGCCAAACCGGGCAGCACGTTCGAGATCCCGGTCACCGAGGACTGGGAACGTCACGACGTCTACGTCACCGCGCTGGTGTTCCGCGGTGGCAGTGCCGCGAGTGCGGTCACGCCGGCGCGCGCGGTCGGCATCGCGCATGTGCCGATGCAGCGCCGCGATCGCCGGGTCGCGGTCGGGCTGCGGGCACCGGAGCAGGTCCGCCCGAAGGCCCGATGCAGGTCACCGTGAGCGCACCGCAACTGGCCGGCCAGTCGGCCTGGGTCACGGTCTCGGCGGTCGATGTGGGCATCCTCAACATCACCCGTTTTCCGGTGCCCGACGCCTGGCGGCACTTCTTCGCGCAGCGCCGGTTCGGCGTCGATGCCTACGATCTCTACGGGCGGATCATCGAGAGCTACGAGGGCGGCACGGCCAAGCTGCGCTTCGGCGGCGATGCACCCCTGGCCTCGCTGCCGCAGGCCCGTCGCCCCACCGCGCGCGTGCAGACCGTCGATCTGTTCGCAGGCCCGGTGAAGCTCGATGCCCGCGGCAATGCGCGGGTGCCGCTGCAACTGCCCGACTTCAACGGCACGCTGCGGGTCTCGGCGCTGGTGTTCTCGGCCGACCGCTACGGCAGTCGCGATGTCGAGACCCTGGTGCGCGCGCCGGTCGTCGCGGAGGCCAGCATGCCGCGGGTGCTCGCGCCTGGCGACCGCAGCACGGTGACCCTGGACCTGACCAATTTCAGTGGGCGGGCGGGCGCGTTCGACGTCCGCGTCGACGGTGTCGGGCCGCTGGTAATCGGTGAGGGCAGTCGCCGCGTGTCGCTGGCCGCTGACGGCAAGACGACACTGCGCTTCCCGCTGACCGCGCAGTCCGGCTATACCGTCGCCAAGGTCCGCGTGCGCGTCGACGGCAACGGGCACCGCGTCGATCGCAGCTACGACCTGCCGGTGCGGCCGGCGTGGCCAGCGGTGTTGCGCTCGAGCACCCGGGGGCTCGACGGCGCCACGCCACTGACCCTCGACACCGCCACGATGTCCGGACTGATGCCCGGCTCGGTCACGGCGCGGGTCTCGGTCAGCGCGCTGCCGCCGATTCCATTCGCCGCCGCGATCGACGGTGCGTTGCACTATCCCTACGGCTGCGCCGAGCAGACCACCAGTCGCGGTTACGCGGCGCTGCAACTCGACGAAGCGACAGTCTCGATGCTGGGCATCCGCGACATCGACGCCGGCAAGCGACGCCGGGTGGTCGAGGCCGCGTTCGGCCGGCTGGCGGCGATGCAGGTCGGCACCGGGCACTTCTCGATGTGGGGTGGCGGCGACGGCGACGTCAATCCGATGCTCACGCCTTACATCGTCGAGTTCCTGCTCGACGCGCGCGACGCTGGTTTCGCTGTGCCGGAAGGGGTGCTGCAGAAGGCGCTCGAGCGCTTGTCCGAAGACCTGCTGTCGGGCGGCGACGGGTTCTATGGCCAGAACGAGCGCGACCACCTGCGCTTCGCCTACCAGGCCTACGCCGGCTACGTGCTCGCGCGGGTCAACCGTGCGCCACTGGGCACGCTGCGCGGTCTCTATGACAACGAGCGCGCGAAGGCACGGACCGGCCTGCCGCTGGTGCATCTGGGCCTGGCGCTGTCGCTGCAGGGCGACAAGGCCCGCGGCGAGCGTGCGATCGAGGCCGGGTTCGCGTTCAAGGGTGACCGTCCGGGTTATCTGTGGGACTACGGCTCGCCGTTGCGCGATGCCTCGCTGATGATCGCGCTGACCCATGAGCGCGATGTGGCCAAGGCCACGTACGACGCCCGTGCGGTCGACATCGGGCGCGAGATCGACGCCCGTCGGCAGCACAGCTGGATGTACCTGAGCACCCAGGAGCAGATCGCGATCGCGCGCCTGGGCCGGGCCCTGATGGCCGACCAGAGCCGTCGGGTGTCGGGCACGCTGCAAGAGGGCGAGGTCGAAGAGACGATCGCCCCGGCGCCGATCATCGGACGTGCCTTCGACGAGGCCGGGCTGCGCCGCGGGGTGCGCTTGGTGCCCAAGGGCGAACCACCGATGTACGCCAGCATCGACGTCGCCGGTGTGCCGCTGCAGGCGCCGGCCGCCGAGGCCAGTGCGCTCAAGGTCGAGCGCCGGCTCTACGGCACCGACGGCCAACCGTGGACGCCCAAGCCGCTGACTGAGGGCGAAGCGCTGATCGTCGCGGTGTCAGTCATTGCCGACCGCGACATGCCCGATGCGCTGCTGACCGACCTGTTGCCGGCGGGCCTGGAAGTGGAGAACTTCAACCTGGGCGATGGCAAGCAGTGGGCCGATGTCGTGGTCGACGGCATCCGGATCACTGAACGCGGCAGCCAGGCCACGGTGCAGCATGAGGAGTACCGCGACGACCGCTTCGTCGCCGCGCTCAAGCTCGACAGCGGCCGTACCGCGCGGGTGTTCTACCTGGTCCGCGCGGTCAGCCCCGGCACCTACACCGTGCCGCCGCCGCTGGTCGAGGACATGTACCGGCCGCAGCTGCGTGGCGTCGGTCGATCGGTCCCCGAGCAGATCACGGTGGTCGAGCCGTGATCCTTGCCCGCGCCGCGATGGCCTCGCGGCGCGGGGCCAGCATCATGTCGCGCCCATCGGCTGATGGTGGAACACCTTGCTCACGATCCGCCACTGCCCATCGAGTTTCACCAGGGTGAGGAAATCGATGAAGGCCTTCGGCGGTATCGAACACGTCACCTTGGCCAATGCCGTCACCGGACCGGCCAGTTCCAGCGAGACGATGCGGTCGGTGCGTGCATGGCCCTGGCTGGCAGGCGATGGGCGCGCGGCGACGATGGGAAAATACTGCGCCATGTCCAGGTGCAGCAGGTCGCCGTCGCTGGCGCTGAAGTAGTGCGCCTGCGGGTGAAACACCTGCGCGAGCAGCGATACGTCGCTGTGGTGCAGGCCATCGAAGTACCGTGTCAGCGCGTCGGCGACGGCCTCCGCTTCGCGTGCGAACGCGATGCCGGCGCTCATGTCCGGCGCTCCGCACGAAGGGCTGTGACCGGCAGGCCATGCACGCCCCAATTGTCGAGCTCGACCTCGTCGATGATCACATGGGTGAGAGCCGGGTCCTTGGCCAGCACGCGCTGCAGCAGTTCGGTCACGCCTGCGATCAATGCCGCCTTCTGGGCGGCCGTGGTGCCTTCGCGGGTGATCTGGATCTGGACGTAGGGCATGGTGGGCTCCTGTCAGTGCAGACGTCGGGCGACCGCACGCACGCGCTCGCCGAACAGTCGTGCGGTCTCCAGGTCGCCCGCAGCCATGCCTTCGTGCGAGACGTCCGCAGGCGTGGCCGCCATGAGGCCGCTGAACGCTGCGAGATAGTTCACATCGTCGCGCCCGGAGCTGCGGACGTTTGCCGGCATCAGGCCGGTGCCGGTCCAGACCATGCCGTGCTGCTGGGAGAAGGTGAACAGCGCGCCCAAGGTCGCGAGCTTGTCGCCGTTGATGCCCGCTGAGTGGGTGAATCCCGCAGCCAGCTTGTCGCGCCAGCGCTGCGCCGTCCACAGCGCGGCGGTGGCGTCTTGGAAGCGCTTGAACTGCCAACTCACATTGCCCATGCAGGTCGGTGACCCGAAGATCAGGACATCGGACGCATCCAGGCGCGCCCAGTCCTCGGCCGAGAGTTGGCCTTGCGCGTCGATCTCGACGAGGGCGGTGTCCGATGCGGCCGCAATGGCCAGTGCCAGGCGACGGGTGTGACCGTGGCTGCTGTGGAAGACGATGCTCGTACGGGGGGACATGCGGTACCTCGGGGTAGGGATGGGGTGCCGGAATGCTATGAGGCGCCAATGGGTTGATAAACGGATAATCTGGAACATCACCAGTGAGCTCGAGTCATCAATGCCGCGCGATTTCCAGGATGTGTCCCTGGCGAGCCTCGAGCTGTTCTGTCTGGCAGCCGAGTTGGAGAGCTTCACCGCAGCCGCGCACCAGGCGGCGCTCACGCCGGCCGCCGTCAGTCGTGCGATCGGCCGTCTTGAAGACCGGCTGCAGGTGCGCTTGTTCGTGCGCACCACACGGCGCGTCCGACTCACCGAGGCCGGCCGCGCCTATCACGTGCAGTGCCAGCAGGCGCTGGGCCAACTGGCGGAGGCAGAGCGGCAACTCTCCGGTCATCAGGTCGAACCCGCGGGTCTGGTGCGCATCAGCGCACCCACCACGTTCGGCCACCATTGCCTGTTGCCCGCGCTACCGGCGTTCCGCGCGCGCTATCCGCAGGTCCGCGTGGATGTGCAGTTGAGCAATCGGAATATCGACTTCACTGCCGATGGCTTCGACCTGGCTGTGCGCGGCCGCGAGCAGGCGGATTCGGGCCTCATCGCCCGCCGGTTGCTGGACGCGGAACTGGTGGTCGTCGCCACGCCTGACTATCTCGGCCAGCATGGCGAACCTGCGACGGTGGACGATCTGCAGCGGCACGACTGCATCCAGTTCATCCTGCCCAGCTCCGGGCAGCGCGTGCCATGGCGACTGCGCGTCGGCGGTGTCGAGCGAGACGTGGCCACCGCCGGGGGATGCACTTGTACCGATGACATCCTGGGCGTGGTCACGCTGGCCCAAGCGGGCGCGGGACTGGCGCAGGTCTATCGTTTCACCGTGGAGCAGGCGCTCGCACGCGGTGCATTGGTGGAAGTGATGCAGGCCTACGGCGGCGCCTCGCGGCCGTTCTCGCTGATCCACCCGAGCAATCGCCACATGCCGTTGCGGGTGCGGGTGCTGGCGGACTTCCTCGCCGCATGGCTGCGGGATCGGGCGCGCGGCGGATCGCGGCCGCATGTGCCCGACTAGACTATGCGCCATGCCCATCGCGGATCTCGCCTCCTGCTTGCTGCCGGCTCGATACCGAATGGCCAGGGCGTGTGCGGCGCATGCGCCGGGGGCCAGGGCGGACGGGTGGGCGTCGAGCACCTGGGCAGCGATTCGACGCGGAAGCGGGATTGTCCGAGTGTCCCGCCGTGATGTCTGAGCACCGACGATGTCGGCTGCGTCGGCTGTTACCCGCCCTGCGCTGGGGGACGGTCGCACTGCTGCTGTCGCTGCTCGCGCTCGATCTTGCGTTCCCGCCGCAACTGCCCACGCGCGATGACACCAGCGTGCTGGTGGTCGCGCGCGACGGCACGCCGCTGCGCGCGTTCGCCGATGCCGATGGCGTCTGGCGCCACCCGGCCACGCCGGCGAGCGTGTCGCCGTACTACCTGCAGGCGTTGCTCGGCTACGAGGACCGCTGGTTCCGGCGCCATCCGGGCGTCAATCCACTGGCGATGGCGCGTGCGGCTTGGCAATGGGCGCGGGGCGGGCGGATCGTGTCGGGTGGCTCGACGCTGACGATGCAGGTCGCACGCATCCTCGACCCGCAGCCGGCGCACGGGCGCACGCTGGGCGGCAAGCTGGTGCAGCTGCTGCGGGCGCTGCAACTCGAGGCGCATCTATCGAAGGATGAGATCCTGACCCTGTACCTCACGCGCGCGCCGTTCGGCGGCACCATCGAGGGGGTCGAGGCGGCGAGTTGGGCCTACCTGGGCAAGCCGGCGGCCCGGCTGTCGCGGGCCGAGGCGGCGCTGCTGGCGGTGTTGCCGCAGGCGCCGAGCCGGCTGCGCCCCGATCGCGCGCCGGACGCGGCGCGTGCGGCGCGCGACAAAGTGCTCGAGCGCATGGTCGCGCTCGGCGTGTGGACGCGCGAGGCGGTCGACGATGCGAAGATCGAGCCGGTCGTGGCGCGCAGTCTGCGGCCGCCGTTGCATGCCGCGCTGCTCGCCCAGCGCCTGCGCGCGGCCAATCCGGGGCAGGCGCGGATCGTCTCGACGATCGACATCGGCCTGCAGCGCATGCTCGAGCAGCGGGTCGCCAGCTACTTCTCGCAGTTGCCCGAGCGCACCTCGGCGGCGCTGCTGGTGGTCGACAATCGCAACCTGGAGGCCTTGGCCTATGTGGGTTCGGTCGCCTTCGGCGATCGTGCGCGGCTGGGCCACGTCGACATGGTGCGCGCCTGGCGCTCGCCCGGCTCGACGCTCAAGCCGTTTCTCTACGGCATGGCGCTCGACGATGGGCTGATCCACTCGGCCAGCCTGCTGGTCGATGCCCCGCACTCGTTCGGCGGCTATCGCCCGGGCAATTTCGATGCGGCGTTCAACGGGCCGGTCGCAGCCGCCGATGCGCTGCGCCTGTCGTTGAACGTGCCGGCGGTGGACCTGCTCGACCGGGTCGGACCGGCGCGCTTCGCCGCGCGGCTCGACAATGCGGGGGTCACGCTGCGCTTCCCGCGCGGCGCAGTGCCGAACCTGTCGCTGATCCTGGGCGGCACCGGCGCGACGCTCGAACAACTGGTCGGCACGCACGCCGCGTTGCATCGCGACGGGATCGCCGGGCGCGTGCGCTATACCCGGGCCCGGCCTTGCGTGATCGCCGACTGCTGTCGCCGGGGGCGGCCTGGATCGTGCGCGAGATCCTGGAAGCGGCCGACCGGCCGGGCGAGCGCGCCGACACCTTCGACACCGGCGACCGGCCGCGGGTGTCGTGGAAGACCGGGACCAGCTACGGCTATCGCGATGCCTGGGCGATCGGCGGCACCCACCGCTACACGGTCGGGGTGTGGGTCGGCCGCCCCGATGGCACGCCGCTGCCGGGACAATACGGCGCAATTACCGCGCTGCCGCTGCTGCTCGAGACGGTCGACAGCCTGCCGCGCGGGCGGGACGATGCGCTGCGCGCGCCGCCGCCGCGCAATGTGCGGGAGGTCGATATCTGCTGGCCGCTGGGCATCGCGGCCGATGCGCAGGCCGCGCCGCTGTGCCAACGCCGGCTGACCGCCTGGACCCTCGATGGCAATGTGCCGCCGACCTTCGCCGAGCGTGATGCGGGGCGTTGGAGCGCGGGTCGTGTGCGCTTCGAGATCGACTCGCGCAGCGGGCAGCGGCTATCGGCCGATTGCGACGCCCCGCATCCGCGCGCATCGCGCGAGATCGCGCGCTGGCCGGCGCTGGTCTCGCCGTGGTTGCCCGCGGCCACGCGGCACGCGGCGCAGTTGCCTGCGCTGGCGCCGGACTGCCGGCCTGACGGCCGTGAGACGGCTGCCGCCCTGCATATCGAGGGCCTGGAGCCGGGCGTGACCCTGGTCCGGCCGCCGGGCAGCGCGCATGGCGTGCGACTGCAGGTGCGCGCGCTGGGCACCGAGTCACGCGTGCAGTGGCTGCTCGACGGGCGCTGGATCGGCGAAACCCAGGGTGCGCGCTGGCTGCGCGCCGAATTCGAGACGCCCGGCCGGCGCGAGCTGACCGCGCTGGCCGATGACGGTGCCTGGCGCAGCATCGCCTTCCATGTGGCGCCGTAGCGCGCTCGGAACGAGCGCGCTACGGCGGCGGGTGCGTCAGTCCAGCTGCGCGAGCACGTGCTCGGCCGAGGACACCTTGAACTCGCCCGGGGCCTCGACGAACAGATGCCGCACCACGCCGTCGTCGGCGTACAGCGCGAAGCGCTTGGCGCGCGTGCCCATGCCGTAGGCGGTCGCGTCCATCTCCAGGCCGAGCGCGCGCACGAAGTCGGCATTGCCGTCCGACAGCATCTGCAGCCCGTCCGGTACCCCGACGCTGTCGCCCCAGGCCTGCATCACGAACGGGTCGTTGACGGCGATGCAGACCACATCGATGCCGCGGCTGCGGAACGTCTCGAAGTGCTCGACGAAGCCGGGCAGGTGGCGTTCGGAGCAGGTGGGCGTGAATGCGCCGGGGACGGCGAACAGCACCACGCGCTTGCCGGAGAAGACGGTCGGGGTGTCGATGACGCGCACGCCGTCTTGGATGTGCTTGAGGGTGACTTCGGGGATGGCGTCGCCGATCTGGATGGTCATGGGGGAGTCGCTCGCAACAGGGTGAACGCAGTCTATCCGTTCGCGTGTGGCGTCGATGCGAGCGCTCTTGAAACCCACGCGCACGTTCCCAGATTCCCGGCATCGCGGCCGACGGGGCCGCTTTTCAACACGGAGCCACTCCATGCGACATGAAGCCTATCGTGCTGTCGCCCGCCAGCCGGCCCTCGCCGGGCGTGCGACGTTCCAGGATGAAATGCGGCGGTTCTTCGACCAGTTCGTGCAGGGCGGCGACGCTCAGGACGAATCGTCGGTGGTCACCAGTCAATGGGTCCCGCGCGTGGACATCCACGAAGAGCGCGACCGGTTCGTGATCCTGGCCGACCTGCCGGGCATCGATCCGCAGGATGTCGAGATCTGGATGGACAAGGGCATTCTGAGCCTGAAGGGCGAGCGCCGGACCCATGCCAGCAGCGAGCCGACCGAGGATGGCGAAGGGGGTCGGAGCGAGCTGCGGTTCTCGCGCATCGAACGTGCGACCGGACAGTTCCACCGCCGCTTCTCGCTGCCCGACAGCGCCGATGCCAATGCGATCACCGCGAGCGGACAGAACGGCGTGCTGGAGATCAGCATTCCCAAGCGTCCCGAGACCACCCCGCGACGGATCCAGGTCGGCGCGGCCCAGGACACCGGGACCCGGGCCGTGACGACGCAGGCCTGAGCGGGCGCTGGAATTGCACCGCGCGCAGGCGTGGTGCGATGAAGACGGAGACGGCGGCCTGCAGGTATTCTGCGGGCCGCTGTCGCATCCACCCCTTGGATTCGATGACTTCCCTTGTCGCGGCGCGTGGCGCGTCGCATCGGAACTCCCCACATGCAGTTCAAGGACTACTACGAGATTCTCGGCGTCGAGCCCAATGCCGGCGATGCGGAGATCAAGACCGCCTATCGCCGCAAGGCGCGCAAGTACCATCCCGACGTCAGCAAGGAGGCCGGCGCCGAAGAGACGTTCAAGGCGATCAACGAGGCCTATGAGGCGCTGCGCGACCCGGAGAAGCGCAAGGCCTACGATCAATTGCGCGCGCGCGGCTATCGTCCCGGAGACGAAGTCCGGCCACCCCCCGGCGGCTTCGGCGGCGCTGGCGCAGGCGGCGTCGACTTCGACGAGATCTTCGCCGGTGGCGGCGCGGGGGGCGGCTTCAGCGACTTCTTCGAAGAACTGTTCGGCCGGCGTGCCGGCGGCGTCGGCGGCCATGGCGGTCCCGGTGCCCGCGGGCATGCGCCGCGCGGCGATACGCGCGCGCGCCTGGCGGTGCCGCTGGAGACGGTCTATCGCGGCGACAGCGTCCGCGTACCGGTGCTCGGCAAGACCTTCGATGTGCGCATCCCCAAAGGCATCCGTCCCGGGCAGGTCGTGCGGCTGCCCAGGCAAGGCCAGCAGGGCGGGGATCTGCTGCTGGAGATCGAGTACGCGGCCCATCCCGACTTCGAGGTCGATGGCCGCAACATCATCCATTCGCTGCCGATCGCCCCGTGGGACGCCGCACTCGGCGCGACTCTGAGCGTGGCGACTCTGGGCGGGCGGGTCGAGCTGAAGATCCCGGCGGGGTCGGAAGCCGGCCGCAAGCTGCGGCTGCGTGGCCGCGGCCTGCCGGGCGCCGGCGGCGCGCCTGCGGGCGATCAACTCGTCGAACTCGAGATCCAGGCGCCGCCGCCGCGCACCGCCGCGCAGACGGCTGCCTACGAGGCACTGCGCGACGCCTTTTCTGGCGAGGCTTGAGCCATCGCCACGGCCGGCCGCCTGGCCGGCTGTGGCCGCGTATTGATTGCTCCAAAAATTCGACACTGCCCGACGCCGCCCGACGCCGCCCGACGCTCCGCGGCGCGATGTCCTCCATGCAGTCCGCGCGCGCGTTGGCCGCGACCGCAGCGCAAGACGCGGGACCCTTCGACATCGGCTCAGACCACCCGGCGATCGTCCGATCGCCGAAGTGAGCCTGCCGGACAGGCCGCGCCAACGTGGTCATCGTCGGCAAGACTATCGGCAATGAGGATGGCGTCTGGGTGCCGGCCTCGGGGTGTAGGCAGCTGACGCCCTGCGCCCGGCCACCAAAGACGACGAGGACGGGCGCCTGAGGATGCGGGCCGCCCGCGGTGCCGGCGCGCAGACCCGACTGCAAAAAGGTGATGCAGGACACTGACGCCTGTCTGTCATATCGCCACGCTAATGTGCGCGAATTAAATCGATTCAATCGATCGGCGCGCGGAAGCTTGCGCTACGTACATGCATGTGCGTCGAGCGATTCGCCGCAAGGTGACGACTCGCCATCCGCAGCGCCATGGTCGTCGCTGGATCGATTCAAGGTCTCTTTCGTCGAACCGGACAGCAGGAATTCGTCATGCAGCAAAGGTGGGGAGCGCAGATCGCGTCGCGGCAGAACCGTAACGGGTGCAATGGGGTGGACGGCGCGGGCGAGGGCACCGGGCTGCGATCGGGGCGCGTGCTGCCCCGCACGATGCTCGCGGTCGCGCTGGCGATCGCAGTTGGACAGGCCGTCGCCGACGACGCGGCGCCGAACGCGGCCCGCACACTCGACGCGGTGCAGGTCACCGCGGCGGTCGTCACCGACAACGCAGTGCGCAGCAAGCGCAATGCGGGCGTCACGGTCGATTCGCTCGACGAGAACAGCATCCAGGTGACCAGCCAGGAGGACTCGATCGCGCAGAAGCTGCTGGTCGCGCCCGGCGTGAGTCTGATGCGCGACGAGGACCAGCCGCGCTACGTGTCGGTGCGCGGGATCTCGCCCAACATCAACAGCACCACGATCGACGGCATCACGATGGCCTCGGTGGGCGACGAGGGCGGCGGCGAGCGCAAGATCAATCTGCAGATGATCCCCAACGACATCGCCGACCGCATCGACATCTACAAGACGTTCTCCGCCGAGCAGGCGGCCGACGGGGTCGGCGCCAGCATCGACCTGATCAGCGGCAGTGCGTTCGACCACGGTCGGCATGCGCTTCACGTCGAGGGCAGCGCCAACTACCACGACCTCGGCAACGACGATGGCGCCAACTCGATGCCACGCACCACCTCGCGCTGGGGCGGCGGACTCAAGGGGCGCTATTCCACCGTGTTCGGCAATGACGATCAGTTCGGGATCACCGTGTCGCTGCGCCAGCAGCAGTTCCAGACCTCGCAGAACAAGCTCTTCCAGACCTCGCACCACTTCTTCGACAACGACGGTGCTCCGATCAGCGGCCCGTTGGCGGCTCAAGGCTGGAACGGCATGGTGGCGCCCAACGCGATCGCCTACTACGCCGACAACCGCTGGATGAACAGTTACGGCGGCTCGGCCAAGCTCGAATGGATGCCCCGCGACAGCCCGCTGCGCGCGTCGATGCTGGTGTTCGGCTACGGACTCGAGGAGCGGCGGACGGAGAACGGATTCCAGTTCGTCACCCGGCAGGCGGTGGAAGCGCAGACGCCGACCTCGGGCACGAAAGAGATCCAGGCCATGGAGGTGATCTTCGAGGACCGTGTGTTGTCCCGGAACAATCGCGGCATCCTCACTGGCCTGGAATGGTCGGAAGGCGACCAATGGCTGGGCCTGCGTGCCGGCTATACCCGCGACCGGTCCCACGGCACCAGCAACAGCGTCCGTTTGCGCGCAGAGCCTGGTCCGGGTGAGCGCCTGCATTACGCATCGTCCGGCCCGGGCGAGATCTTCAACGTGGTCGGTCTGGACGATCCGGGCATCATCGGCGATACGCCGTATCGGCTCAGCGGCGCCGGCGCCAACCGCACCTACGCGACCGCCGGCCTGGGCAATGTGCGTCTGGATTTCACTCGCAACATCGGCGCCGATGCGCGTGGCTTCGGGGTCGCCGCGGGGCTGGAACACAAGCGCCTGGACGTGAACACCGATCACACCCGGCGGGTGTACCAGGTGGGCGGCGACTACAGCGACCTTCTCTACGATCCGGGCTGGCGGTATCCACACGCGATCGACGCGCTGCCGTTCTTCGACACCCCGCGCTTCGTCGAAGGGGGCGGCTGGGCGGGACTGGGACTGAACGATGTCGCGACCGCCTACCAGAGCCAGGCCTCGGATTTCCGCTACGTGGAGAAAGTCCGCGACGCCTATCTGTCTTTGCACTACAGCACCGACCTGATCCAGGCGATCGTGGGCGTGCGTTACGACGACACCGCGTTCAAGGCCTATACGCCGACGATCGCCAGCGGCGTGGTCTCTGGCACGACGACCAATGCCGGCGGCTACGACAACCTGCTGCCGTCGTTCAATCTGGTCGCGCGCGTGCGCGACGACATCAACCTGCGCTTGAGCGCCAGCAGGACGATCGGCCGTCCGATCCCGTCCAACATCGCCCAGGCCGAGGTGCTCAACTGCAACGCCGACACCGGCGACTGCACGCTCTCGCGCGGCAATCCCGATCTCGAGCCGCTGCGCTCGCGCAATCTCGATGTCTCGGTGGAGAAGTACTTCAACGGCAACAGCGGCTACGTCTCGCTGGCGCTGTTCCACAAGGCGATCGAGGACAACATCGTCGGCATCAGCGAAGAGCGCATCGACGCAGACGGCCTGCTGACCACGATCACCACGCCGCGCAACCTCGACGATTCCAGCGTGCGCGGCGTGGAACTGTCGCTGGTCAGTCGCGACATGCCGCTGTGGGGCCAGCGCTTCGACGTGATGTTCAACGCCACCCGCATGGACGGCGAGATGACCTACACCTGGTCCGAAGGCTCGCGCCGGATCGACCAGTTGGCGACCCAGCCCGACAAGCTCGCCAATCTTGGTGTGACCTGGCACGTGCCGTGGCGCGACAGCCGATTGACGGTGTCGCGCAACTACACCGGCCGGCACATCTTCACCATCGGTGCCAACGAGTGGGGTAACCGCGGATTCCGGTCGCGCTCGGTGACCGATATCGCCTGGGTGACCCGGATCGACCCGCGCTGGACGGTGGGGCTGAGCGCTGCGAACGTCTTCAACGAAGACCAGTACCAGACGGTCGGCGAGGACTACCAGACGATGCGCAACCTCAACAACTACGGCGCGACCTATGCGTTGACGCTGCGCTACGAACTGGAATGAAGTCCGCCGGGCCGCGTCCGAGGGGCGCGGCCGTCTGTGAACGAGGAGATGCCATGACTGTTTCGATCTACCGCGCATTGCGGTTGCCGCTGACCTGGCTGTTGGCGGCGATGGCTGCATTGTCGGTGCCTGCCGTCGCCGTCGACGCGCCGACTCCAGACCTGCGGGTGATGGGATTCAACGTCCGCTATGCGGCGCCAGGCGACGGCGTCAACGTCTGGGACGCCCGCCGCGACCTGTTGGTCGAGACGATCCTGCGCCGACGTCCGCATCTCGTCGGCACACAGGAGTTGCTGCGCCGACAGGCCGAGTATCTCGATGCGCACTTGCCCGGCTACGCGTGGTTCGGGACCGGTCGCAATGGCGACGACAGCGACGGCAACGGCAACGAACACATGGGCGTGTTCTACGACACGCAACGGCTCGAACTGCGCGAGCAGGGCCATTTCTGGCTGTCGGACACGCCCGATGTGCCGGGCAGCGACAACTTCGGTCGGGCGATGCCGCGCATGGCAACCTGGGGCCGGTTCCGCGACCGCGCCAACGGGCGCGAGTTCTACCTGTTCAATACCCACTTCCCGCACATGGCCGACGCCGAGCCGTTGCGCGAGCGATGCGCCGATCTGCTGTTGGCGCGCATCGGTCGGTTGCCGGTGGACGTCCCGGTCGTGGTGACCGGCGACTTCAACGCCGTCCCGAGCTCGCCGACGCACCGTCGTCTGGTCGGCCCGCTGCGGGATGCTTGGGAAGCCGCCACGGCACGCCGCGGCCCCGAGGCGACCGTGCACGCGTTCACTGGCCAGCCGACCGATCGCATCGACTGGATCCTGTTCCGGGGCCTGGAGCTGCGGCGCGTCGAAACCGTGACCGACCAGGCCGACGGGCGCTTTCCGTCCGACCATTTTCCGGTGGTCGCCGATTTCGCGTGGCCGCCGCAGCACTGAATCGGAGACGTGCAGCGCGACAGAGGCCGCCTGCAGATCAAGCGACGAGTGGGTCGGGTAGGGGAGACGCCTCCCTTCCTGCAGACGCGTCCATCACGACACGAGACGAGCGGTTCGATGACACATGCACATGCGACACAGGCGCTGCGCCTGGCGGCGGTCCTCCTGCTGGCGATGCCCGGCGCAGCCGCGGCGCAGGCGGACTTCGCCACGTCGTTCGAACACGGCCAGCCCCAGCCGCCGACCGCGGATGACCAGGGCGTACGCGTGGAGGTCGGCGTGGGCCCTGCCGATCCGTATGCCGCCAAGCCTTCGGTCGGCTACACCGGCTTGCGCGCGCTGCGCTATCGCGGCAACGACGGGCGGGTTCGGCTGTTCGACGTCGATGTGCGGATCGGCGCCGACACGACGTTGTCGTGGCTGGCGCTGCCCGAGATCGTCGGCGACGATCTCGTCGCGTCCACCTACGTGTCGCTGGACGCGGTCCTCGATGACGGCAGCCGGATCTCGGCCAGCGACGCACGCGACCAGCACGGAGTGGCCGCCGGCGCGCATGCGCAGGGCGCCTCGCAAGCGCTCTACCCGCAGCAGTGGGCGCGCAAAGCGGTACGCCTGGGTGACGTGCCCGCGCTGCGCGGCCGCCGCGTCGTCGCATTGGAGCTCGAGCTGCGGCCGGGCGGCGGGCGGATCGCGCAGGGCTGGCTGGACGACGTCGCGCTCGGCGATGCGCCGGCCGCGCACCGCGCCTCGCCCAGCGACTGGGTGGTGACCACGCGCGGCACCCAGTCCAATGGCCGGTTCTCGCGCGGCAACAATGTGCCCGCGACCGCGGTGCCGCATGGGTTCAACTTCTGGACGCCGGTCACCGACGCCGGCACGCTCGCCTGGCTGTACCGCTGGCACGAGCACAACGACGCCGACAACCGGCCGCGCCTGCAGGCGTTCTCGCTCAGCCACCAGCCCAGTCCGTGGATGGGCGATCGCCAGACGTTCCAGGTGATGCCGTCCATCGACCGGGGCGTGCCACAGGCGGACCGTGCTGCGCGGGCGCTGTCGTTTGCGCGCGAGCGTGAACTGGCGCGCCCGCATACCTACCAAGTCCGTTTCGACAACGGTATCGCGGTGGCGCTGGCGCCGACCGACCACGCGGCGCTGTTCGAATTCGCGTTTCCCGCTGGCGCCGACGCCAACCTGCTGTTCGACAACGTCGACGATCGGGGCGGGCTGACGCTCGACCCTGACACCCAGACACTGTCGGGCTACACCGACGTGCGCAGCGGGCTGTCGACGGGCGCGACGCGCATGTTCGTCCACGCGACCTTCGACCGGCCGTGGCAGCGCAGCGGTGCGATCGAGACCGGCCGTCCCACGGGCTACATCAAGTTCGCGCCGGGCACCCGCCGCGTGACGATGCGCATCGCGACCTCGCTGATCTCGCTCGAGCAGGCCAGGCACAACCTCGGCCTGGAGCTGACGGCGGACGACACCGTGGACCGTGTCGCCACACGCGCCCAAGCGCAATGGGATGCGCTACTGGGCCGTGTCGAGGTGGACGGCGCGACCGAGGACCAGCGCGTCACGCTGTATTCCAACCTCTACCGGCTGTTCCTGTATCCAAACTCCGGTGCCGAGAATGTCGGGACCGAGGCCGCGCCCGACTGGCGCTACGCCAGCCAGAACAGTGCGTCGGACGATAATGCCGAGGGCAACGCCGAGCGCAGCTTCGCGCCGGTGCGCGACGGCCGGGTCCAGGTCAACAACGGTTTCTGGGACACTTTCCGTACCGCCTGGCCGGCGTACGCGCTGCTGGCGCCCGAGCGCACTGGCGGTCTCATCGACGGCTTTCTCGAGCAATACCGGGCCGGCGGCTGGGTGGCGCGCTGGTCGTCGCCGGGCTATGCCGATCTGATGGTGGGCACCAGTTCGGATGTCGCATTCGCCGATGCCTGGGCGCGTGGGATCGAGGGCTTCGATGCCGCGCTCGCCTACGAGGCTGCACTCAAGAACGCCACGGTGCTGCCGCCGAGCCGCCACGTCGGCCGCAAGGGGCTGGCACGCGGCACCTTCCGCGGCTATGTCGACACCGAGACCGACGGCGGCATGTCCTGGACGATGGAAGGCGTGCTCAACGATTTCGGCATCGCGGACATGGCGACGCGGCTCGCCGCGTGCGCAACCGACCCGCGCCTACAGCGGCGCTATGCGGAAGAAGCCGAGTACTTCCGTTACCGCGCGGCCGGCTACGCCCACGTCTTCGACCATGGCGTGGGCTTCTTCCAGGGCCGCGGGCCGGACGGACGCTGGCGTGTGCCGGCCGCGCAGTACGACCCGCGCGTGTGGGCCAACGACTACACCGAGTCCAATGGCTGGACCTTCGCGTTCACCGTCCCGCACGACGGCAACGGACTGGCGGCGCTCCACGGCGGCCGCGAGGCGCTGGCGGCCAAGCTCGATGCCTTCTTCGCCACGCCTGAGCAGGCGAAGGTCGAGTTCTCCGGGCCGCGCGGCTATCTGATCCACGAGATGACCGAGGCGCGCGATGTGCGCATGGGCATGTATGCGCACAGCAACCAGCCCGCACATCACATCCCGTGGATGTATCTCTATGCCGGGCAACCGTGGAAGACCCAGCGCATCGTGCGCGACGTGCTGGCGCGGCTATACCTGGGCAGCGAGATCGGCCAGGGCTACCCGGGCGACGAGGACAACGGCGAGATGTCGGCCTGGTACGTGTTGGCGGCGGCCGGTCTGTATCCCTTGCGCATGGGCTCGCCGGACTGGGTGATCGGCTCGCCGCTGTTCGAGCGGATGACGCTCGCGCTGCCCGGTGGCCGGACGCTGACGATCAACGCGCCCGGCAACTCGCGCGAGAATGTCTACGTGCATTCGTTGCGGGTCGACGGTCGGCCGTGGACGTCGACTTCGATCCCGCACAGTGTGCTGGCCGCGGGGGCGACGCTGGACTTCGTCATGGGACCGACCCCGGCGGCCTGGGGCAGCCAGCCCGAGGATGCGCCGCCGTCGCTGACGCCGGCCGGGCAGGCGCCGACGACGCTGGTCGACACCATTGGCCCCGGCGCCCGGGTCACGGTGTCGGGCGACGGCGTTGGTGCCCGACTGGTCGACGACGATGCCAGCACCGCGGTCGTGTTGCGCGGCGACCCGGTCGAGATCGATATCGCGCTGGAGACGCGTGCCGCGCCGACCTTCTACACCCTGACCAGCGGCGAGCGTCCGATCCCCAACGCCGCCTGGACATTGGAAGCGCGCCGCGGCGACGGTGCCTGGCAGGTGCTGGACACGCGAGATGGGGAGGCGTTCCGCTGGTCAGGCCAGACCCGGCCCTTCCGGATCGTCACGCCCGGCATGTTCGACCGCTATCGGCTGCGCTTCGCATCACCGGGCCGGTTGCAGCTGGCCGAGATCGAACTGCTTACTCCGCGTCGCGCCGCGCCAAGCGAACCTTAGGGCGCCCGTCTGTTCGGCGCGTCGTCACGCGCCATGACCTGACCGCGCCAGGCGAACCCTTGGGCGCCAGTGTGTCGAACGCGTCGCCACGCGCCATGACCTCGGCGCATCAAGCGACGCCTTTTGACTTCAGCTACTTCAACGCACTCCGCCGCTTCTCATCGATCCATTTCTCCGCCCGCGCTGGCGTATACCCCCGCATCCACGCCAGCATCGCGTCGATGTCGTCGCCGTACCACAGGTCGGCGCGCTGGTCGGGATGCAGGAACCGCTCTTCGACCATCCGGTCGATCATGCCGATCAGCGGCGCGTAGAAGCCATCGATATCGAGGAACGCGCAAGGCTTGTTGCCGATGCCCAACTGCCGCCAGGTCAACATCTCGAAGATCTCCTCCATCGTGCCGAAGCCGCCGGGCAGGGCGACAAAGGCGTCCGACAGTTCGAACATGCGCATCTTGCGCGCGTGCATCGAGTCGACGATCTCCAGTTGGGTGAGGCCGCGGTGCGCGACTTCCCAGTCGGCGAGCTGCTTGGGAATGACGCCGGTGACCGAGCCGCCAGCCTCGAGCACCGCATTGGCGACGGTGCCCATCAGGCCGACGTTGCCACCGCCATAGACCAGTTGCAGCCCGTCGCGGGCGATGCGGTCGCCCAGCGCCATCGCGCGTTCGGCGTAGATGGGCTTGCTGCCAGCATTGGAGCCGCAATAGACGCAGATCGATTTCATGTGGGGGTGTCCTTTTGTAGATGATCGCCCGGTCCGCGAGCGCGTTGGGCCGGGCCGGAAAGCAGAAGGCTCCGCCGAAGCGGAGCCTTCTCAAGGCAAGACGAGGGGCGCTTTAGTTCGCCTTGTGGATCGCCCGCTTGTCGACGGCCATTGCGGCGTCGTGGACGACCTCAGACAGCGACGGGTGCGCGTGGCAGATCCGCGCCAGGTCGTCGGCCGAGCCCTTGAACTCCATGGTCAGCACGCCTTCGTGCACGAGTTCGGAGACATTGGCGCCGACCAGGTGCATGCCCAGCATGCGATCGGTCTCGGCGTGCGCGAGCACCTTGACGAAACCGGCCGGCTCGACCATCGCGACCGCACGGCCGTTGGCGGCGAACGGGAAGCTGCCGGCCTTGTACGGGATGCCCTCGGCCTTGAGCTGCTGCTCGGTCTTGCCGACCCAGGCCAGCTCGGGCTCGGTGTAGATGACCCACGGGATCGTGTCGAAGTTGACATGGCCGGGCAGGCCGGCAATCAGCTCGGCGACGGCGATGCCTTCCTCGAAGCCCTTGTGCGCCAGCATCGGGCCGCGCACGCAGTCGCCGATCGCCCAGACGCCGTCGACGCCGGTATGGCAATGGTCGTCGACCTCGATCTGGCCGCGGTCGGTCAGCTTCACGCCGGTGCCTTCGGCCAGCAGGCCCTGGCTGGCGGCCTTGCGGCCGACCGCGACCAGCAGCTTGTCTACTGTGATCGACTGCTCGCCGTCCTTGTCGGCGTAGCTGACGACGACTTCCTTCTTCTTGCCCTTGCCGGTCACCTCGGTCTTGGAGACCTTCGCGCCGAGCTTGATGTCAAGGCCCTGCTTCTTGAACTCCTTGAGCGCGGCCTTGCCGACTTCGGCATCGGCGGCGGCGAGGAAGTCGGGCAGAGCTTCGAGGATCGTGACCTCGCTGCCCAGGCGCTTCCACACGCTGCCCAGTTCAAGACCGATGACGCCGGCCCCGATCACTGCCAGGCGCTTGGGCACCTCGGTGAAGTCGAGCGCACCGACGTTGTCGACGATGGTGTCGCCGTCGAACTTCGCGAACGGCAGTTCGATCGAATCCGAGCCCGCGGCGAGGATGACATTCGTACCGGTCAGCTCGATCTCCGCGCCGTCGTGCTGCTTGACCTTCACCACCCGATCGGGGTGCAGCGTCGCAAAGCCGTAGAACGGCGTCACCTTGTTGGCCTTGAACAGCATCGCGATGCCGCCGGTGAACTGCTTGACGATCTTGTCCTTGCGACCAACCATCGCGCCGACGTCGATCTTGGCATCCTTGAAGCTGATGCCGTGGTCGCCAAAGATATGGCCCATGTTCCAGAACTGGCGCGAGGAATCGAGCAGCGCCTTCGACGGGATGCAGCCCACGCGCAGGCACGTGCCGCCGAGCGCCGGCTTGCCGTCCTTGCCGAGCGCGGCGTCGATGCACGCGACCTTCATGCCCAGCTGCGCGGCGCGGATGGCGGCATGGTAGCCGGCCGGGCCGGCGCCAATGACGACCACATCGAATTGCTCTGCCATGGAATTACTCACTTTTGTCAGTTGCTCTGGCTGCGTCGGAGATGTCGACTCGTTGGCCGCCTTGGATTTGATCTATCAGGGAGGTGGCCTCAGTCCGACTCATCTTCGGATAGATGCCGCATGCGTCAGCTGCTTGTCGCCGTAGATTCGCTTTAGCCGTATTGGTCAAGGTCGGGTCCTTACTTTTGATGTCCTCAAAATATAGATCTTCAACCTTGTGGTAGGCCGCTACTTGCCCAAGCACATAAATCAGATTCCGTCGAGCCGATTCCAAATCGGCCCTAATCTGATCTGCCTCTCGCCGAGTTCGATCTAAATCGTCCCTGAGGAGATCTTTGGCGTTGGATTCACGCGCCGCACGGATGTGCCCATACGTTGTTATTGCTGCTGCGACAACGGTTCCTAATGCAATGATGACGGTAGTAACTAGAGCAATCGTTAAGCCTTCCATGGCAACTTCCTAAGTTTGTTAGAGCCCGAGCAGCATGCGATGCGGATTTTCCAGCTGGTTCTTGATGTCGACCAGGAACAGCACCGCGTCCTTGCCGTCGATGATGCGGTGGTCGTAGGAGATCGCGATGTACATCATCGGGGCGGCGACGACCTGGCCGTTCTCGACGATCGCGCGTTCCTTGATCGCGTGCATGCCCAGGATCGCCGACTGCGGCGGGTTGACGATCGGCGTGGACATCAGCGAGCCGAAGGTGCCGCCGTTGGTGATCGTGAACGTGCCGCCCTGCAGGTCGTCGAGGCCGAGCTTGCCGTCGCGCGCCTTCTTGGCGTAGTCGGCGATGCCCTGTTCGATCTCGGCAAAGCCCATGCGCTCGACATTGCGCAGCACCGGCGTGACCAGACCCTTGTCGGTCGAGACCGCGATCGAGATGTCGGCGTAGCCGTGGTAGATGATGTCGTCGCCATCGACCGAGGCGTTGATGATCGGGTAGCGCTGCAATGCATTGGCCACGGCCTTGGCGAAGAAGCTCATGAAGCCGAGCTTGATGCCGTGTTCCTTCTGGAACTGCTCGCCCAGTTCCTTGCGCAGCGCCATCACCTTGCCCAGGTTGACCTCGTTGAACGAGGTCAGCATCGCGATCGATTCCTTGGACTGCATCAGGCGCTCGGCGATGCGCTTGCGGATGCGGGTCATCGGCACGCGCTCTTCGGGGCGGGCGCCGCCCGACACGCCGGGGGTCTTGCCGGCGGCGTAGTTGAGCAGGTCCTCCTTGGTCACCGCGCCGCGACGGCCGGTGCCTTCGACCTGCGAGGGGTCGATGCCCTTGCTCTCGGCGGTGAAGCGCGCGCCCGGCGGCAGGTCGGCGGCCTTGCCGCCGGCCACCGACTGCGGCTTGGTCGAGGAGGGCGCCTTGTCGTCGGCCTGCTTGGCCTGCGACTTGGACTGCACTTCTTCGGCACCGGCGGCCGGCGCTTCCTTGTCCTGGTTGCCCGACTCGGCAGCCGGCGGTGCGGCCGCGGCGGCGCCTTCTTCGATGATCGCGATGACCTGCTGGCTGTTGACCGTCGCGCCTTCCTCGAACTTGATCTCCTTGATCACGCCATCGACCGTCGAGGGCACTTCGAGCACGACCTTGTCGGTCTCCAGGTCGACGATGTTCTCGTCGCGGCTGACCGCATCGCCGGCCTTCTTGTGCCAGGTGGCGATGGTGGCGTCGGACACGGATTCGGGCAGGACCGGGACTTTGATTTCAGTGGCCATGTGGCTTCCTGGGAAAAGCGTGGAATGTGGGAATGCGAGCGGAGATTATTCGGACAGGACCTTGCCGGCGAGGTCGTTGACCAGCGCGTCGGCGATGAGCTGCTGCTGCTCGGCGACGTGGTCGTTGAAGTGACCGACGGCCGGGGAGGGCGAGCGTGCGCGGCCGGCGTAGTGCAGCGACTGCTTGGGCCCCGAGCAGAACTCGAGATGGTGCTTGATCTGGTACCACGCGCCCTGGTTCTGCGGCTCTTCCTGGCACCAGACCACCTCGGTGGCCTTGGAAAAGCGTTCGAGCTCGGCGGTGAGCAGCTTGCGCGGGAACGGGTAGAGCTGCTCGACACGGACCAGTGCGACGTTGTCCAGCGACTGCTTGCGGGCTTCCTCGAGCAGGTCGTAATAGACCTTGCCCGAACAGACGACCACGCGCTTGACCTTGGCCGGATCGGCGTCGTGGTCCGGGATCAGGTGCTGGAACTCGCCGTTGGCGAGCTCGTCGAGGGTCGACACTGCCAGCTTGTGGCGCAGCAGCGACTTGGGCGTCATGACCACCAGCGGCTTGCGGGTGGTCATGCACAGCTGGCGGCGGATCATGTGGAACGCCTGCGCCGGCGTGGTCGGCACGCAGACCATCATGTTGTCGAGCGCGCACAGCTGCAGGAAGCGTTCCAGGCGGGCCGAGCTGTGCTCGGGGCCCTGGCCTTCGTAGCCATGCGGCAGGAACAGCGCCAGGCCGCACAGGCGCTGCCACTTGGCCTCGCCCGAGGACAGGAACTGGTCGATGACGACCTGGGCGCCGTTGGCGAAGTCGCCGAACTGGCCTTCCCAGATGCACAGCGTGCCCGGCTCGGACGAGGCGTAGCCGTACTCGAATGCCATGACTGCTTCCTCGCTGAGCAGCGAGTCGATGATCGTGGCGTCCTCGGGGTTCTTCACCAGCTGGCGCAGCGGGATGTAGTCCTCGCCGTCCTGCTGGTCGTGGAGCACCGCATGGCGGTGGAAGAACGTGCCGCGGCCACTGTCCTGGCCGACCAGCCGCAGCCGGTTGCCGGCATCGAGCAGGGTCGCGTAGGCAAGGTTCTCGGCAAAGCCCCAGTCGCCGGGGAGCTCGCCGGCGGCCATCTTGCGACGATCCTCGTAGATCTTGGCCACGCGCGGGTGCAGATGCACCGAGTCGGGCAGGGTGGTGATCGTCTTTGCCAGCGCCTTGAGCTTGTCGACCGACACCCGGGTGTCGAGCGTGTCGCTGAGCCGGCCGGCGAGATAGGGATCCCAGTCGATCGTCAACTCGTAGTCCGACGGCTTGGCGTCGGCCAGTTCCACGGTGACCTCACCGGCATCGAGCTTGTCGCGATAGCGGTCGACGATCGCCTTGGCGTCGGCCTCGGCGAGCACGCCCTCGGCGGCCAGCCGGGCGGCGTAGAGCTCACGCGGCGTCTTGTGCTTGCGGATCACCTGGTACATCAGCGGCTGGGTCGCCGCCGGCTCGTCGGCCTCGTTGTGGCCGTGGCGGCGGTAGCACACCAGGTCGATGACCACGTCCTTGCCGAAGGTCTGGCGGAAGTCGTAGGCCAGCTCGGCGCAGAACACCACGGCCTCGGGATCGTCCGCGTTCACATGCAGCACCGGGGCGCCGACCATCTTGGCGACATCGGTGCAGTACAGCGTGGAGCGCGCGTCCTGGCGGTCGCTGGTGGTGAAGCCGACCTGGTTGTTGATGACCACGTGCACCGTGCCGCCGACCGCGAAACCGCGGGCCTGCGACATCTGGAACAGTTCCATGTTCACGCCCTGGCCGGCGAACGCCGCATCGCCGTGCAGCAGCACCGGCAGCACGACCTTGCGCTCGGTGTCGCGGCGGCGGTGCTGGCGCGAACGAACGCTGCCGGCGACCACCGGGTTGACGATTTCCAGGTGCGAGGGGTTGAACGCGAGCGCCAGATGGACGGCGCCGCCGGGCGTGGCCAGATCGGCCGAGAAGCCCATGTGGTACTTCACGTCGCCGGTGTGGGCGCGATCGTCGTCGTGGTGCTCGAACTTGCCCTCGAATTCGTCGAACAGCCGGCGCGGGTTCTTGCCGAGCGTGTTGACCAGCACGTTGAGGCGGCCGCGGTGGGCCATGCCGATCACGATGTCCTTGACGCCGTCCTTGCCCGCGCGCTGTATCACGTTGTCGAGCAACGGGATCAGGGCGTCGCCACCTTCGAGCGAGAAGCGCTTCTGGCCGACGTACTTGGTGTGCAGGTAGCGTTCCAGGCCCTCGGCCGCGGTCAGCCGCTCGAGGATGCGCTTCTTCTCCTCGGGGCTGCGCGCGAACCGGCCGCCGGCGTTCTCGAGCCGGGTGTAGAGCCAGTTGCGCTGCTCGAAGTCCGGGATGTGCATGAACTCGGCGCCGATCGGACCGGCATAGGTCGCCTTGAGCAGCGCCAGCAGGTCGCGCAGCTTCATGCGCGGCTGGCCGCCCACGCCGCCGGTGCTGAACTCGTCGTCGAGATCGGCTTCGGTGAGCTGGTGGAACGGCAACCCCAGGTCCGGCGGGTTGACCGGCGGGGTCATGTCCAGCGGGTCGAGCCGGGCGCCCAGGTGGCCGCGCGAGCGGTAGGCGGTGATCAGCCGGCCGACATGGCGTTCGCGCTCGTCACCGGCGCCCGAGGCCTGCGTCTGGACCACGCCGCGCGCAGCCAGCCGGCCGGCATCGGCAACCGCCGACAGCACCGCCGAGTGCGGCACGTCGCCGGCCTCGCGGCCCTTGAACGTGTCGAACCACCGTTTCCAGTCCGTCCCGACGCTGTCGGGGTCCACGAGATACTGCTCGTACAGGTCTTCGATATAGGCGGCATTGGCGCCGAACTGCGACGACTGCGCAAACTGCTTCAGGAGACTGTCCACGTCTGGCGATTCGGACTCTTTGGGGAGGGGGGTGCGGCGTGCCGGAATGCCGGAAAAAGCCGGAATCTGGCGGCCAGGGAGGTCACGACAGTATACGCGTGTCCTCCGGTGCGATGCACCCCGCGCGGCCGCGAGCGCCGGGCGCCAACGCGCGATCGCGCCTTGCGTGGGCATCGTGCGCTGCGTACCTGCGCGGTGGGTCCGGGATCAGAGGCCGAGCGCGCGCAACTCGGTCGCCGGACGTGAACGCTCCCACACCGTCTCGAATGCTTGGACCAGTCGACGCGCGCGGCCAGGCAGCGTGGTCGCTGCTTCACCCTGGATCCGGTGCGCGAGCGGGCGGACGACGAAGCCGCCGATGTCGTTGGCGAGCACGGCGCCGGCGAAGCCGCGGTCGGCTGCCGTGTCGACCTCACGGATCGAGAATACGCTCGGCAGACGCTGCGCCAGCGCGACCAGGGGCGGTGGACCGGTCCGCAGTGCGGCCGCGTCCTGCAGCAGAATGCGTGCGACGCCGCCGCGCCCGGCGGTCGCGAACCGCTGCAGCGCGCGCAGCACCTCGGGGTGGTCATAGAGGCCGGGATCGAGATCGTGGCTGCGCAGCCACAGGCCGCGACGTGCGGACAGGATCACCGTCACGCTGGCGGCGACCGCGGTCGCCAGGTCCTCGATCGCGAAGGCGGCCTGCGCGTGCCGATGCATCTTACGATGTTCGATGCCCGCCTCGAATACCGGCGGCCCGTCGGCGACAAACCCATGACGCGCGTACAGGTCCATCGCGTGCAACTGGGCATGCAGATGGGTGCGGGTCAGCCCCTCGGCCTGCGCCATCTCCAGCAGCGTCCGCAGCAGGGCATCGCCGATGCCGCGGCCGCGTCGGTCGGCGCGCACCGCCAGCCGGCCGATCCGGCCGTCCGGGGTCAGCCGCCCGGTGCCCACCGCTGTGCCATCGGCCTCGACCGCCAGCACGTGCCGGCACTGCGCATCGAGCGCATCGCGCTCCAGCGCGGCCGGCACGCCCTGTTCCAGCACGAAGACCTGCTCGCGCAGCGCCTGCGCGGCGGCCATGTCGGCGTCGTTCGCGATCGGGAAGACCCGGAGCGACGCCGGCACGCTCACACGTCCTCTGGACGGGCCAGCGTGTAGTGGCCTTGCTCGAGCAGGGCGTAGACCGCGGCGCGTCCCGCCGGCGACAAGGCCGCGTGACCGGCGGCATCGAGGCGGGTCGCAGCGGCCAGACGCTGTGCGTCACGGACCGGCAACGCGAACTCGCTGCCCGAGACGAACAGTCGCGCACCGCGCGCGGCACGGCGCCAGGCGGCGCGCGAGAACGGATTGCGCAGCAGCACCGCCCGGCCACCGGCAAGCAGCGCGTCGACCTCGTCGGACGGCGGCGGCGCTTGCCCAGCGACCACCTGGTGGGCGTTGCGGTAGCCGGTCATGAAGCGGCCGAACCAGTCGCCCAACTGGTCGGGATCGCGCATACGGATGGCGTTAAGCGCCTCGACCACGCGGACCATCGTCCCCGCGTCGATCTCGTTGGGGTCCTTGGGTAGCGTCAGCGTCTCGTCGTGGTAGCGCACCGCGTCGTCGGCCTCGGCGGCCAGTGTGTCGATGTAGTCGCCCATCAGTTCGGCGGCCGACGGTGCTCGCATGCCCACCGACAGCGTCAGGCAGGCGTCCTCGGCCACGCCGTGATGCGGCACCATCGGCGGCAGGTAGAGCATGTCGCCGGGGCCGAGCACCCAGTCGTGGGTCGGCGTGAACTCGCGCAGCAGCTTCAATTCGACATCGTCGCGGAAGTCCTGCGACGGCAGCCCACGGCCCAGCGCGTACGAGGCGTCGATCATCCAGCGGCGATGGCCCAGGCCCTGCAGCAGGAACACGTCGTAGTGGTCGACGTGCGCGCCGACCGAGCCGCCGGTCGCGGCGAAACTGACCATGATGTCGTCGATGCGCCAGCGCGGCAGAAACGAAAAGTGCGGCAGCAGTGCGGCGACGTCGGCGTCCCACTTGTCCACGTCCTGGACCAGCAGCGTCCAGTCGCGGTCGCCCAGGTCCGGGAAGATCGCCTCGTCGAACGGGCCGGTCTCGACCTGCCAGCCATCGTTGGCGCGGTCGTGGCGGATCAGGCGCGACAGCGCCAGTTCCTCGCAGGCCAGCCCGGCCAGGTCCTCGGGCTGCAGCGGGGATTCGAATCCGGGGAAGGCGTTGCGGATCAGCAACGGGCGCTTGTGCCAGTAGTCGCGCAGGAAGCGGGCAGGGGGCATGCCGAGCGGGCCGTGGCGGCCGGCATCGATCTCGAAGGGGAGGGCTTTCATGCGCGCAAGCGTACGTGATCGGCTTGGGCCGCGCATTGCGTGCGCGCATGGACGCGGCGGGCACTTTCGGGCAGACGGCGCGTGCCGATGCTGGGCCGGCGCGGCACGCAGCGGCTACAGCACGCGGTTGTCCTGGCCGTCGTCGTGCACGTCGGGGGTGTTGCTCGGGTTGACGGTATTGCCGGCGCCCTCGAATTCGACCGAGGCGACATTGCGTGCGAGCACGGTGTTGCGGTCGCCGCCGATCTGCACGTTACCGGCCTCGGTGAGATTGAGCGTGTTATCGCTGCCGGTCACCAAGACGTCGCCGACGCGGCGATTGAGCACGGTGACATGGTCGCCCTCGACCCGGATCGAGGCCGCATGGTCGACATTGATCGCGCCCCGGGAGGCGGTCACCACGACGTCGCCGCAGGCCCCGTCGAGCACGATCTCGAAGTCGTCGCGGCTCACCTGCACGTCCTGCCCGCCGCACATGGCACCGCTGGCCGGGTCGCGCAAGGTTCCCGACGCGGCCGTCGGCGCGTCCTCGACTGTCCCCGAAGACGCCTCGTCGGCAGGGCCGCCACAGGCGACAAGCGCCGCGGCGACGATCGGGAGGACGAGGATGGCGGCCGGGCGGGGCACGGAGCGGCGCATAGGAAAGCCTGGGCAGGGGCTGGATGACCGCAGCCTGCGCTGCGGTGCGTGCAGGTGGCGTCGCGCCGTCAGGCGCGCGCCGTGCGCATGGTCAGATCGCGCGGGCGAGGTGCTCGGCCAGGCCGGTGTAGGCGCCGGGCGTCAACGCGCGCAACCGGGCCTTGTCGGCTTCGGGCAGGTCGAGGCCATCGACGAAGGCGCGCATCGACGCGGCGGTGATGCCCTGGCCGCGGGTCAGCGCTTTGAGCTGCTCGTAGGGGTTGGGCAGGCCGTGACGGCGCATGACCGTCTGCACGGCCTCGGCCAGCACTTCCCACGCCGCGTCCAGGTCCTGCGCCAGGCGCTCGGGGTTGGCGCTGAGCTTGCCCAATCCGCGCAGCAGTGCGTCAAGTGCAATCTGGGTGTGGCCGAATGCGGTGCCCAGCGCGCGCAGCACGGTCGAATCGGTGAGGTCGCGCTGCCAGCGGCTGATCGGCAGCTTCGCGGCGAAATGCTCGAACAGCGCATTGGCGATGCCGAAATTGCCCTCGGCGTTCTCGAAGTCGATCGGGTTGACCTTGTGCGGCATCGTCGAGCTGCCGATCTCACCGTCCTTGAGCGCCTGCTTGAAATAGCCCAGCGAAATGTAACCCCATACGTCGCGGCACAGGTCGATGCCGATCGTACCCATGCGGCGGCTCGCGTCGGCGATCTCGGCGATGCAGTCGTGCGGCTCGATCTGGGTGGTGTAGGGGTTGAACTCCAGACCCAAGGACTCGACGAAGCGGCGCGAGAACGCGGGCCAGTCGATGTCCGGATAGGCGGCGACGTGGGCGTTGTAGTTGCCGACCGCGCCGTTGATCTTGCCGGTCAGCGGCACGGCCGCGAGCTGCTCGCCCTGGCGCTGCAGCCGGGCGACGACGTTCGCCAGTTCCTTGCCCACGGTGGTCGGCGAGGCGGTCTGGCCGTGGGTGCGCGAGAGCAGCGGCAACGCCGCGTGCGCATGCGCCATGTCACGCAGCGTCGCGATCAGCCGGTCGAGTGTGGGCAGCAGCACGTGCTGACGTGCCTTGCTGAGCATCAGCGCGTAGGCGAGGTTGTTGATGTCCTCGCTGGTGCAGGCGAAATGCACGAACTCCAGCGCCGGCGCCAGCGCCGCATCGTCCTTGAGCCGCTCCTTGATGAAGTACTCCACCGCCTTGACGTCGTGGTTGGTGGTGCGCTCGATCTCCTTCACGCGTGCGGCATCGGCCACCGAGAAGTCCTCGGCCAGCGCGTGCAGCGTCGCGCGCGCGCCGGCGTCGAACGCCGGCAGCTCGGCGATGCCCGGCTCGTCGCCCAGCGCGATCAGCCACTCGATCTCGACCCGCACGCGCGCCCGGATCAGGCCGTACTCGGAGAAGATCGGCCGCAACGCATCGACCTTGCCGGCATAGCGGCCATCGAGCGGGGACAGGGCGAGCAGGGCGGCGTCGGCGGTGCGGGAGTCGGTCATTGGGCGGGGGCGCGGCGGGACAAGCCGTCATTTTAGCCTGCATGGCGCTCGCGTATCCTGCGCAGGACCGTCCCATCCGCCAGCGACCACGCCAGCCGGACCCTTCCCCTCCAAGGAGCCGAACGAATGAGCACGTCAGCGAACGCCCCGGCGTTCCGGATCGAACACGACAGCATGGGCGACCTGCAGGTCCCCGCCGACGCCTTGTGGGGCGCCCAGACCCAGCGCGCGGTGCAGAACTTCCCGGTCTCGGGCCGGCCGATGCCGCGCGGCTTCATCCGCGCGCTGGGCTTGATCAAAGCCGCCGCCGCCGACGTCAACACCGGCCTGGATCTGTTGCCGGGCCGGCTGGGCAAGGCGATCCGCGCCGCCGCGCTCGAGGTCGCCGACGGGGCGCACGACGCGCACTTCCCGATCGATATCTATCAGACCGGGTCGGGCACCTCGTCGAACATGAACGCCAACGAGGTCATCGCGACGCTGGCCTCGCGGGGCGGCCGCCCGGTGCACCCCAACGACCACGTCAACCTCGGCCAGAGTTCCAACGATGTCGTGCCGACCGCGATCCGCGTCTCCGCGCAGCTGGCCGTGGTCGAGGACCTGCAACCGGCGCTCAAGCACCTGCGACGCACGATCGAGCGCCGTGCCAAGTCGCTGCGGACGGTGGTCAAGACCGGGCGCACGCACCTGATGGACGCGATGCCGCTGACCTTCGGCCAGGAGTTCGGGGCCTGGGCCTCGCAGCTGGCTTCCGCACAGGCGCGGCTGGACGACACCCTCAAGCGGTTGCGCCGGCTGCCGATCGGCGGCACCGCGATCGGCACCGGCATCAATGCCCATCCGCAGTTCGGTCGCAAGGTCGCGCGCGCGCTGTCGACCCTGACCCGGACCCGGTTCGAATCGGCCGACGACAAGTTCGAGGGCATCGCCGCCCAGGACGATGCGGTGGAACTGTCGGGTCAGCTCAATGCGCTGGCCGTTGCCCTGATCAAGATCGCCAACGACCTGCGCTGGATGAATTCCGGCCCGCTCGGCGGCCTGGGCGAGATCGAGCTGCCTGCACTGCAGCCGGGCAGTTCGATCATGCCAGGAAAGGTGAACCCGGTGATTCCCGAGGCGACGGTCATGGCGGCCGCCCAGGTCATCGGCCACCACACCGCGATCACGGTCGCTGGGCAGACCGGCAACTTCCAGCTCAACGTCGCGCTGCCGCTGATCGCGGCCAACCTGCTCGAGTCCATCCAGTTGCTGGCCAACGTGTCGCGGCTGCTGGCCGACCAGGCGATCGCCGGCCTCAAGGTCCGCCGCGACAATGTCGATGCCGCGCTGGCGCGCAATCCGATCCTGGTCACCGCGCTCAATCCGATCATCGGCTACGAGAAGGCGGCGGCGATCGCCAAGCGTGCCTACAAGGAAGAACGGCCGGTGCTCGATGTGGCGTTGGAGGACAGCGGGCTGTCGGCCGCCGACCTGCGCGCCTTGCTCGATCCGGCCGCGCTGACCCGGGGCGGCATCCACGAGGGCGCGGGCGGCGGCGGGTAGTCCGGCACGGTCAGCGATCACTCGCCCGCAGGCGGCGATCACCTCCCCCGCAACGCGGGGGAGGTCGACGCGTGCAGCGCGTCGGGTGGGGGCACGGGCACGTCGTAGACGCGCCTTCCAATGGGGCGGTTCGCGCTACCTGGGGGCGTCGTCGCGCCCCAGACACGCGGTGCAGGCCGTCTCGCTGAAACGGCCCTCGCAAATGCTGCGCACCTGCTCCGGCGGCAGGCCGCCGGGCACTTCCTCGGCCAGGCCGCCGAGAAACAGCGTGCAGGTCGATGCTGACAATGCAGCGACCTCCGGCAGTTGCACCTGCACGCGGCCATCGACCGACTGGCTCAAGCGCGCGCCGTCGGCATCCGCGCGCAGGTCCAGCATCCGGCCGCCGTGCCAGATCTGTAGCGCGGCGGCGCCGTCGGGCCCCGCAACGAACAGTGCGCTCTGGCGTTGGCGGCCGTCGAGCGTCAGGCCGACATTATCGCCGTCGTCCCAGGTCACGTAGCCGCCGCGTTCCTGGCCGCTGCGGTCGTAAAGCATGACGCCGGCCGCGGCGCTACCGCGATCGACGCGCTTGCCGTCGATCAGGGCGTCGGGCAGGTCGCCGGACACGCGCACGCGCTCGACGCCCGTCGGATCGACGACGACCAGTTCGCGCAGCCGCAAGCGGTCCGGAAGCTGGGGTATCGATGGCCGCAGCCAGAGCGCGATGCAGGCGCTCGCCAGCAGCAGGCAGACGGCGCCCAACCCGAGTACGGCGAGACGATGGCGATGCTCGATCGCATCGAGGCGGTGGTGGATATCGGGATGCATGGGACGCGCCTTCCTTGGATCGGCTCGGTGACCCGAACCACAACTACTACGGGGTCGTCTCGCCGGCTGCGGCCTCCACCGCCGCGCCGTGGTGGTCTTCGACGTCCTTGCGGCAGTCGTCGATGTCGGCGGCGGTCATCGTGGCGTAGGGTTGGAACGCCGGCAGGGCGATCGCCAGCGTCTGCTGGGATTGGAGCAACGGCGGCAGCAGATCGCAGAGCTTGCGTGCCTCGGCCTCGATGCGCGCGCCTTCTGCCTCCATGCGCGCCTCGAAGGCATCGGAATTGCCCGACAGCACGCTGGTGATGGCGCCCTTGGCGGCGTCCGCACCGAGCCGCGCCCCCTGCATGCCAATCGCGATGCCGGCATCGACGATCGCCAGGATATGTGCGCGGTGTGCCAGCAGCAGTTCGCGCTGGGCCGCGTCGATGGCCACAGGCTTGCCTGCGATCAACAGGTCGCCCGCGGGGCTGATCTCGGCCCTGGGCAGGTGCGCGGTCCGCCCGTCCTTGTCGCCGACGCGGACCCCGTTGATATCGACGCCCCCGCTGCCCTTGCCGCCGATACCGATGTTGCCCTCAGCCAGTTTGGCGCGCGCTGTGTCGAGTGCGCGCCGCGTGGTGCGTGCGATGAAGCCGTTGTCGGCCGCGTCCGGCGTGGTCGCGTCGGTCGCGGTCTGATCTGTCGCGGGGGGGGCATCGTGGCCGCAGCCTGGAAGTACCGCGGTGCAGGCGAGCAGCAGTGCTACGGGCAGAGCGTGCGAGTGAAGAAAGCGGGGCATGGTCCGGCTCCTGGAATAGACGAGGGCGAAAGCGTCAGCGCGTGCGGGGGAGATCGACCGTGCCGCGCACCTCGCGCACCACGACGTCACCACTGCCCTTTGACGACACGGTCAGGTCGCCGGAGACGCGTTGCGCATCCAGGTCGCCCGAGCCGATCGAATCCACGCGCACACTGCCCGACGTATCGCGGATCTCGACGTCGCCCGAGCCGATGCTGCCGATGCGGATGTCGCCGCCGATCCGATGCAACTCGACATCCCCCGAGCCGACGCTGCCGACCTCGACGCTGTCGCGGATGCCACGCGCCACGATGTCGCCAGAGCCCACCGACAGCAGCTTCAGCTCGCCTGCGTCCTCGACGAGAACGTCGCCCGAGCCGGCCTTGACCGTCGTGCGGCCGGCGACCCGTCGCAGTTCGGCGTCGCCCGAACCGACATCCGCGCTGGCCGCCGCGACCCCGGTCACCCACGCATCGCCCGAACCGACGACCACCTGCACCAGGACGTTGGCCGGCACCTGGCCCGTGACGTCCAGATAGGCATAGCGGTTGCCGAACAAGCCGCCCGTGGAGGCGCGTCCAAGCGCCACCGTCAGCACCTCGCCGGCGCGGCTGGCATCGAGCGTCAGCGACGCCAGCGCCGACTCGCTCGAGGCACAGGCACGGCCGCGCAGGGTGGCATCAGGGCTGCTGGCGCCGTCGATGCGCAGCTTGCTGTTGCCGATCTCGAAGCGGACCACGCGGATGCCGTTGAAGTCCAGCGCCGACTCGCGCGGCTGGCTGTAGCGGCACTGCGGCGGGTCGTCGGCCTGCGCGGCCAGTGGCGCGGCGAGCATGGTCGCGAGAAAGACGAGGGCGGACGCGCGGGAACCCGAAGGCGACTTCATCATCGAACATCCTTTGGCTGGCCCGGACCGGTGAGAGGAGCGCCGCGGGCGGTTCTGATGGGCGGGGGCGTCGCAGCATGCGCCGAGGCGTCCCTCAGGGATAGGTCAGCGCGATGCGAAGCTGCGTCGCACCTCGTCGCGGCAGGTGTCGGTATCGCGGGCCTCCAGCCGTGCATAGGGACGGAACGCCGGCAGGTCGGCCGCCAGTTGCTGCTCGGCCGCGTGCAGCGCCGGCATGCGCGCGCAGATCTGTAGTGCGCCCGGTTCCACGATCTGGCGTACGTTCCGCTCGATGCGGCGCTCCAGGCTGCCGGTCATCGCGCTGACCATGAGCCCGAACACGCCCCGGTCCACGGCGTCCACGGCCGCCAGCGCCGCGACCTCGCCCATGTCGATACCGGTGCGCGCGACCTCGATGACCAGGCCGCGGTAGGCCAGCAGTTGCTGACGTTGGTGGGCGTCGATGGCCACGGGGTGGCCATCGACCAGGAAATCGCCGCGCGGCGTGATCGCGGCGCGCGGCAGCTTGGCGTCGCCGTCGCGCTTGCGGCGTCCGTCGCGACCGAACTGGAGGCTGTCGCCGACGTCGATGTTCTCGGTCTCGAGTTCGGCGCGTGCGTTGGCGAGCTCGGTGCGGATCTCCTGCCGCGCGTCGGCGAGTTCGCGGCGCACTTCGTTGCGCACCCCTTCCTGCGGTGGTGCCGACCAGGCGACCGGCGACAGGCCCAGGGCGAGCGCGGCGATGATGGAGAAGGCGGCAGACTTCATAACGGATGCTCCTTGCGGTCGTGATGGCGGGTTTCGAAGCGCGGGCTCAGCCTTCCTCGCGCCAGCGGCGCAACCGGATCGCCAGCGCGATCATCAGCACGCCGGCCACGATGCCGATCCACATCGAGGGCGTGGCGAAGTTCGTGTAGACCCCAGTCACGCTCAGCAGGTTGCTGATCTGCTCGCCGCCGTCCGCGGCTTGCTGCAGATACGACAGGTCCGCGCCCGTCAGCGGGACGGTGCCCAGCAGCAGCCGTGCGATCACGTTGCCCCACAGCCAGTGGCGGTCCAGGCCCACCACCTGCAGCAGCCCGGTCATCGACGCGGCGGCGCCGACGGCCAGCGGCAGCAGCACCGCCCACAGGAAGGGCTTGCTGCGCGCCCAGGCCGAGCACAGCAGCAGCCAGCCGATGGTCGGCAGCGCCCACGCGGCGTAGACCGGGATCGCGGCGACCAACTGCGCGGCAAGCAGGAAGGCCATGCCGTTGCCCCACAGCAGCGGCAGCGGATTGGCGCCATGCGCTGCCGCGGCCACGCTCAGCGCGGTCAGGAACAGCAGCATCACGACGATGGCGATCGCGGTCGAGATTGCCGGGATCACAAAGGCGGCGGTCACGACCTTCGACAGCACGGTCGCGGTGTCCGACACCGGCAACGACTTCCAGAACAACACGCTGCGGTCGCGACGTTCATCGTAGAGCGCGCCCAGACAATAGAAGAACGCGACGAAGATCATCACCATGTACGGCCAAGCGGCCGACATCAGCAGCGTGGCGTAGAGGCCATCGGCGAGTCCGCGCAGATCGTCGCCGTTGAGCTGGCTGACCAGTGTGCCCAGGTCCAGTCCGTTGATGGTGACGCCCTCGTATTCGATCCGCGAGCCGTTGGCGATCTGACGGCGCGCGACGAAGATCATCGTGATCAGCAGACCCACCGACAGCAGCAGCGACAGGCCGCCTGCGATCAGCGGCGCCCACAGCATGCCGCCGCGGTGCTCCCAGTATTCGCGGCGCAGCAGCAGCCGGAACCGGTGCGTGGCATGCGGCGGCGTGCGCGCAGGTGCGGGCGCGGTGACGGTTTCGACGGTGGCATTCATGCGTAGGCTCCCTTCATCGTGGCCACGAACAGATCCGCCAGACCGGGCGTGCGGGTCTCGCCATAGGCCGCCAGGGCGGCGACGGGCACGTTGTCGAACAGCATCACGGTCTTGCCGAATGGCAGGGCGCGCTCGTCGATCGGGCGATGGGCGCGGGCGGCCTCGAGCTGGTCGGCCTCGACCAGGACCTCGACGAAGCGTTCGGCGACATCGTCCATCGGCGCGTCGAGCACGATCCGGCCGTCGCGGATGAACAGCACGTCGGTGAGGATGTGTTCGATCTCCTCGACCTGGTGAGTGGTGACGACGATGGTCTTCTGTTCGTCGAAATAGTCCTCCAACAGGCGCTGGTAGAACTGCTTGCGGTAGAGGATGTCCAGGCCGAGTGTGGGCTCGTCGAGCACCAGCAGCCGGGCGTCGATCGCCATCACCAGCGCCAAGTGCAACTGCACGATCATGCCCTTGGACATTTCGCGCACGCGTTGTTTGGGGCGCAGTTTCGTGTTGGCCAGGAAGCGCTCGCAGCGCGCGCGATCAAAACGTGGGTGCACGCCCTCGACGAAGTCGATCGCATCGCGGACCCGCATCCAGCGCGGCAGCACCGCGACGTCGGCGATGAAGCACACATCGTTCATCAGGGCGTCGCGCTCGCGGCGCGGGTCGCGGCCCAGCACCGACAGGTCGCCATCACAGCGGATCAGGCCGAGGAGCGCCTTGAGCGCGGTGGTCTTGCCGGCACCGTTGGGGCCGATCAGGCCGACGATGCGGCCGGCGGGAATCTGGAAAGTGGCACCGGCCAGGGCGCGTGTGCCCTTGTAGGTCTTGTCGAGGTTGCGCGCGGAGATGACCGGGGCGTCGAGCACGGCGTTCATGCATTGGCTCCATTGCCGATGGATTGCAGCAGATCCCGGGCCGACAGCCCCAGGCGTTCGATCCGTTCCACGACCAGCGGCCATTCCTCGTGCAGGAACCGCTCGCGCTCGCTGGTGCGCAGCTTGCGGGAGGCTTCCTCGGTCACGAACATGCCCAGGCCGCGGCGCTTCTCGACCAGCGCCTCGTCGGCCAGTTCCTGATAGGCGCGCGAGACGGTGATCGGGTTGAGCTGGTATTCGGCGGCGACCTGGCGCACCGAGGGCAGCGCGTCGCCGGGCTTGAGCACGCCGTCGAGCATCATCGCGATCACCCGCTCCTTGAGTTGCCGGTAGATCGGGGCGCCGTCGCTCCATTCGATATTGGCCATGTCAGCCTCTCCCACCGGCGCCCCGGGCGAATGAGAAGTAGGGCATCGCGATCGCGCTGCGGCTACGCCGGCTGCGGCTGCGCGGCGCCGCGTCCTGCGGTTCGGCATCGCCGATGGCGACGTCGCGGGCGGCGGTCGTGGTCGCGACCTGAAGTCCGCTTGCGACGGCGGTGGCATCGCGGTCAGCCGACAGCAAGGGGGCGGTGGCCAGCAGCGCGGCGCACAGGGCCGCAGCGGAAACGCCACATGCGATGATCGGGATCTGGAGCCTGCGGGTCATGGGACCGTCCTGCTCTGGTGGGTAGGTGTTGTAGGCAACTATAACACCACGGCAGGGGGTGTCAATGCCTCGCGGCGCGGACGTCCACCCAACTGATGGCATACGAAGGCCGGCGCCTTCATAGGAGTGCGCGATGCGGAAGATCCACCTGCCCCTGATCCTGGCGACCTGTGCGGCGGGCCTGCTGGCCGTCTCGATGGCGATCGCACAATCGGCGCCGGGCGCGTCCGACGTGCTCGGTCACAGCTTCCGTCCGTTGGCCGGACGCGAGCCGGTCGACCTGCGGCGAACCTACGGCGGCGATGTGCTGCTGATCGTCAACACCGCCAGCAAGTGCGGCTTCACACCGCAGTTCGAGGCGCTCGAAGGCCTGCATGCGCGGTATCGCGCGCAGGGGTTTGCGGTGCTGGGCTTTCCGTCGGGCGATTTCAAGGAACAGGAGTTCGAGGACGAGCAGGCGATCCAGGAGTTCTGCACACTGACCTACGGGGTGAAGTTCCCGATGTTCCAGAAGGTGCACGTGGTCGGGCCGGACGCGGTGCCGCTGTACCGGCAGTTGGCGACGGCGACCGGGCAGGCGCCGCAGTGGAACTTCCACAAGTATCTGGTCGGGCGCGATGGCCGGGTGCTGGCGCAATGGGGCAGTCGGACCAAGCCTGACGATCCGCAGATCGTCGCCGCCATCGAGCGCGCGCTGCAGGCGCCGCGCCCATCCGCGCGCTGAAGCGCATCTAAGTCGCGGCCGGTCGCGATTGCTCCGCGCCGCGCTGGCCGCGACAATAATCGGCTGCATCGCCCAAACCGGGCAGGAGACCCTACGGATGTCCAATCTGATGCGCGCCGGTGTCGTGGCGCTGCTGATCGCCGTCGGTGCCCAGGCCGGCGCCGCCGAGCCGTCTGCCGATCGCGCGCAGACCAGTTATGTGGTCGGCCTGGATGTCGGCCGCTCGTTGGGCCAGGTGGGCGCGGATCTGGACATGCGCGCCTTCGAGCAGGCGCTTGCGAGCGCGCTCGACGGTAAGCCGCCGTCGCTGTCGCCCGAGGAGACCCGTCAGCTTGGCGTGGCGCTGGGGCAGCGCATCGCCGCGCGCAGCGGCCGTCCGGTACCGGGCCTGCCGCCGGGCAGCGAGCCGCCTGCGGTCGACACGACCAAGGTGAGCCAGATGGTGGCCGTGGATATCGCCCGATCGCTCGCGCCGCTCAAGGGCGAGATCGAGGTCGCGCCGCTGGTGCGTGCGGTCGCCGACACCATCGCCGGCCAGCCGCCGACACTCGACGAGGCGCGTATCGCGCAGATCCGCGAAGCGATGGCCGGCCGCACCCAGGCGCGGGCCGCCAACGCCGCCGAGGCCAATCGCCGCGCCGGTGCGGAGTTCATGGCCGGCAATCGCGGCAAGCCGGGTGTGTTCGCCACCGCATCGGGCATCCAGTACAGCGTCGAGCGGCAAGGACAGGGGCCGCGCCCGCGCGCGGGCGATCGTGTCCGCGTGCATTACCGCGGCACGCTGCTCGACGGTACCGAGTTCGACAGTTCCTATGGACGCGGTGCGCCTGCGGTGTTCGGCCTGGACCAGGTCATTGCCGGCTGGACCGAGGGTCTGCAGCTGATGCCGATCGGCGGCAAGTACCGGTTCTGGATCCCGGGAGACCTGGCCTACGGTCCCAAGGGCAGCCCGCCCAACATTCCGCCCAACGCCACGCTGGTGTTCGACGTCGAACTGATCGACATTCTCTGATCGCGTTTCCATTCCCGCGGCGCCACGCTGCCGCTCACGCGCAATTCCGCAATCCTTTTTCCCTGGAGTCCTTCCCAAGATGAAGACCACATCGCGTATCGCCCTCGTCGGCCTGGTGGCCGTGCTGCCGCTGGCGATGATCGCCTGCAAGCCGATCGACAAGGAGACCGGCAAACCGGTCCAGGGCACCGCCGATGCCGGCGGCGAAGCGGCCAGCGGCACCGAGATCGCCGGCCTCAAGACCGAGCGTGAGCAGGTGAGCTACATCATCGGCAACCAGATGGGCGAGTCGCTCAAGCAGGTCAAGGACGAGATCGACCTCAAGACCCTGCAGCGCGCGATCGCCGAGACGCTCGACGACAAGGCCATCGAGATCAGCGACGAGCAGGCGATGAAGGTGATGCAGTCCTTCGGTGAACGCATGCAGGCCAAGCAGCTCGCCGAGATGCAGGAGAAGGCCAAGACCAACGCCGCCGAGGCCGAGAAGTTCTTCGCCGAGAACGCCAAGCGCGAAGGCGTGCAGACCACGGCCTCGGGTCTGCAGTACCGCGTCGTCACCCAGGGCACCGGTGCCAAGCCCGGTCCCAACGACACCGTGCGCGTGCACTACAAGGGCACGCTGCTCAACGGCGAGACCTTCGACAGCTCCTACGACCGTGGCGAGCCGGCGCAGTTCGCGCTCGGCCAAGTGGTCCCGGGCTGGCAGGAAGGCCTGCAGCTGATGCCGGTCGGAAGCAAGTACGAGCTGTGGATCCCGGCCAAGCTGGGCTATGGCGAGATGGGCACCGGCCCGATCGGCCCGAACCAGGCACTGGTCTTCGAGGTCGAGCTGCAGGACATCGTCAAGTGATCCACGCACCGTCGCGGCGCGCATCGCCGCGTCGCGACGGTGGGGATGCCGCGCGATGACCGCTGCCCTCATCGATGCCGACGCCCATGCGGCGCTCGAGCAGCGGGTGACCGAGCTCGAGACGCGGCTGGCGTTCCAGGAGCACACGATCTCCGAGCTCAACGACGCGCTGACCGCTGCACGGCTCGAGCTCGTGGCCCAGACCGGCCTGCTGCGCCGGGTCATGGACGACCTGCGCCAGGCGCGCACGGTGCAGTTTCCGGACCCGGGGCAGGAGCCGCCCCCGCCGCATTACTGACGTGTTCGCATGATCGAAAGCCCAGTGCCGGGCCTGTCTGCCCGGTCGGCATCCGCCGCCGCTGTTGCGTTGTCCAGCGTGTGCACCGTACCTGTTTCTGTTCCTGTTCCCGGCGAGGTCCTTCCTCCATGAGCGATACCCTGCGCGACCAGTTGCTCGGTCTGGGCTTCAAGGCGCCGGCCAAACCGGCCAAGCCGTCACCGCGTCGCGACGAGCGCCGGGGACGTCCGGACGAGCGCCGCGGTGGCGGCAAGCGCGCCGACGGCGCGCGCCAGGACGGACCGTCGCGTCCGCCCGGCCGACGCGATGCGCAAGGCCCGCGCAAGCCGCGCCCGCCGCGCGAGGACATCGACCTGGCCAAGGCCTATGCGATCCGCGCCCAGCGCGAGAAGGACGAGCGTATCGAGGCCGAACGCCAGCGGCAGGAAGAGGCGCGGCTGCGCCGCGAGGCACGCGCCAAGCTGGAAGCGTTCGTCAAGGACAAGGCGCTCAACCGCGCCGATGCCGACATCGCCCGGCATTTCGAGTACGGCGGCAAGATCAAGCGCATCCATGTCGATGCCGAACAACTGCGCGCGCTCAATGCCGGCGAGCTCGGTGTGGTGCAGGTCAACGGCCGGTACCTGCTGGTCACCGCAGCGGTGCTGGCCGAGGCCGAGACGATCTTCGCACAGGCGGTCGCGCTGAAAGTGGACCCGTCCGCACCGGCGGGCGACGACCCCTACAGCGATCCCCAGTACCAAGTCCCCGACGACTTGGTCTGGTGACCATGCGCGCTCTCGGGCTGTGCCTCGCTGTGCTGCCGGTCGGCGCCGCTTGTGCGCAGGAGATCGCATTCGACCGGCCGGGGATCGGGTTCTCCGCATCCGTGCTCGCGCCCGGGCAGGTGGCTTGGGAACAGGGCTTGCCCGACTTCGAGCGCAATCGCGACAACGGCGTGCGCACCCTTGAGGCGACCGCGGGCAGTGCGTTGCGCGTGGGCCTGGGGCATCTTTGGAAGTGCAGCTGTCGGCGACGCCGTGGCAGCGCACGTCGACGCGCGATGCCGGTGGCGCACGGCAGGTGGCCGAGGGTGCGGGCGACAGTAGTGTCGGCCTGAAGTGGGCATTGCCCAGCGCCGGCGCGCTCGATTGGGCGCTGCTGGCGCGTTACGGCCTGGCGACCGGATCGCGTGGGCTGCGTCCTGACACCCACCTGCGCAGCCTCGGCGCGTCGGTTGAGGGCGAGACCGAAGGCGGGCGCGGCTACGCGCTGTTTGCCGGCTATCAGCACGACGACGACGGCAGCGGCTGGCAGGTCGCGCCGAGCCTGGACCTGTTCGAGGCCGGCACGATCGCCGGCTATGTCGAGGCCGGCGTCGGCGGTGGGTCGCAGGCCGGCACGGTGGTCGGCAGTGGCCTGACGTGGCGTCCGCAGCCCCAGGTGCAGTTCGACCTGTCGCTGTTACGCGGCGTCGGTGGGGATGCGCCCGACTGGCAGGGCGGCTTCGGCGTGGCGGTCGGGTTCCGCTGACGGCGCGGGACGGGGCGGTCGACTACGTGGTGCCCACAGCGATCGAGCGCACGGTGCCACACGAAGATTCTGCGTGAAGACCCGACTCTGACCCCGGTTCTGGCGTGGCTCAAGGCGCGCGGTACTCGGCAACCGGGCCCGCGACCCTGCGCCCGGCCTGCCAGACCGCTTCAATCGTGCGCAGATTGCGGATGTCTGTCAGCGGGTCGGCGGCGACCACGATGAAGTCCGCACGCCGGCCCGGCTGCAACAGACCGCGGTCGTCCAGACGCAGCAGGTGCGCCGAATCACGGGTGGCCACGGTCAGCGCCTGCTGCGGGCTGAAGCCGGCCTGCATCATCAGTTCGAGTTCGCGATGCTCGGCGAAGCCCGGTACGCGGCGCGGCAGTGCGCCGGCATCGGTGCCGAAGCCGATCCGGACGCCGGCCTCGCGCAGCGTCGACAGATTGCGCAGGTTGGTGGCGAGCGCGGCGCGGGCCTTCGTGGTCTGCGGATCGCGCAGCGTGTCGGCGCGCCACTGCGGGTCGGACCACTGCGCGCGGACCGCCTCGGGCAGCGCGTTGCGCAGGAAGGGTGTCTCCAGCCACTCGGGGTGCTCGGCGTAGATGTAGTTCGCCTCGTCGATCTGCAGCGTCGCGATGTAGCCGGCATTCGAGGTGCGCAGCGCGGCGACGAACGCCGGGTCGACCGGCCGGTCGCGCACGCCGTGGGCGACGATGTCCAGGCCGCTGGCCACGAGGTCGGTGGCTGGTGCGAGATCGTGGATATGCGCCGCTGCGAGCAGCTTCTGGCGATGGGCCTCGTCGATGGTGGCGCGATAGACCTCGGGCGCCATCGGCGGCGCCTGACCGCCGAGGGCATCGACCCACAGCTTAACGATGTCGACGCCGGATTCCGCCTGCGCGCGGACCGCGGCGCGGGCCGCGTCGGCGGTCGCCGGGCGCGCCACTGGATCGTGTGCCAGGCCCATGTTCGCAGCGGGCGGCGCGCCGCCGGGCGCACCGATGCCGCCGCCGGCGCCCAGCAGTTGCGCGCCCAGCGACGGATCACCGGTCACGGCACTGCGGATGTCGCCAAAGGCCGCGCCGTTCATGCCCAGCGACATCACCGTGGTGACCCCGTAGGCCTGGAACTGGCGCAGGTCGCGCACGACGTGCGCGCGGGTGTAGAAGCGGTCGCCGTGGGCGGTGCCCTCGGTGTTGCCGACATGCGCGTGCGCGTTGACCAGGCCCGGCACGATGAAGCGGCCGCGGTAGTCGATGCGCTCGGCCTCGGCGGGCAGGTCGTCGGCCCCAGGCTGCGCGACGCGCGCGATCAGGCCATCGCGGATCACCAGGGTGACTTCGCCCAGGTCGCGCTCGCCGTCGAATACCCGGGCATGCTCGATGATGATCGGCGGGGGCGAGGGCGGCGCATCGGCCTGCGTGGTCGCAGATGGGCCGGTGGCGGGGCTGCAGGCGGCGGTCAGGCCAGCGATCGCGGCCAGCATCAGGGCGCCGGCGGCGCGGCGTCGAAGCATGGTGGGATCCTCAGCGCGAAGCAGGCGCCGAGGATAGCGGGGCATTCGTGACGGTCATGCGCAGCCGCCCGCGCAATCCGAGGGCTCACTCGGGGTCGTAGTCCAGGTTCGAGGCCAGCCAGCGTTCGGCCTGCGCCAGCGGCACGCCCTTGCGTTTGGCGTAGTCCTGCACCTGTTCCTTCGAGACCCGGCCGACGACGAAGTACTGGCTGCGGGGATGGCTGAAGTAGTAGCCCGACACCGCCGCGGTGGGCAGCATCGCGAAGCTCTCGGTCAGCGTCATGCCGGCGTTGGCTTCTGCGCCGAGCAGGTCGAACAACGTGCGCTTCTCGCTGTGCTCGGGGCAGGCCGGGTAGCCGGGGGCAGGGCGGATGCCACGGTACTGCTCGCCAATCAGCGCCTCGTTGTCGAGCGCTTCGTCGGCCACGTAGCCCCAGTACTCGGTGCGCACACGCTGGTGCAGGCGTTCGGCCAGCGCTTCGGCCAGACGGTCGGCCAGCGCCTTGAGCAGAATCGCGTTGTAGTCGTCGTGTGCGGCCTCGAAGCGCGCGACGTGCGGTTCGATCCCGATGCCGGCCGTGACCGCGAACGCTCCGATCCAGTCCTGCACGCCGCTGTCGGCCGGCGCGATGAAGTCGGCCAGGCAGAAGTCCGGCCGCTCGACCGGCTTGTCGACCTGCTGGCGCAGGAAGTGCAGGCGGACGCGCTCGCGCTCGGAAACGACAACGTCGACATCGTCGCCGACACGGGTCGCCGGCCACAGCCCGAACACCGCCTTGGCGGTGAGCCATTTCTCCTCGACGATCCGGCGCAGCATCGCCTGCGCATCGCCGAACAGCTCGCTGGCCTGCGCGCCGACGACGTCGTCGGTCAAAATCGCCGGGTACTTGCCGAACAACTCCCAGGCATTGAAGAAGGGGGTCCAGTCGATGACCGGCAGCAGGTCGTCGAGCGGGTAGTCGTCGAACACGTGCAGCCCGGGCCGGCGCGGCGTTGGCGGCACATAGGTCTCCCAGCCGCCGTCGAAGGCCTGGGCACGCGCCTTGTCCAGTGCGACCAGCCGTTTGGCGTCGCCGCGATTGGCATGGCGCGCGCGGATCTCGGCGTAGTCGGCATCGTTGGCGGCGACAAAGGCGGGCCGCAGCTCGGGGCTGATCAGCGACTGCACCACACCGACGGCGCGCGAGGCGTCCTTGACCCAGACGGTCGGCGCGCCATAGTGCGGCGCAATCTTCAGCGCGGTGTGCGCGCGCGAGGTGGTCGCGCCGCCGATCAGCAACGGAAGCACAAAGCCCTGACGCTTCATCTCGCGCGCGACGTGGCTCATCTCTTCCAGCGACGGGGTGATCAGCCCCGACAGACCGATGACGTCGGCCTGCACCTCGCGGGCTTTGTCGAGGATCGTCTGCGCCGGCACCATCACCCCCAGGTCGACGACCTCGAAGTTGTTGCAGGCCAGCACTACGCCGACGATGTTCTTGCCGATGTCGTGCACATCGCCCTTGACCGTCGCGATCACGATACGGCCATTGGATTTGCCGGCATCGCCGGTGCGCGCCTTCTCGGCCTCGATGTGCGGCAGCAGCCAGGCGACCGCCTTCTTCATCACGCGGGCGGACTTGACCACCTGCGGCAGGAACATCTTGCCGGCGCCGAACAGGTCGCCGACGACGTTCATGCCGGCCATCAGCGGTCCTTCGATGACCTCTAGCGGCCGCGCGAACTGCAGCCGCGCTTCCTCGGTGTCGGCGTCGACGTACTGGTCGATGCCGTGGACCAAGGCATGGGTCAGGCGTTGCTGGACCGGTGCTTCGCGCCAGGCCAGCGTCTCGGTCTTGGCCGCGCCCTTGCGGCCCTTGTAGCGCTCGGCCAGCTCGAGCAGCCGCTCGGTCGCGTCGGGGCGGCGATTGAGCACGACATCCTCGACGCACGCGCGCAGTTCGGGATCGAGTTCGTCGACGATCGGCATCGCGCCGGCGTTGACGATGCCCATATCCATGCCGGCCGCGATCGCGTGGTACAGGAACACCGCGTGGATCGCCTGGCGCACGACCTCGTTGCCGCGGAACGAGAATGAGACGTTCGACACGCCGCCTGAGACGTGGCAATGCGGCAGCGTGGCGCGGATCTCGCGCGTGGCCTCGATGAAATCGACCGCGTAGTTGTCGTGCTCGGGGATGCCGGTGGCGATCGCGAAGATGTTCGGATCGAACACGATGTCCTCGGGCGGAAAGCCCACGACCTCGGTCAACAACCGGTAGGCGCGGGTGCAGATCTCGACCTTGCGCGCACGGGTATCGGCCTGACCGGCCTCGTCGAAGGCCATGACCACGACCGCCGCGCCATAGCGCAGCACCTTGCGCGCCTGGTCAAGGAACGTCGCCTCACCCTCCTTGAGCGAGATCGAGTTGACCACACCCTTGCCCTGCAGGCAGCGCAGGCCGGCCTCGATCACGCTCCACTTCGACGAGTCGACCATCACCGGGATGCGTGCGATGTCGGGTTCGGCAGCGATCAGATTCAGGAACGTGGTCATCGCCCGTTCCGAATCGAGCATGCCCTCGTCCATGTTGACGTCGAGGATCTGCGCGCCGCCCTCGACCTGCTGACGTGCGACCTCCACCGCCTCGGCGTAGCGGTCCTCGCGGATCAGCTTGCGGAACGCGGCCGAGCCGGTGACGTTGGTGCGTTCGCCGACGTTGACGAACAGCAACTCCGGGGTGATCACCAGCGGCTCGAGGCCCGACAGACGGGTAAAACGCGGCGCGGAAGGCTGGCCTGCAGGTGTGCTCATGCGGCATTGGCCCGATGGTCGACCGGCGTGCGCGGCGCGACATCGCGCACCGCGTCGGCGATCGCGCGGATGTGCGCGGGCGTGGTACCGCAGCAGCCGCCGACGATGTTGAGCAGTCCGGCGGTCGCGAATTCGCGCAGCGTCGCGGCCATGTCCTCGGGCGTTTCGTCGTAACCGCCGAAGGCATTGGGCAGCCCGGCGTTGGGATGGCAGGACACATGGACCTCGGCAATCTGCGCCAGGGTGTCGACGTGCGGGCGCAGGTCCTTGGCGCCAAGCGCGCAGTTGAGCCCGATCGACAGCGGCCGCGCATGGCGCAGCGAGTACCAGAACGCTTCGGCGGTCTGTCCCGACAGCGTGCGCCCCGAGGCGTCGGTGATCGTGCCCGAGATCATCACCGGCACCCGGCCGCCGAGATCGTCGAACACCGTCTCCACCGCGAATAGCGCGGCCTTGGCATTGAGGGTGTCGAACACCGTCTCGACCATCAGCACGTCGGCGCCGCCCTCGATCAGGCCGTGGGCGGCATCGCGGTAGATGTGTACCAGGTCCTCGAATGTCACCGCGCGGAAGCCCGGATCGTTGACGTCGGGGCTGATCGACGCGGTGCGGCTGGTCGGGCCGAGGATGCCGGCGACGAAGCGCGGCTGCCCGGGCGTGCGCGCCTGCGCGGCATCGCAGGCCGCGCGCGCGAGCGCGGCGCCCTCACGATTGAGTTCGCGCGCCAGGTGCTGCAAGCGGTAGTCGGTCAGCGACACCGCGGTCGAGTTGAAGGTATTGGTCTCGACGATGTCGGCGCCGGCCTCGAGATAGGCGGCGTGGATGCCGCCAATGAGGTCGGGGCGGGTCAGCGTGAGCAGATCGTTGTTGCCGCGCTGGTCGGCAGCCTCGCAGCCGCAACCGGCGCCGTGGCCATGGCCATCAACGGCGTGCAGCGCGTCGAAGCCGTCGGCAAAGCGCGTGCCGCGGTAATCGGCCTCGGTCAGTCCGTGCTGCTGGATCATCGTGCCCATGCCGCCGTCGAGCACCAGGATGCGCTGCGCGAGCGCGGCCTCGAGTGCGGCGACGCGGTCGGGATGCAGCCAGGTCACGGCCTTCTCGCGATGATCGAGATCACCTGGAAGTGCGGCGGCCGCTTCTCGCGCGTCACCGTCTCGGCGCTGTGGATCTCCAGCCCGGCCTTGGTGACGAAGCGGCGCAGTTCCTTGTCCGGGAAGCCCAGGTTGGCGTGGCCGTAGGCCTGCACGACCGCCTCGTGGCCGTGCCTGTCCAGGCTCGACAGCAGCAGCCGCCCCCCCGGGCGCAGCACCCGCGCGGCTTCGGTGACCGCCTGTGCGGGCCGCGTGGCATAGGTCAGCGCGTGCATCAGCACGACGAGGTCGAAGCTGGCGTCCTCGAACGGCAGCGCATGCATGTCGCCTTCGCGGACTTCGACGTTGCGGAAGCGCTTGAGGCGTTCGGCCGACGCGGCGACCACGCGCGCACTCGCATCGAGGCAGACATAGCGATGGGCGTGCGGCGCCAGCAGCTCGGCCAGCACCCCATCGCCCGAAGCGATGTCGAGCACGTCGCCGGTCTCGAGCAGCGGCAGCGCCGAACGCGCCAGCGCTTCCCAGGTCCGCCCGGGCGAGTAGTGCCGTTCCATGTCGCCGGCCACACTGTCGGCCCAGTTCTGGTCGGCGGCGCGCATTGCCAGCACGGACGGGATGCGCTCGGCGTCCTGGCGCAGCAGCGGATCGTCGCTGCCGGTGCTCAGCGCCTGCCACAAGGCGCGCTGCGCCGGGTCGAGTGCGGCGTCGTCGAACCGGTAGTAGGCCGACACGCCAGCGCGGCGATCGCGGACCAGGCCAGCTTCCTTGAGGCGCGCCAAGTGCGTGGAGACGCGCGGCTGCGCCAGTCGGGTGATCGACGACAGCTCGGCCACCGTCAGTTCCTCGACTTCGAGCAGCGCCAGCAGCCGGACGCGGGTCGGGTCGGCGAGGGTCTTGAGCCGCGCCGACCAGGCTTCCAGGTCCATGAATATCTCCATATCGCGATACAGAGATAATTTTCGGTGCGGGGGCGGGGCGCGGTCAAGCCGAGCGCAGCTCGCGTTGGGGTGCCGGCCACCTTGCAGCCGCGCGGCCGAGCACCGATGCTGCGCGTCCTCACGCTGCTCCAGGTCCGTACCGCATGTCCGATTCCCGCCCTTCGCGCGCGCCGGCGCTGGCCGCCGCCTTCGCCGATTACGCAGCGCGGCATCCCGATGAACACGCCACCGTCGCCGAGTTCGTTGCGCTGCTCGACGATCCGCTCGATCCATTCGTGCGCGAACGCCTCGCAGGCCATTTCACCGCCTCGGCGCTGGTGGTCTCGGCCGACGGCCAGCGCACCTTGCTGACCCACCACCGCAAGCTGAATCTGTGGCTGCAGCCGGGCGGCCATGCCGATGGCGACATCGACTTGGCGGGCGTGGCGCTGCGCGAGACCGAGGAGGAAACCGGCCTGCAGGGCGTAGTGGTGCTGCCGGCGATCTTCGATCTCGACCGGCACTGGATCCCCGAGCACAAGGGCGTGCCCGCGCACTGGCATTACGATGTGCGCTATCTCGTGCGTGCCGGCGCAGACGAGCGCTTTGCCGTCAGTGCCGAATCCCACGCGCTCGCGTGGCGCGCACTTGCGGACGTGGCCGAAGGCAGCGAATACGACGCGTCCTTGCGCCGCATGGCGCTCAAGTGCCTGGCAGGGCAGAGGACATCCGCCGGCTGAGCATCGCGGCGATCCGTCGGCCCGACGCCTCGATCCCGATGGCCTAGTACAGCACCCGCGTGCGCAGGGTGCCGTCGATCTTCGACAGTTCGCTGCGCAGGTGCTCGGCCTGGTCGCGGGTCGCGCCGACGTCGATGACCACATAGCCCACGTTCGCGGTGGTGCGCAGGTACTGGCCGTCGATGTTGATCGCTTCGCGCGAGAACACCTCGTTGATCTTCACCAGCACGCCGGGCACGTTGCGGTGCAGGTGCAGGATACGGTGGCTGCCGACGTGCTCGGGCAGCGTGACCTCGGGGAAATTGACCGCCGACAGGGTGCTGCCGTTGTCGCTGTAGCGCACGAGTTTGGCGGCGACCTCGATGCCGATGTTGTCCTGCGCCTCGAGCGTGCTGCCGCCCACGTGCGGGGTCAGCAGCACGTTGTCGTGCGCGGCCAGCGGCGATTCGAACAGGTCGTCGTTGCCCTTGGGCTCGATGGGGAACACATCGATCGCCGCGCCGCCGACATGCCCGGTGCGCAGTGCGGCGTCGAGCGCGTCGATGTCGACCACGGTACCGCGCGAGGCATTGATCAGATGCGCGCCGGGCTTCATCGCGGCGAGCTCCGCGGCACCGAACATCAGCTTGGTCGCCGGGGTTTCGGGCACGTGCAGGGTCACCACGTCGCTGCGCGCGAGCAAGTCGTCCAGGCCGGTTGCACTGCGGGCATTGCCGAGCGAGAGCTTGGTCTCGATGTCGTGGAACAGCACCTGCATGCCCAGCGATTCGGCGAGCACGCCGACCTGAGTGCCAATGTGCCCGTAGCCGACGATGCCCAGGGTCTTGCCGCGTGCCTCGTGGCTGCCCAGCGCGGACTTGCTCCAGCCGCCGCGATGGCATTGCGCGTTCTTCTGCGGGATGCCGCGCAGCAACATGATCGCCTCGGCGACCACCAGTTCGGCGACGCTGCGGGTGTTGGAGTAGGGCGCGTTGAACACCGGAATGCCGGCCAGTTCGGCCGCTTCCAGGTCGACCTGATTGGTGCCGATGCAGAAGCAGCCGACCGCGAGCAGCCGGCGCGCGTGGGCGATGACCTCGGCGCTGAGCTGGGTGCGCGAGCGGATGCCGACGATGTGCGCATCGGCAATCTTGGCCAGCAACTGGTCCTCGGGCAGCGACTTAGGATGCACCTCGATCTGCGTGTAGCCGGCGGCCTTGAAGGTGTCGACGGCGCTCTGGCTGACGCCTTCGAGCAGCAGGACGCGGATGTCCGCGCGGGGGAACGAGGTCTTCATCGAGGCTGCGGCCGCCGGTCGGGAGGAGCGCATCATGGTGCCAGAAGGCCGCCGCTGTTGCAGCGCAGCAGACGGCGTCGCGTCCGGGAGGCATGCGCGTCCGATTCGGCTCTGGGCCAAGGCCACGCGGACGCTGGACGCCTGCGGGCGCGGCTGGCAGGCTGGCCCGCCGTGCCGCGACGCCTTATCCCATGTCCGATGCCCGCATCGCCCGCTTGCAAGCCGCCGTCCCGACCCTGCAGGTGCGGACCGATCCGGCCGATCTGGCCTATTTCGGCGTCGACTGGACGCGGCGCTGGACGCCGGCGCCGTTGGCGGTGGCGCTGCCGGCCGATATCGCCGAGGTCCAAGCGACGGTGCACTGGGCGCGCGCCGAAGGGGTTTCGATCGTGCCCTCGGGCGGCCGGACCGGGCTGTCGGGCGGCGCGGTCGCCGCCCACGGCGAACTGGTGCTGAGCCTGCAGCGGATGAACCGGGTGCTGGACTTCGACCCGGTGGACCGGATCCTGACGGTGCAGCCGGGCATCGCGCTCGAAGCGGTGCAGGAGGCGGCGCGCGGACACGGGTTGGCGTATCCGGTCGATTTCGCCGCGCGCGGCTCGTGCACGATCGGCGGCAACATCGCGACCAATGCCGGCGGCATCCGGGTGCTGCGCTACGGCAACACCCGCGAGTGGATCGCCGGCCTCAAACTGGTGACCGGCACCGGCGAATTGCTCGATCTCGGCCGCGGGCTGGTCAAGAACTCCAGCGGCTACGACCTGCGGCATCTGGCCATCGCCTCGGAAGGCACGCTGGGCATCATCGTCGAGGCCAGCCTGAAGCTGACCGCGCCGCCACCGGCCACGCGGACCCTGCTGCTGGCGCTGCCGTCCTTCGAAGGTCTGATGCAGGTGTTCCAGGCGTTGCGCGCGCGGCTGGCTCTGGAGGCCTTCGAGTTCTTCACCGATCGCGCGCTGCATCATGTGGTCGCGCACGGCGCGCAGGCGCCGTTCGAGGCCTCGCATCCGTTCTACGTCGTCGCCGAATTCGCCTGCGAGGGCGACGCCGGCGAGGTCGCGATGCTGTCGGCGTTCGAGCATTGCGTCGAGCAGGGCTGGGTCGAGGATGGCGTGATCGGCCAGAGCGAGGCGCAGGCCGCGCAGCTGTGGCGGCTGCGCGAGGGCATCACCGAAAGCCTGGCACCACACGTGCCCTACAAGAACGATGTCTCGGTGCGGATCTCGGCGATGCCGGCCTTCCTCGAGGCGGCGCAAGCGCTGCTGGCGCGCGAGTACCCGCAGTTCGACGTGGTGTGGTTCGGCCATATCGGCGACGGTAATCTGCACATCAACGTGCTCAAGCCGGCCGATCTCGCCAACGAGGTGTTTGTTGCCCAATGCGAGCGCGTGACCAAGCTGCTGGCCGACACCCTGCATGCGCACGGCGGGAGCATCTCGGCCGAGCACGGCATCGGGCTGGTCAAGAAGCCTTATCTCGCATCGACCCGCAGCCCGGCCGAGATCGCAGTGATGCGCGGCATCCGCCATGCGCTCGATCCCGACGGCATTCTCAATCCCGGCAAGCTGTTCGATGCCTGACTGCCGCTTGGCACCTGCCATCAAGGTGGCGTGAGGGCAGGGTAGAGTGTGGCCTCCCCGATGGAGATGCCCCCGATGTCCCGAGCCTTGCTGGCCTGTGCGCTGATCGTTGTGTCCACGTCGGCATTCGCCGGCAGTTTCGCCGGCACGACCGGCGGTGCAACGTCCGCTGGCAGTTCGGCGTCGTCGGGCAGCAGTTCGGGCAAGGACAAGATCGTGCTGCAGGCGCGCGAAGACGCCGCCGGGTTCGTCGCCAGCGACGGTCGGATCCGCGGCGTCCGTCTTGAGGCCGCACTGCGCCACCTGCGGCAGACGCGGCCCGATGCGCAGGCGGCGAGCGACCTGCAACTGGCGCAGGCGATCCTCGCGCTCTAACGCCGATGCGCGTTCGCCGTCGCAGCGCGGCGTGCGCCCGTCGCCTGCTGGCCGTGGGCGTGGCGTTGCTGATCGCCACTGGCGCTGTCCACGCGCAGGCCTGGCGGATCGACACCGCACCTGCGACACCGCCGCTCGATGCCGACGCGCAGGCCGCCTCGGCCCGGCTGGTCGACGCGGTGCTCGCGCGCCTGCCGCCGGTCTGGCGCGCCGCCGAGGGGCTCGACGTGCAGCTGAGCTGGCGCGACGACCTGCCGCCGCAGGTGCACGGGCGCGCGGTCGGCGATCGTATCGTGCTGCACAGGGCGCTGCTCGATGCCGTGGCCGCGGACGGCCAGGATGCCCAGGCGATGCAGGCTGCGTCCGCCGCGCTCGTGCACGAGCTCGCGCATCGCTACGACCGCAGCCCGCACGGCGGCCTGTCACGCGACCCGCGGCTGCACGATCTGGCCGGCTGGCCGCGCCCCCCGCTGCGGCTGGGCCTGCGGGCGCGCCACAACGCAATGACCGACCGCCGGCCCGACGCCTACGAAACCGCATCGCCGGCGGAGTTCGTCGCGGTCAATCTCGAGCATTTCCTGCTCGATCCCGAGTACGCCTGCCGTCGGCCCGCCTTGCATGGGTACTTCGCCGCGCATTTCACTTGGGCGCCGCCCGCTGCGGACTGCACCGAGCGTTTGCCGTTCGTCGAGGCCGAGCCGCAGGCGCAGGACGATGGCCACGCGCTGCTGGAACTCGATCCGGCACGGGTCTGGGCGGTCGAGTACCTGTTCGCCGAGGGTAACGCGCAGCCGATGAGTCGCTGGGGCCACAGCATGCTGCGGCTGGTGATCTGTGCGCCCGGCCGTGCGCCAGGGCCGGACTGCCGTTACGACCTGGCGCACCACCGCGTGCTGTCGTTCCGTGCCTTCGTCGACGATGTGCAGATCTCCAGCCTGCGCGGGCTGACGGGGCGTTATCCGGCGCGGCTGTTCGTGCTGCCGCTCGACCAGGTGATCGACGAGTACACCCGGGTCGAGCTGCGCGGCCTGCAGTCGATTCCGCTGCGCTTGTCGCCTGGCGAGATCGCGACCTTGCTCGAGCGCGCGGCCAGCGTGCACTGGAGCTACGACGGCCGCTACCGGTTCGTCGACAACAACTGCGCGGTGGAGACCTGGAAGCTGCTCGATGCCGGCGTGCCGAGGCTCGACGGCGCGCGCCTGCGCAGCATCACGCCCAACGGCCTGCTGCGCAGGCTTGTACGCGACGGCATCGCCGACGTCGCGATGCTGGATGTGCCCGATCGCGCCATCCGCGAGGGGTATTACTTCCCGGCCGCGGACCGCGAGTACGCGTCCCTGCTGGCGGTCGCCCAGGCGGCGCAGCCATTGCCGACGGGCGATGTCGTCACCTGGCTCGATCTCGATCCCGACCTGCGCGCGCCGTGGCTGGCAAGGGCAGGGCAGCGCGATGGCGCCGCCCTGCTGGTGCTCGAGCACGCCGCGCAGCGGCGGTTGGAGTTGCGGCTGCGCGACATGCTCAAGCGCCGCTGGTATCTCGCGGCCGCAGACCAGGGCGTCGCGGTCGACACGCTGCATGCATTGCTCGCTGCCGGCGACGGCCTCAGCCGTCCGGCGCAGCTGCTCGACCGCGGCTACGGCCTGCCGCAGCAGGCCGAACGCGCGGCGCTGCGGGTGCAGGCCGATGCGCTCGGTCACCGCCTGCAGGCGCTGCGCGACGCACTGGAGATTCAAGGCCGCGCGGCGCTGCCGATGGATGCGCAACGACGCCTGGCGGCGACCGAGCGCAATTTCGCCACGCTCGGCGCCCGCTTGCGCGAGTTGCACCGGGAGACGGGCGGCCTGCAACTCGACTGAGGCTGGACGGCCCGGCCATTGGCGCTGCTTCCCGATGGATCGGGGCCGTGGTGCCTGTCCATGGGACCTGGCCTTGCCCGATGGCGCTTCGCGCGAGTCGAACCGTACGCGGGCAAGGCCACGTCGTCATCTCCGCGACGCGGGAACGACGACGCAAAACGCGGCGCGGGTCAGTCCGCGCGGCCGCCGAACTCGCCGGTCGTGGTGTTGACCCAGACGCGCTCGCCGTTGCCGATGTACTCAGGCACCTGGATCTCGATACCGGTGCTGAGCTTGGCGGGCTTGGGCCGCTTGGTCGCGGTGCCGCCCTTGAGTTCGGGCGGGGTGTCGACGACTTCGAGTACCACGCTCTGCGGCAATTGCAGGCCGACCGGCGCATCGTCGATCACCTGGACATAGCAGCCGCCCAGGCCTTCGGTGATGTAGCCCGCACCGTCGCCGACGACATCGGCGTCGAGCGTGTAGGGGGTGAAGTCCTCGTCGTCCATGAACACGAAGGCGTCGCCGTCCTTGTAGGAGAAGCTGGCCTGGCGCCGGGCCAGGTCGACCTCGCGCAGGTCGTCGTCGCCGTCGAAACTCGCATCGAGCTTGTTGCCGCCCGGAACGCTGTACATGGTGAAGCGGAAGCGCACGTTGCCGCCGCGCCCTTGCGGCGAGCTGCGCTCGATGTCGCGGATCTGGTAGACCCCGCCGTTGTGTTCGACCACGTTTCCTTTCTTGACGTCGTAGGCTTTCATCGGTGTATGGGTGTTTTCAGTGGGAGACGGATGCCGCAGGTGCGGCGGGATTGCGGAGATGCAGCAGCAGGTTCGGGTAATCGATCACCGCCTGGCCGCGGTCGAGGACGTCGGCGCCGAGCACGCCATCGATGGTGGGCAGCCCACGTTGCGAGAAGGCGGCGGTGACGTGGTCGAGCGCGAGGAAGTGCGCGGTGAAATCGTCGTCCCGGTAATCGCCGATCGCCAGTCGGCTGCCCGGCAGGGTCTCGATGGCGAGGTTGCCGGCACCGGCGCCGGTCGCCTGCAGCCCACCCGACGCATCGGCCTGGCGGCCATCGGCAAAGCGTGCCTGACGCGCGCGATCGATGACAGTGCGCCCGGCGCCGGTATCGATCAGGAAAGTGCCGGCGACGCCGTTGATACGGACCTCGACGGCAAGATGCGCCGCGCCATAGCGGCGCATCGGGATCGTGTCGTAACCGCGCGCGGCGAGCAGGCCGGCGAGCGCGCTCGCATCGGCCGGCACCGCGTCGCGGGCATGGGCCGGCGAGAGCGACAGCAGTGCGAGCAGCAGGCCTGTGGCCAGGCTGGGCGGCGATGCGGGCATCGCTTACTTGGGTGCCAGCCGGACCGCGCCATCGAGGCGGATGGTCTCGCCGTTGAGGTAGCGGCTGGCCAGGAGGTGGGCGACGAGGTCGGCGAATTCTTCCGGTCGGCCCAGGCGCGAGGGGAACGGAATCGAGGCCGACAGCGACTGCTGCACCGCCTCGGGCATGCCGTCGACCATCGGTGTCCAGAAGATGCCCGGTGCGATGGTGTTGACGCGGATGCCAAAGCGCGCCAGTTCGCGCGCCATCGGCAGCGTCATGCCGACCACGCCGCCTTTCGACGCTGCGTACGCGGCCTGGCCGATCTGGCCCTCGTAGGCGGCGACACTGGCGGTGTTGACGATCGCACCGCGCTCGCCGTCCTCACCGGGCGCGTTGTGCTGCATGAGCGCGGCCGCGGCCTTGGCGACGTTGAAGCTGCCGACCAGATTGACCATCACCGTGCGGCTGAAGGTCTCCAGCGGCATCGGGGCCTCGCGTCCGAGCACGCGGCCGGCGCCGAGGATGCCGGCGCAGTTGACCGCCGCATTGAGCCCGCCCAGGAACGCGCGTGCGGCCTCGAGGTTGGTCGCGACGCCGGCCTCGTCGGTGACATCGGTGCGCAGGTAGCGCGCGCGATCGGCGCCCAGTGCCTCGACCGCTTCAGCGCCCTTGTCGTCGTTGACGTCCAGCAGCGCGACCCGGCCGCCATCGGCGACGATGCGATGAGCGACGGCCAGGCCGAGGCCGGAGACTCCACCGGTGACGATGGCGCGGACGGAATCGGGAAGCATGCGCGATCCTTCGAAGACGAAAGCCCGCAGTCTAACCGCTGCGCCCGGGCACGATGTCGCGCGAACTCAGCACAGCGATGCGCCGGGAGCACGATGCCGCGTCGCAGGTTGAAGGGCGTCGGCACAGGGGCAGGGCACGGCGTTGCGCCGGCGAAACAGACCGAGGCATGACGGCGGGCGGGCTGGGCGCATGCGTCGCGGTCGAGCGGGAGTAAAATCGCGACCCATTCCCATTCGCACCGGACCTGCCTTGAACCTCTGTCAGCTGCCGCCGCGCACGCCGGGCCTCGTCGACGCCGTCGAGGCGGTCGGCAGCCACGATCCGATCGCCCGCCGCCTGGGCGAACTGGGCTTCGCACCCGGCGAGCCGGTCGAGGTGGTCGCGCTGGCGCCGTTCGGCGGCGACCCGTTGCTGGTCCGCATCGGCTTCACCCGCTTCGCGCTGCGGCGCAGCGAGGCGGCTCGGGTCCAGGTCCATGCTGGAGACGCGGCGTGACCACGGCGGCCATGCCACGGCTCGCCCTGATTGGCAGTCCAAACGCTGGCAAGACCGCGCTGTTCAACCTGCTGACCGGCAGCCGGCAGAAGGTCGCCAACTACGCCGGCGTCACCGTCGAGCGCAAGGAAGGCCGGATGCGCGGCCCGGATGGCGCGCAGTGGGCGCTGCTCGACCTGCCCGGCGCCTACAGCCTGCAGCCGGCGAGCCTGGACGAACAGATCACCCGCGACCTGTGCCGCGGCTTCTACCCGGGCGAACCCGCCCCCGATGTGCTGGTCTGCGTGGTCGATGCGACCAATCTGCGGCTGCACCTGCGCTTCGTGCTGGAACTGCGGACGCTGGGCCGGCCGATGGTCGTGGCATTGAACATGGCCGATGCCGCGGCGCGTCGCGGCATCGTCATCGACGTTGCGGCGCTCGAAGCCGCGCTCGGCGTGCCGGTGGTGGAGACCGTCGCCATCCATCGCGACGGCGCACAGGCGCTGCGCCAGCGGCTGGCCGACACGGTCGCAAGACCGCGGCCGCCCGCAACCGGCGACGCCGACAGCGACCTGCACGCCCAAGTGCGTGCGCTGCTGGCGGCGACGGTGACCATGCCGCGCCGGACCGCGTGGATCGACGATGCCTTCGATCGCTGGCTACTGCACCCGGTGTTCGGCCTGCTGGCGCTGGCGCTGGTGATGTTCCTGATCTTCCAGGCCGTCTATGCCTGGGCGACGCCGCTGATGGACATGATCGACGCCGGCACCTCCGCACTTGGCGCCTGGGTGTCGGCGACGCTGCCATCTGGTCCGCTGACCAGTCTGCTCGCTGACGGCATCATCGCCGGCCTGGGCGGGGTGATCGTCTTCCTGCCACAGATCCTGATCCTGTTTCTTTTCATCCTGGCGCTGGAGGAATCGGGCTACCTGCCGCGTGCGGCGTTTCTGCTCGACCGACTGATGAAAGGCGCCGGGTTGTCGGGGCGGTCGTTCATCCCATTGCTGTCGAGCTTCGCCTGCGCGATTCCCGGGATCATGGCCACCCGCTCGATCCAGGACCCGCGCGACCGGCTGGCGACGATCATGGTCGCGCCGCTGATGACCTGCTCGGCCCGGCTGCCGGTCTATGCGCTGCTGATCGGTGCGTTCATTCCGCAGCGGCAGGTCTGGGGCGCGCTCAACCTGCAGGGGCTGGTGCTGTTCGCGCTGTACATGGCCGGCATCCTCAGCGCGCTGGCGGTGTCGTTCGTGATGAAGCGATGGCGCCGCGACCGCAGCGAGCATCCGTTGCTGCTGGAGCTGCCGTCCTACCGGCTGCCGCATCCGCGCGACCTGGCGATCGGGCTGAAGGAGCGCGCGATGATCTTCCTGCGCCGCGTGGGCGGCATCATCCTCGCGCTGACCGTGCTGTTGTGGGTGCTGCTCTCGTTTCCGGCACCGCCCGACGGTGCGACCGGGGCCGCAATCGAGTACAGCCTGGGCGGCCGCCTGGGTCATGCGCTGGCGCTGGTGTTCGCGCCGCTGGGCTTCAACTGGCAGATCTGCATCGCGTTGATCCCCGGCCTGGCCGCGCGCGAAGTCGCCGTCGCATCGCTGGCGACCGTCTATGCGTTGTCGGCCGTCGACGACGACGCGGCGGTCCAGGCGCTGACCCCGATCATCACCGATGGCTGGTCGCTCGCGACCGGGCTGTCGCTGCTGGTGTGGTTCATCTATGCGCCGCAGTGTATTTCGACCTGGGCGACGATCCGGCGCGAAACCGGCTCCTGGCGGCTGATGGCGATCAACGCCGGCTACCTGTTCGCCTTGGCCTACCTCGCCTCGTTGCTGACCTACCAGGTGGCGCGCGCGCTGGGGGCGGGGTGAGCGCGGACGTGCAACTGGCGCTGCAGTACGCGGCGGTCACGCTGCTGGTTGCCGTCAGCGGCTGGGTCGTGCTGAAGAAGCAGGCGCCGGCGACTGCGCGGCGCCTGCGGATCGCGCTGGCGGTGCCGCTGCTGCGTCCGGGCCGGCCGGCCTGGATGCGCGCGCTGGGACGGCGCATCGCGCCCGAGCCGCGCGTCGGCGCGGGCTGCGGCGGCTGCGACGGCTGCGGTTGAATCCGGCATCCATAAGCGCTGGCGAGGCCGCGCTCAGGCGCCCTGCTCGAATGCCGCCAGGGTGTGTTCGAGATAGTCGATCGCCTCGGCGTGATGCGCCGGGGGCACTGTGGTCCCGAGCTGGCTGCGACCATCGCGCAGAGGTACGTACGCGCCGAGTTGCTCGCCACCCCACAGGAAGTCCACGACCACGATGAAGTCGTCAGCCTCGGCGCGGTGCCATGCCGCAGCGCCGCGCAGCGGCGTGAGCATGCGCAGCAGCGCTTCGAGGTTCTCCGATGCGCTCAGCATCGCGATCCGGCATACGCCGGTCGCGGCGTCGTAGTCGATCGGCGGCATGCCCAGGGCAGGGTCACGCTGCCAGGCCTCAATGATGTCCGCGACCCGGCCGGCATCGACATCGGCAAGCAGGCCTGCCGGCAAGCACCCATTGCCGGCCAGTCGATGCTGGTCGAACCAGGCCTGCCAGTCGCCGAAGGCGGACGGCTGGGCAGGCGCGGAGGCCAGGAACGCTTCGAAGGCGCCGGGCGCGAAGCTCAGCCGGGCATACAGCGAATACGGTTCGGACATCCGGCGCGCTGCTCGATCGCGTGGATCAGTGCCGGCCGCGGCGGTTGGGTCCGCGCCGCATGTCGTTGGTCGGTACCACCTCGACGGCGAGGCTGAAGTGTCGCTCGTCGCCGCCGAACAGCGCGCCCACGCCGACGACCTGACGGTTGAGCTCCTTGCCGGCTTCGTCACGGATCACCAGCACCACTGAGTATTCCCAGGCGCCGCCTTCGGACGGGTGTCGGATCGTGCCCTCGACCTGCAGCGCGGTCGTTGCCTCCTGGGTGCCGATGCTGGTGGATGCATCGGCATCGAAACGCAGGTAGTGCCGGCACGCCGGGCAGCGCGCCGAGCTCTCGAGGATCGTGGTCTTGCAGTGCGGGCAGACGCGGGTCGCGCCTGCCGCACCGGTACGGGGATCCATATCAGGTGCGTTCGGACGCCGCTGCATCCTTGCTACGGGAGGCCGGGCGTTCGTCGCCCTTGCTCTCGCCCCAACCGCACTCGACGTGCCCGCGGATCTTCGAACCCGCGGCGACCGTCAGCGAGCCGGCCTTGAGGTCGCCGGTCATCACCGCCGAGGCGCGCAACTCGACCAGCGAGGCCGAATCGATGTTGCCGTCGAGTTCGCCCGACACCAGCACCTGGTTGGCACGGACACCACCGTTGAGCTTGGCGCCGTGTTCGATCGTCAGGCTGCCCTGGACGTTGACGTCGCCCTTGAAACGGCCGGCGATGCGGACATCGCCCGAGCCCTCGATCTTGCCCTCGATCGTGAGATCGGCCGCGATGATCGATTCCTTCGCAACGGGCGCCGGCGCACTGCGCGGCGGCATCGGGGTCGGCGTCGCGAAGTCGGCGACGGCCTGCGTCGGCGGCGTTGCGTCGCGGACCGGCGCGGGCGGAAGCGAGGCCTCATTGCCTGGAGCGGGCGAATCCTTCTTGGCGGAACCGGAACTTGGAAAAATAGCCATGTCGCGTGTTACCTCGGAGATGGACGGGGCCGCCGATGCACCCAACGGGCCGGTCCGCGCCGCCGGGGGGACGGCGCGGAAGGCCGAGACTAGCACGCACTTTGGGGTGGGCAACGGGGGGCCGGAGGCCCTGCGTTCAGCCGGAAAACCAGCGTGAGGATCGGCCGCGACGCACCGTTTTCCGCGCCGCAAAGGGCCTGGTGCGCTTTGCCAGCCACCTAGGGCGCGAGCCGGCAACATGCCCATTCATCGATCGTCGCTGGTTCTGTGTTGGGCACCGTTCACAGAGCTGGACAGCGTGACTGGAACGGGTGGCGAATCGACCAACGAAAAAGCCCGCCTTGCGGCGGGCTCGAAAAGCGGCGTCGCGGAAGCAGGCTCAACGGTCGGCGCGTTCTTCCATGCGCTCGCCGGTGTTTTCGATCGCCTCGCCGGCACGCTGGGTGGCGCGGCCCGTGGCAGCGGCTGCGTCGCGGGCTGCGGCTTCGGAACGGGCCGCGGCTTCGTCGGCGGCGACTTCGGCCCGGCGCATTGCGTCCGACGACGCAGCGGCGGCGGCATCGGCACCTTCGCGCGCGGCCTCGCCGGTTGCCGATGCGGCCTCGGAGATCGCGCGGCCAGCGTTGTCGGCCGCGGCCGAGGCTTCGGCACGCTCGCGCTCGGCGTCGGCGCTGTGGTTACTGCAGGCGGCCAGCGCCAGGGCGGCGACGGCAGTGGCGGTCATCACGGTGAAGCGCATGGCATGTCTCCTGTCGGGGTGGGTCTGGACACGAAGCGTGAATGCGCCGATGTGAGCGTAGTGGCAAGGCCGGGCAGGGGCCCGCCCATGAAAAAAGGCCGCCGGGAAACCCGGCGGCCTTCTGCAATTCGACACAGTGGCGCGAAGGCCACCGAGCGGAATTACGGAGCGACTTCCTGCGCTGCGTCCTTGGCGTCTTCGGCCTTGGTCTCAGCGTGGTCAGCAGCGTCGGCAGCGTGCTCGGCAGCGCTGTCGGTGCCAGCAGCGGCGGCGTCGGCAGCGGCTTCGGCAGCGGCGTCGGCAGCAGCAGCAGCGTCGTCAGCGGCGGTCTGCGCGGTGCCAGCGACGGCCGGATCGGTCGTCTCGTTGGCAGCGGCCTGCGCGTCGGCAGCGGCGTCAGCGGCGCCTTCGGCCGAGCTGTTGGCCTGATCGGCGTTGCTGCAGGCAGCCAGCGCAAAACCCATAGCCAGGGCAAGCAGAGCCTTGTTGATCGTCATTGTGTCTTCCTCGTCTGAAAGTGTGGGCAACGCGCTAAATGCGCGCCGGCAACATCATGACAAGCCGCGAACGGCTGTCAAGCGGGAGTTCGTGGTTTTTTCGTAAAAATCACGTTAACCGAAGTTCACGCCATTTCGACGGCAATTGCGGTCGCTTCGCCGCCACCGATACAAAGTGAAGCGACTCCGCGACTTAGGCCGCGCGCCTTGAGCGCGTGGACCAGCGTCACGATCAATCGCGCACCGCTCGCGCCGATCGGATGGCCGAGCGCCAGTGCGCCCCCATTCACATTGAGGCGGTCGTGGGGGATGCCCAGATCCTTCATCGGCGCCATCGCGACGTTGGCGAACGCCTCGTTGACCTCGAACAGGTCGACATCTTCGACCTTCCAGCCCGCCTTGTCGAGGACATTGCGGATCGCGGTCACCGGCGCGGTGGTGAACCATTCGGGCGCCTGCGAGTGCCGGCCGTGGGCGACGATGCGCGCCAGCGGGGTCAGGCCACGGGCGGCAGCCTCGTCGGCCGAGGTCAGCACCAGCGCGGCGGCGCCGTCGGAGATGCTCGACGAGCTCGCCGCGGTGAGCCGGCCGTCCTTGCCGAAGGCCGCGCGCAGGGTCGGGATCTTGTCGATCTGGATGCGTCCGGGCTGCTCGTCGGTGTCGAAGCTCGCCTCGCCCTTGCGGGTGTTGACCACGACCGGAACGATCTCGTCCTTGAATGCGCCCGACGCGATCGCGTGCTTGGCGCGGGTTGCGCTCTCCACCGCATAGGCGTCGAGGTCCTCGCGGCTGAAGCCGTACTTCTCGCTGGCGATGTCGCCGAATACGCCCATCGACTTGCCGTCATACGGATTGGTCAGGCCGTCCCAGGCCATGTGGTCGAGGAACTCGGCGCTGCCGTAGCGGATGCCGGCGCGAGCGCCGGGCAGCAGATGCGGCGCGTTGGTCATCGACTCCATGCCGCCGGCGACCACCACCTTCGCGGTGCCGGCCTTGATCATGTCGTGGCCGTACATCACCGCCTGCATGCCCGAGCCGCAGACCTTGTTGATGGTCACGCACCCGGCGCTGTCGGGAATGCCGGCCGCGCGCGAGGCCTGGCGTGCGGGCGCCTGGCCCAGGCCTGCCGGCAGCACGCAGCCGACGACGGTCTCGTCGACCTGGTCGGGCGCGAGGCCCGCATGCTCGAGCGCGGCTCGGATCGCCGTGGCGCCGAGCGTCGGCGTCGGGACGCCGGCGAACTGGCCGAGCATGGATCCGATGGCAGTGCGCTTGGCACCGACGATGACGATGTCAGTCATGGTGAAAACTCCGTAGTGAGCGCGGCATGCGATCGGCCGATTATCGCATCGCTCCGAGGTGCGTGCCGCCTGGTCGTTGGTGGCTTGGACACGATGGCGCGCGTCGTCGATTGCAGGTATAGAAGACTGCGCAGGGGACGCCGGCCGCGCCACGGGGTGCGGGCATCGCCAATGGAAGAGGGAATACGATGGCCGATTCGATGAACTTCAGACGGGCGCATCCGTCGCGCTCGCTGCTTGCCTGTGCATTGGCGAGCGTCCTGGCCGCTTGCGGCGGCGGTGGCGGCTCGGGCGGCGGACTGCTGCTGCCGAACCCGCCGCCGGTCATTTCGCCCAATCCGCCGCCGACAGTCGTCGAGCCGCCTGCGCCGGCCTACAGCGGCCATCTGGCGGCCACGGGTACCTGGGCCGCGCACGACGCCGGCTATACCGGCCGGGGCGTGCGCATCGGCTTTCTCGACAGCGGCATCAACAGCAAGCATCCGGCGCTGCGCGATCGGGTCGTGGCCAATCTCGCGTATGTCGATGATCAGACAAACAACTTGAGAGTCGACGATGTTGCTGGGCACGGCACCGCCGTCGCCCAGGCCGCGGCGGGTCGGCCCTTCGGCGCCTGGCCGGGCGGCGTGGCGCCTAATGCAGAGATCGTCTCGGCACGCATCATCAACGACAAGCCGCCGGTCGACGACGGTTCGGGCAATGGCAACCCGGTGACCGGCAAGATCGGCGTCGAGGCGATCCATGCCGATCTGATCCGCCGCGATGTGCGGGTCATGAACAACTCCTGGGGCGGGCTGTACATCAGCGGTGACAATGCGGCGCGCGAGATCGCCAGCGAGTACCGTTCGTTCGTGATCGGTCACGGCGGGCTGGTGGTTTTCGCCTCGGGCAACTCGAAGCGCGCCGATCCCTCGGATCTCGCCGCACTGCCGAGCCAGCGCGGCGCCAATGGCAGCACGCCCGGCGCCGACCTCGAGCGCGGCTGGTTGACGGTATCTGCGCTCGCCGAGAACAGCACCACGCAGTTGGCGGATTACTCCAACGCCTGCGGTATCGCGATGCGCTACTGCCTGGTCGCGCCCGGTACCGTCGTGGTCACCGGCACCGACGATGCGCCCAACCGCCCCGAGTACTGGAAGTACAGCGGCACCTCGCTGGCCGCGCCGCTGGTCTCGGGGGCCGCGGCGCTGGTCTGGGAGGCCTTCCCGTACTTCGACAACGATCTGGTCCGACAGACGCTCCTCGGCACCGCCACCGACATCGGCGCGCCCGGTGTCGATCCGGTGTTCGGCTACGGCGCGTTGAATGTCGCCAAGGCCGTGGGCGGCCCCGCGAAGTTCGACTGGGGCGATGTGACCGTGAATTTCACTGGCACCTCGACCTGGCGAAACGCCATCACCGGTGCCGGCGGCCTGGTCAAGCGCGGCAGCGGCACGCTGCAGTTGGAGACACTGGTGGACTATCGCGGCGCGACACGTGTCGAGGGCGGCACGCTGTCGTTCGCCGGTACGGTGCCGGGTGCCGCGACCGTCTCTTCCGGCGCGACGCTGCGCTTCGGCGGCGTGCGCGTCGGCGGCACGCTGGTCAACAACGGCACGGTCGCGGTGGCCGGCAATCTCGGCCGCCGGACAATCGTCGGCGATTTCTCGCAAGGCGCGAGCGGGCGGCTGGCTTGGCAGATCGGTGCGCCCCTGCAGGTGACCGGCCGCGCCTCGCTGGCCGGCGAGCTGCAGGTGACCGGCATCGTCGGCGGTTACGTCCACTCGGCGCGCGAAACCGTGGTCGAGGCGATCGACGGCATGACCGGCACCTTCGGCAGCCTGACCCGCGGCCCAGGTGTGTTCCTCGACGCCACGCTTGGCTACGACGCCAACCGGGCCTGGCTCGACATCGCACGGCTCGATGTCAGCGCAACAGCGATGTCGATGGCCGGCATCACCGCACAGGCCCAGGGCGCGGCCGTCCGCGTCGAAGGCGCGTTCTCGGGCCTCGATGCGCAGACCGCCACCGGCGCGCCGGTCGCTGACGGCTTCGTGCGCGCGGCGGGGGCGTTGCAACAGGTGCAGGACGAGACGCGCGCGCTCGCCGCGCTCGACAGCCTGTCCGGTGCGCAACATGCCGCGGCACTGTCGGCGACGTTCGACAATGTCGACATGACGCGCCGCCTGGTCGCCGAACGCGTCGGCGCGCTGGCGTCGGATGCGGCCGGCGTCGGCGTATGGCAGGACACCCTGGGGCAGGGCGGCCGCGGCGGCTTCGCCCGCGACGGCTTCACCGTCGACGGCTGGAGCCTGGGACGCGATCACGTGCTCGGTCACGGCCTGGTGGCGGGATTCGCGTTTGGCGAACTGCGCGGCGACGGCATCGCGCGCAGTCGCGGCGATCGCAGCCGCGATCGTCAGACGCAGGCGCAGGCCTACGTCGCACGGACCCTCGGTGCCGGTTACGCGATGGTGCAACTGGGCAGCGGCCGCTTCGACCGCGACCTGCAGCGCACGCTGTACACCGGCGCGATGCCGCAGGGCGTCTCGACCCGCTACGCGGGTCATTACACGCAGGCGGCGATCGAAGCGGGGCGCCACTGGCGGATCGGTGCGGCCGAGGTCGGGCCGTATGCCGGTGCCGAGCAAGTGCGGCTGCGCAGTGACGGCTTCGACGAACTCGGCGGTGACGGCTTCGGCCTGCGCAGCGCCGGCTGGTCGGCGCAGCGCACCCAGGCAATCGCCGGCGTGCGTGCACGCTGGGACGGCCCCGGATTCTCGCTGCACGGCTACGGCGAATGGCAGCAGACGTTATCGGCCAGTGGCTTCGACCTGCAGGCGAGCTTCACCGGCATCGAGGCCTGGGCGCCGATCGCGGGACTGGACCCGGCACGTTCGGGTGGCCTGTTCGGCATCGGCCTCGACAGCCGACCGACACGCCGCTTGTTGCTGGGGCTGGGCCTGGACCAGCGCTTCGGCCCGCGCGGCGCCGACCGCATGCTGTCGCTGCGCTACGCCTACGGATTCTGATCGGATCGGGGCGGCGCGCGTGATTGCACGCGGCCCCGTTGTTTCGGATCGCCGGATACGACGATGGGGCCGAAGCCCCATCGTCTTGTTCCACTTCAATCGCCTCAGGCGCCGCGGACGCGGCCCTGGAAACGCGGGGCGGCGCGCCCGAGCGGCAGCTTGAGCTTGCCGATGATCTCGATGCGTTCCTCGGCCAGACGGTCGGCGGCCCGATAGGTCGGGATGCCGTCGCGCTCGGAGATCTCGAAGATGCGTGTGAGGTTGTGGTAGATCGTGCGCATCATGCGCATCGCGCGCTCGCGGTTGTAGCCGTCGATCTCCAGCGACACGTTCATCACGCCGCCGGCGTTGACCGCGTAGTCGGGCGCGTAGAGGATGCCGCGCTGCTCGACCTCGTCGCCGATCGCATTGTTGGCCAACTGGTTGTTCGCCGCGCCGCAGATGATCTTGGCCTTCAGGCGGGGCAGGGTCTTCTCGTTGACCGTGCCGCCAAGCGCGCACGGCGAATAGACATCGGCATCGACATCGTAGATCTCGTCCAGACCTACAGCCTCGGCACCGTACTCGCTGACCGCGCGCTCGACCCGGTCCTTGTTGATGTCGGTGACAAAGATCTTCGCGCCGCGCTCCTTGAGCAGCTTCACGAACTCCAGGCCGACATGGCCCAGGCCCTGGACCGCATAGCTGTAGTTGCCGACTTCCTCGTTGCCGAACTTGCGGTTCAACGACGCCAGCAGGCCCTGCAGGGTGCCGTAGGCGGTGAACGGCGACGGGTCGCCCGAGCCGCCATGGACCTGGTGCACGCCAGTGACGTACTGGGTCTCGCGGTAGACGAACTCCATGTCGTTGACATCGATGCCGACGTCCTCGGCGGTGATATAGCGCCCGCCGAGCGACTCGACGAACTGGCCGAACGCGCGGAATAGCCCCTCGGACTTGTCGGTGGCGGGGTCGCCGATGATCACCGCTTTGCCGCCGCCGATGTTCAGACCGGCGACCGCGTTCTTGTAGGTCATGCCGCGCGACAGGCGCAGCACGTCGTTGAGCGCATCCTGCTCGGATTCGTACGGCCACATGCGCGTACCGCCCAGCGCCGGGCCCAGCACCGTGTTGTGGATCGCGATGATCGCCTTCAGGCCGACGTCCTTGTTGTGGCAGAACACGATCTGCTCGTGACCGGTGGTGTCGAGGTGCTCGAAAATCATTCAATGCTCCGTCGCGGGCGATCGCCCGACGCATGGTTGGCTGGAGGCGGCATGGGGCCAGCAGGTGGGCCCGTGCGTCGTTACGCGGACGTTCGGCGCAGGCCGTCTGTCCGGGAACGCGGCATTTTACGCACCTCGTCCCGGGAAAGGGTCGCGTCCACTGCTCCGAAGCGGAAAACGCTTTGGCATCAAGCGCTTGCGTCTGCGTATCGGGCCTGTTGCAAGTGTTGCGCTGCACCACATTCAACCGGCTGGCGCCGCTGCCGCACAGGCCGGCGTGACCCGCTCACAGCTGCGATTCGATCGGCAACCAGCGCACCACCGCCGCGATCGCACGCTGTCGCCGGGTGGCGTCGGGTTCGCTATCCAGGACCGTTGGCGGATCGCGCGCGCGGTCGAGCCAGCGCAGCCGGCCCCTGCTGTCGAGATAGACCCAGTAGCTCATGCCCGGGTCGGTCAGGTGCAGGACCTCCTCGCGCAATGCCGCGCCCAGGTCGGGGTCGTCGAACAGCACGCCCATTTCGGTATTGAGATTGGCCGAGCGCGGATCGAGGTTGAACGAACCCACGAAGCCGCGATGGCCATCGATCAGCACCGCCTTGGTGTGCAGGCTCGCACCGCTGCTGCCGAACAGGCTGCTGGCGGCCTTGGCCTCGGCCTGGCTGCGGGTTTCGAACAGATGCACGCCGCCTTCGAGCAAGGGCTTGCGATAGCGCGCGTAGCCGCCGTGCACGGCGACGACGTCGTTGGCGGCCAGCGAGTTGGTGACCACCGCCACGTGGACGCCGCGGCCGGCCAACGCGACCAAGCCCTCGGTGCCGTCGCCGCCGGGAACGAAATACGGCGAGATCAACAAGGCACTGCGCTCGGCCGCACCGATCTCGCCGACCAGGTGCTCGACCAGCCAGTTCTCGCGGCCGTCGCCGCGCCACTTGATCGGAGGGTCGGACAGGATGCGGATGTGCTCGCTCCAGATCGGCGTCAGTTCCTGCGAGAAGTAGCGCCGCACGCTGGGCGAGATGTCCATCGCATCAAGGAATCGGCGCGCCTCGGGGCTGCCGGCTTCGTCGCGGATCCGTTCGAGCACCGCGCGCAGCGTGCGCGGTGGCTTGCGGTTGAGCGCGGCGATCGGCACTGCGGCCTCGCTGTTCCAGAAGTCGTCGAAGATCGCACTGGCCTCGGCCACGGCCGGGCCGAACAGTGCAATGTCGAGGTCGTGGAAGTTGAACGCCTCGGCGGCGCTGAAGTACTCCACCCCGATATTGCGTCCGCCGACCACGGCCACCCGCCCGTCGGCGATCCAGGCCTTGTTGTGCATGCGGTGGTTCACGCCCCAGGCGCGCTGGATCATTTCCAGCACCCGCAGCGGTCCGCTGCGGTTGCGGAACGGGTTGTACACGCGCAGCTCGATGCGCGGATGGGCGTCCATCGCCAGCAGCGTGGCGTCCATGTCGCCCACGCCGACGTCGTCGAGCAGGATCCGCACCCGCACGCCGCGCTCGGCCGCTTCCCAGGCCTCGTTGGCGAGCATGCGGCCGGTCAGGTCGTCGTGCCAGATGTAGTACTGCAGGTCGAGGCTGCGGCCGGCCTGGCGCGCGGAGATCGCGCGCGCGGCGTAGGCGTCGACGCCGTCGGGCAGCATGATCGCGCCGGTCTGACCCGGGTGTCGGGCGAGCAGCGGCGCCAGTTCGCGGTCCAGCGCGGTCGCATCCTCGGACAGCGGCAGCGTCGTGCTCGGCACCCCGGTCGCCGGCAGCATCAACCGGTCGGCGACGAACACGCTGCTCACCGCCATCACCAGCAGCGTGAACACGCTCCAGGCGAGGATTCTCTTGACGCGCTTCTTCATCGAGGGGCGGTGGCGGGGAAGGCCGGCTAGGATCGCAGAAGTCGGGTCGTTGCCGCGCCGTGGCGGTCTTGCGCCGCCGGTGATGGCGGCAGGTCACGCCCTGCACGGGGGCGCCACGGTATCCTGACGCCCCGTTCCGGAACCGACGGCCTCCGCCGCCCATGACCCCACCCGTGAAACGCCGCTGGCGCGGCCTCGGCCTGCTGTTCGTGCTCTCTGCGCTGCTGGCCGGTGCCGGCGCCTACTTGCTCTACGACCGTTACACCGGGTTTGCCGACACCCCGCTGTCGGGCGTCGAGGACGGGCGCACCTTCACCGTCGAGCGCGGCGATTCGTTCCAGCGGGTGCTGGCGCGGCTGCGCGAGGCTGGGGTGGTCGAAGGGCATGCGCTCCAATGGCGCCTGCTTGCGCGCCAGCTCGGCGCCGACGCCAAGATCCAGGTCGGCGAGTATCCGCTCGACGCCACGACGACGCCGCGCACGCTGTTGCTGCGGATGCGCGACGGCAAAGTGATCCTGCACCGCTTCACGATCGTCGAAGGCTGGAACATGCGCGAACTGCGCGCCGCGCTCGCGCGCGCCGAACTGCTGGAGCAGCGCGTGCCCGAGCTGGACGACGCGCGCCTGATGGCCGAACTCGGCTTTGATGGCGTGCATCCCGAAGGCCGCTTCCTGCCCGAGACCTACCTCTACACCCGCGGCGACAGCGACCTGGACGTGCTGGCGCGGGCCAATGCCGCGCTCGAGGCTGCGCTCGACCGTGCCTGGGAGACCCGCGACCCGGGCCTGGCGCTCGAGAACCGAGAGCAGGCGCTGGTGCTGGCATCGATCATCGAAAAGGAGACCGGCGTGCCCGAGGAGCGCCCGCAGATCTCCGGCGTCTTCAACCGCCGGCTGCAACAGGGCATGCGCCTGCAGACTGATCCCACGGTGATCTACGGCATGGGCACCGCGTACACCGGCAACATCCGGCGCCGCGATCTGCAGACCGACACGCCCTACAACACCTACACCCGCGACGGCCTGCCACCCACGCCGATCGCGATGCCCGGCCAGGCCGCGATCGAGGCAGCCACGCATCCGGCGCCCGGCGACACGCTGTACTTCGTTGCGGTCGGTGACGGCAGTGGACGCCATGTGTTCTCGCGCAGCTATGCCGAGCACAACGCCGCGGTCCGCGAGTACGTGCGGCGCTATCGCGCGCGCTTTGGCGGCGGCGATGCCAGCGCAGGCAGCGCCGCCCAGGCCGCCGCCGGCGACGAGACCCGGCCGCCGAACGAGGCCGAGGTCGAGGCCGCGACCGGCGAGGAGGGGACGCCGTGAGCGGGTTGCGGTCGTACCCGCGCTTCGTTTCCATCGAAGGCGGCGAAGGGGCCGGCAAGACCACGGTGCTGCGCGCGCTGTGCGCAGCGCTGGCGGCCGACGGCAGGGAAGTCGTCTGCACGCGCGAGCCTGGCGGGACGCCGCTGGCCGAGATGATCCGCGGCCTGCTGCTCGATCCCGGACACGAGCCCGCGTGCGCGCATACCGAACTGCTGCTGGTGTTCGCCGCGCGCGCCCAGCACGTGGCCGAGACCCTCGTGCCGGCGCTCGAGCGCGGCGCCTGGGTGATCAGCGACCGATTCACCGATTCCAGCTACGCCTACCAGGGCGGCGGGCGCGGGCTGGATGTGGCGCGGATCGCTGCACTGGAGCGCGACTATGTCGGCATCGAGCCGGCCCTGACCCTGCTGCTCGACCTGGGCGTGGCACAGGGCCGCGCGCGCGCGCGCGGTCGCGATGCGACCCCCGATCGCATCGAGTCAGAACACGACGCGTTCTTCGAGCGTGTGCGTGCGGCGTTCCTGCAACGCGCGCAGGCGCACCCGGCGAGGTTCCGGGTGATCGATGCCGCCCGGCCGGCCGAGGCGGTCGCCGCCGATGCGGTGCGCGCACTCCAGGCGCTGCAGGTGCCGGCATGAGCGCCGACGTGGCCGGTTTCGCCCCCTGGCAGCAGCGCATCTATGCGCACACGCGCACCACGCTCGATGCGCAGCGGCTGGGCCATGCGCTGCTGTTCTGCGGGCCTGCGCTGCTGGGCAAGCGCGCGGTCGCCGACGCGCTGGCCGCGCACGTGCTCGGGGCCGACCGCGAGCCGCGGGTGGCGCAATTGTTGGCCGCGGGCAGCCATCCGGATTTCCACCCGGTGTCGTTCGTGCCGACCAAGGACGGCACCAAGCTGCGCACCGAGATCGTCATCGAACAGATCCGGGGCCTGTCGGACAAGTTGTCGCTGACGCCGCAGTACGGGCAGGCGCAGGTTGCGATCGTCGATCCGGCCGACGCGATCAATCACGCGGCCTGCAACGCGCTGCTCAAGACCCTCGAGGAGCCGCAGCCCGGCCGCCATCTGTGGCTGGTCGCGGCCAATCCGGCGCGGCTGCCGGCCACGATCCGCAGCCGCTGCCAGCGTATCGAGTTCCGCCTGCCGCCGCGCGAGGAGGCGCTGGCCTGGCTGGCGGGCAAGGGCTACACACAGGCCGATGCTCTCGAGGCGCTCGACGCGGCGAAGGGGCATCCGGGCCTGGCGGCCGACTGGCTCGCCGGCGGTGGCATGCAGTTGCGCCGCGAGGTCCATCGCGATCTGGCCGGGCTGGCCAAGGGCGAGCTGCCGGCCGTTGCGACCGCGCAGCGCTGGGCCGGCGACGAGCAGGCCGTGGACCGGCTGCGTCACGCCGCCGATCTTGCGCTCGCGCGCGCGGCCGCCTTGACCGACCCGACGGGAATCGCGAAGCTCGCGGCGTGGTTCGACGCGGCCAACCGCACGCGCGATCTGCTCAGGACCACGGTACGCGCGGACCTGGCGATCGCCGAACTGCTCCAGGGCTGGCGCGGTGCCGCCGCCCGCCCATGACCATGACCGGGGAACCGAATCGATGAGCGCCACCGGAGCCGCCGCGCGCCAGGGCATCCTGTCGCTGACCATCAAGGACAAGGCGGCGCTGTACAACGCCTACATGTCCTATCTCAAGCAGGGCGGGGTGTTCGTGCCCACGACCAAGCGCTACTTCATCGGCGATGAGGTGTTCTTGCTGCTGACGCTGCCCGAATCGAGCGAACGCCTGCCCACTGCAGGCAAGGTGGTGTGGGTCACGCCGGCCGGCGCCCAGGGCAACCGGGCGGCGGGAGTCGGCGTCCAGTTCGCGGACACCCCCGAGGGCGAAGCGCTCAAAGGGCGGATCGAGACCTTGCTGGCCGGCGTGCTGACATCGGAGAAGCCGACCCACACGATGTAGTGCGACGGCGCTGGGCGTGCGGCGTGGCCGCCTTCAGCGCGCGTCGGCGACCATCGCGCGCAACGCGGGGTCGCGGATCTGCATGACATCGAACAGGCCGGCGGCACGCAGATAGACCGCGCGGCGCAGCAGTTCGTCCTCGTAGCGGCGGCGCAACGCTTCGTCGTCGTCCTCGTCGATCGCCAGGCGGGCGAGTTCGACGAATTGCTCGACCCAGGACAGGGCCGCGTAGGCATCTGCGGCCGCGACGTTCGCGTTGTCGACAAGCGCGGGTCGCGGATGAAGGGAGGTCATCACGTTGAATCCTTGACTGTACCGGCTGGACGGTATCGTCTAGACTTATGGGCTCGTCGTCAAGCCCGGCAGCCATGACCCGAAAACCCCGCAGCGACGCTCGCGAACGCATTCTCGATGCGGCCTTGGCCGTGTCCCAGCAGGTGGGTGCGGCCCATCTCACACTCGATGCGGTCGCGGCCGAAGCGGGGGTCAGCAAGGGCGGGCTGCTGTATCACTTCGCCAGCAAGGATGCGTTGCTGCGCGCGATGGTCGAGCATCATCTCGACGAACACCGGCAGACCTTGCGGGTCGCGATGGCGGATTTTCCGGCCACGCCCGGCGGCTATCTGCAGGCGGTGGTGCAGGCGCATCGCGCCGAACGCAAGGATGGCTTCCACGAACCCCACGCCATGCGCTCGTTCATCGCGGCGGCGGTCAACACGCCCGAGTTGATGGAAGGCCCGCGACGCTTCGCCAGCGAGCAGGTTGCCTACCTGCGACAGCTGGGGCCGCATTTTCCGGAGGCCATGCTGCTGACGCTGGCCTTCGACGGGCTGTTCTTCGGCGACACCTTCGAGATGCTCGACCTCACGCCGTCCGAGCGCGAGACGATCGTGCAGACGATCGCCGAGCGTGCCGCCGTGATCGCGAAGACCGCCGACGGCGAGTAGCGGGCCGGGCATCGCGCCCGGCCATGGGCATCAGCCTTCGCGCAGCGCTGCGGCGTCCCAACCCGGGCGCGGCGCGAAGCGGTCGCCGTGGCGCGCCTGCAGCGTCCGCAAGCGTTCGAGCACTGCATCGACCCCGGTCTCGCGGATGTACTGGATCGGGCCACCACGGAACGGGGCGAACCCGGTGCCGAAGATCACGCCGGCATCGAGCAGGTCGGCATCGGCGACGACACCGTCGTGCAGCGCGGCGACCGCCTCGTTGAGCAGCGGCAGCACCAACCGGTCCTGCAGATCTTCGGGCGCGCGATAGTCCTTCGGCAGGTCCGGCTTCTTCGGCTTGCCGTCCTCCCACGTGTACAGGCCCTGGCCGTCCTTCTTGCCGCGCTTGCCGGCCTCGGGCGGCGTCGCCAGCGAAGCGGGAATCTGCAGGCCGAGGAACGGCGCCAGTTCCTGTCCCACGCCCGAGGCGATGTCCAGGCCGACCGTGTCGATGAGCTCGATCGGCCCCATCGGCATACCGAACGCCACCGCCGCGCGGTCGATTGCCGCCCCCGGGATCCCTTCGGCGTACGCGGTCGCGGCCTCGAGCATGTAGGGAAATAGCAGCCGGTTGACCAGAAAGCCTGGCGTGCCTGCGACCGGCACCGGCAACTTGTCGATCGCCTTGCAGAACGCCGCCAGCCGCTGGATCGTCGCCTCGGCGACACCATCGTGGTGGACGATCTCCACAAGCGGCATGGATGCCACCGGGTTGAAGTAGTGCAGGCCGGCGAACTGCGCCGGGCGTTGCACGTGGGCGCGCAGCTCGTCGAGCGGGATTGACGAGGTGTTGGTGGTCAGGAGCGCATCGGGGCCGAGCTTGGGTTCGACCGTCGCGTACAAGGCGCGCTTGGCCTCGGCGTTCTCGACGATCGCCTCGATGACCAGGTCGGCCTCGGCGATGCCGTCGCCAGCCAGATCCGAGCGCAGCCGGGCGGCGACTTCGGGACGCTTGGCTTCGTCGCGGACCTTCTTCTCGAACAGCTTCGCCGCGCGCGCCTGCGCCTTGTCGATGAATCCCTGCTCGCGGTCCTGCAGCGTGACCTCCAGTCCCTTGTAGGCCGACCACGCGGCGATGTCGCCGCCCATCACGCCGGCACCGACCACATGCACGCGCCGGATCGGCGCCTGCTGCGCGCCGGCCTTGCCGCCCAGGCCCTTGAGACGCTCCATCAGGAAGAACACGCGCGTGAGGTTGCGCGCCGTCGAGGTGCCGGCGAGCTTGACCACCGAGCGGCGCTCGGCCGAGAGCAGGGCACGGGTGTCGCCGGACGCGCGCTTCCAGGTCTCGATCAGCGCATACGGCGCCGGGTAATGCGCCTTCTTCGCCTTGCGTGCGACCTGCTTGAGCAGCACCGGGGCCAGCGCCTGGCGCACCGGCCACAGGTTGGTCAACCGGGCCAGTGCGCGTTGCTTGAACGGGCGTGTCGTGCCCTTGAGCGCGAGCGCGGCGGCCGCATCCACCAGCAGTGCCGGCTCGACGACCTTGTCGACCAGGCCGATCGCGCGCGCGGCCTTGGCCGGCAAGGCGCGCCCGGTGAGCATCATGTCGAACGCGGCCGGTGCACCGATCAACCGCGGCAGGCGCACGCTGCCGCCCCAGCCCGGATAGATGCCCAGCTTGACCTCGGGCAGCCCGATCTTGGTCGAAGGATCATTGCTGGCGACGCGGTAGTCGCAGGCCAGTGCGATCTCGGTGCCGCCGCCCATGCAGAAGCCGTGGATCGCGGCAACGGTCGGGCAGGGCAGCTCGGCCAGGCGCTGGAAGGTGGACTGGCCGCGACGGATCGAGTCGCCGATCGTGCCCTTGGCATCGAAGGCCTGGAACTCCCGGATGTCGGCACCGGCGATGAAGCCCTTGGCCTTGGCCGAGCGGATCACCAGCGCCTTGGGCGGGTCGAGCGCCAGACGTTCGAGCAGAGTGTCCAGCTCGATGAGCACATCCTGGGCGAAGGTGTTGACCGACTCACCTGCGCGGTCGAACGCGAGCACCAGGACACCGTCGTCGCGCGACTGCGCTTGCCAGTGGCTGAAGCGAAGCCCGTCAAGGCCTGCAAGCATACGGCACCATTCTTTAGAGTACGGAGGTTGGTCCTATGATCCCGAGGTCGCTTCCGTGCCGTCAAATCGCGCGCGGTGGCCGGCTTGCGGAACGTCGGTCGCGGCCCCAGGACATGCATTGTTTGGTGCGGCGACGATGCCATACCCGTCGTGACGGAACTTTTCGCGCGACCGCCTGTCTCATTGCCCGTGCCAGGCCGGGCCCTGAAGGAGGTCCGGCCGATGGCCGAACAACGCGACAGCCCGGAGTACGGAAATCTGGACGAGGAACTGGTCAAGCGGGTACAGCGCGGCGATACCGCGGCGTTCGACCTGCTGGTGCGCAAGTACCAGCATCGTATCGCTGCGCTGATCGGGCGTTACGTGGCCGACTGGAGCGAATGCCAGGACGTCGCCCAGGAGACCTTCATCCGCGCCTACCGCGCGATCGCCAGCTTCCGCGGCGACGCGCAGTTCTACACCTGGCTGCACCGCATCGCCGTCAACACCGCCAAGAACCATCTGGTCGCGCACAACCGGCGGCCGCCGACCGACGATGTAGACGTCGACGACGCCGAGCATTTCGAATCGGCGATCCGTTTGCGCGACGGCGATACGCCGGAACGTGAACTGATGCGTCAGCAACTGGAACAAACGGTGGTGCGCGCGGTCGAAGCCTTGCCTGAGGAGCTGCGTGTGGCGATCAATCTGCGTGAGGTCGATGGTCTGAGCTACGAGGAGATCGCCGAGCGCATGGGCTGCCCGATCGGCACGGTGCGTTCGCGGATCTTTCGGGCGCGCGATGCGATCGATCGCGAACTCAGGCCCTTGATGGACAACGAGAGACAAGTGGAGCGCGTGACCCGATGAGCCCTTCCGACGACATCGATGCCCTGCAGCTCGGTCCCGATCCGGACAAGCTCGAGCTGTACCACCGTCAGCAGCTGTCGGCGATGCTCGACGATGCGCTGCCGCAGGACCAGGCGCGCTTCCTGCGTCGCCGGCTGCAGCACGACGCCGAACTGTCGGCGTGCTTCGAGCGCTGGCAGGTCTGCGGCGACGTGCTGCGTGGCCGCCACGTCTCGCTGCTGCCGCCCGATTTCGCTGATCGCGTTGCCCGCGGCATCGCCAACGACGGCGTCGCCGTCGCGCCGGCCACGGTCAATCGCCGTTCGCGCTTGCTGGGCTGGGGTGGGGGTGGCGCGGCACTGGCCGCCTCGGTTGCGCTGGTTGCCTTGTTCGTCGGCCGCCCCGGCGGCGCGCCGGGCAAAGAAGAGACGATCGCGCTGCCGCCCGCACGCATCGCCGCGACCAGCGAACCGCTGGCCACCGATGCCGCAGCCGATGCATCGGCCTTCGCGCATGAGCCGGCGGCGCCGGTGCAGGCGGCCGCAGCCGCGGGTGCGGCGGCGATCGCGATCGCCGAAGTCCCCAGGCGCAGTCGCGGCGATCGCGCGGTCGCATCGCCGGTGACGCCCCCGACGCGCGACGCGGCGGCGGTCCAGATGGCCGCCGCGGCGACGCCGTTGCAGGGCGCGGCGGATGCGCTGGTGCCAGCGCCGGTCGCCGCGTCGGGGGTCGAGGCCGCCTTCGCGGCCGCTGCGTCCGACGCTGGGTTGCCGGCCGCGCCGTCGATCGCGCGGCCCTGGCCCAAGGCGAGCGATCTGGCGTCCGATGCCCGATTCTCGGTCCGCTACGGCGGCGGCTTCGACGCGCCGTCCTGGGCCCGCAGCGACGCGCCGACCAGTGACGTGTTGCCGAGCTTCCCGGTCGAATCGGGCGACACACGCCAGGCGTCCGACCAAGCGTCCACCGCGCAGCCCTGAGCGCCGGGTCCAGCCGTCCCGGCGTGTCGCCGCCCTGCGGTGACCGACTCTCCCTGTCTCGAACTTTCGGATTCCCCATGACTTCGATGAAGAAATCCCTGTTGGCCGTGTCCCTGGTTGCGGTGCTGTCGGCGGCGACCACGGCGCTCGTGCTGCCCAATGCGACCGCGCAGTCGAACGCGCCCTCGGCCGCCGATACCGCCAATACCGTCTCCGCTACGCCCCAGGCGCCGCTGGTCAGCGGCCTGCCGGACTTCACCCGGCTGGTCGAGCGAGTGGGTCCAGCCGTGGTCAGCATCGAATCGACCGCCGGCACGCGCCAGACGCGTGGCCAGCAAGTGCCCGACGATGCACAGATCCCGGAGATCTTCCGGCGCTTCTTCGGGCCCGGCTTCGAGTTCCCGGGCGGACCCGGCGGCCCCGGGCAGAGCATGCCGCGCGCCTCGATGGGCACGGGCTTTCTGATCTCGTCCGATGGCTATCTGCTGACCAACCATCACGTCATCGAGGGTGCCGACGAGGTCAAGGTGCGGCTGTCGGACCGGCGCGAGTTCCAGGCCGAGGTCGTCGGCAGCGATCCCGAATCCGATGTCGCCGTGCTCAAGATCAATGCCAGTGGCCTGCCGATGCTGCGCATGGGCAATGCGGCTGCGGTCAAGCCCGGGCAGTGGGCGGTCGCGATCGGCTCGCCGTTCGGCTTCGAGCAGTCGGTGACGGCCGGCATCGTCAGCGCGGTGCAGCGCTCCAATCCCTACGCCAACCAGCAGTACGTGCCCTTCATTCAGACCGATGTGCCGATCAACCGCGGCAATTCGGGTGGCCCGCTGCTCAACGTCGCCGGTGAGGTGATCGGGATCAACTCGCAGATCTTCAGCAACTCCGGCGGCTACATGGGCGTGAGCTTCGCGATCCCGATCGATGTCGCGTCCAATGTCGCCGACCAGATCAAGCGCACCGGCAGCGTGCAGCGCGGGCAACTCGGCGTGCAGATCGGGCTGGTCGGCGCCGACGAGGTCGCCGGCTTCAAACTGCCCGATGCGCGCGGTGCATTGGTGACCGTGGTGGCGCCGGGCAGTCCGGCCGAGAAGGCCGGACTGGAACCGGGCGATGTGATCCGCGCCGTCGATGGCACGCCGATCAACACCTTCAGCGACCTGCCGCCGCTGGTCGGCAGCAAGGCGCCGGGCACTCGGGTGAAGCTCGAAGTCTTCCGTGACGGTCGCAGCCGCAACTTCGACGTGACCCTGATGCAGCTCGACGGCCAGGCCTCCGCCGGGTCGCCACGCACCACGCCCGACCGTGGGACCACGCCATCGACCCAGGGCAACCCGCTCGGCCTGGCCGGCCGTGACCTCGACGCTGCGCAGCGTCGGCAGTACGGGCTGTCGAACGACGAGGGCGTGCTGGTGACCGGGGTCGGCCGCGGCGCCGCGGCGACTGCGGGCATCGCCGCGGGCGATGTGATCCTGCGCGTGGGCCGGACGCCAGTGGCCAGTGCGGACGCGCTGGACCGCGCACTGCGCGACGTCAAGCCGGGCGATACGGTGATGTTGCTGGTGCGCGGCCGTGGCGGCGCCACCCAGTACCGCGCAGTCTCGGTGCCCGACGCGCCCTGACCACGTGCCCAGCACTGTGTGTTCATGCAAGGCCCGCGGCCACAGCCGCGGGCCTTCGCATATCCGGGCACCCGGGCATCGCGCCGGCAGGTCGCACGGCGACCGCGGCGCGGCGGCGGCCGCCATGCGATAATCGCCCGTTATCCCGACGACGGCCCGGCCGCCGCACATGACCCACGATCCCATGCGGAATATCCGCAACTTCTCCATCATCGCCCACGTCGACCACGGCAAGTCGACCCTGGCCGACCGCATCATCCAGCTCTGCGGCGGCCTCCAGGCGCGCGAGATGGAGGCGCAGGTGCTCGACTCGAACCCGATCGAGCGCGAGCGCGGCATTACGATCAAGGCGCAGTCGGTCTCGCTGCCGTACACCGCGCGCGATGGCCAGACTTACCATCTGAACTTCATCGACACCCCCGGCCACGTCGACTTCAGCTACGAGGTCAGCCGCTCGCTGGCCGCCTGCGAAGGCGCCTTGCTGGTGGTCGATGCGGCCCAGGGCGTGGAGGCGCAGTCGGTCGCCAACTGCTACACCGCGGTCGAGCAGGGGCTCGAGGTGGTGCCGGTGCTCAACAAGATCGACCTGCCTACGGCCGACATCGAGCGGGCGAAGAACGAGATCGAGGCGGTCATCGGCATCGATGCCGAGGACGCGGTCGCGGTCAGCGCCAAGACCGGCCTGAATGTCGAGGAGGTGCTCGAGGCGATCGTGCACCGGATCCCGCCGCCCAAGCCGCGCGACACCGACAAGCTGCAGGCGTTGATCATCGACTCGTGGTTCGACAACTACCTGGGCGTGGTCTCGCTGGTGCGCGTGATGCAGGGCGAGATCAAGCCCGGCGCCAAGCTGCTGGTGATGTCGACCGGGCGCAGTCACCAGGTCGACAACGTCGGTGTGTTCACGCCCAAGCGCAAGCCGTTGCCGCAGCTGCGGGCCGGCGAGGTCGGCTGGATCACCGCCTCGATCAAGGACGTGCACGGCGCGCCGGTCGGCGACACCCTGACCCTGGCCGGCGATCCGGCGCCCAGCCCGCTGCCCGGTTTCCAGGAAATGCAGCCGCGCGTGTTCGCCGGCCTGTTCCCGATCGACGCCGAGGACTATCCGGCGCTGCGCGAGGCACTTGAGAAGCTGCGCCTCAACGACGCCGCGCTGCGCTTCGAGCCCGAGAGCTCGGAGGCGATGGGTTTCGGGTTCCGCTGCGGGTTCCTGGGCATGCTGCACATGGAGATCGTGCAGGAGCGGCTGGAACGCGAGTACGACCTCGACCTGATCAGTACCGCGCCCACGGTGATCTACGAGGTGCTGCGCACCGACGGCGAGATCGTCAGCCTCGACAACCCGGCCAAGCTGCCGCCGGTCAACCAGATCGAGGAGATCCGCGAGCCGATCATCCGCGCCAACGTGCTGACCCCGCCCGACTACGTCGGCAACGTCATCACGCTGTGCGAGGAGAAGCGCGGCACGCAGATCGGCATCAGCTACCTGGGCAGCCAGGTGCAGATCAGCTACGAGCTGCCGATGGCCGAGGTCGTGCTCGACTTCTTCGACAAGCTCAAGTCGGTCAGCCGCGGCTACGCCTCGCTCGACTACCACTTCCTGCGATTCCAGGCCGGGCCATTCGTGCGCGTGGACACGCTGATCAACGGCGACAAGGTCGATGCGCTGTCGCTGATCGTCCATCGCCAGCATGCCGACCGCCGCGGCCGCGAGCTGACCGAGAAGATGAAGGACCTCATTCCGCGGCAGATGTTCGATGTCGCGATCCAGGCCGCGGTGGGCTCGCAGATCATCGCCCGCACCACGGTCAAGGCGATGCGCAAGAACGTGCTGGCCAAGTGCTACGGCGGCGATATCTCGCGCAAGAAGAAGCTGCTCGAGAAGCAGAAGGAAGGCAAGAAGCGCATGAAGCAGGTCGGCCGCGTCGAGATTCCGCAGGAAGCATTCCTGGCGGTGCTCAGCAACAGCCGTGATTCGTGATCGCAGGTCGTTGACCGGCGTACGTCACGGCGACGCGCGTTGTTCCCGATCATCGATCGCCCATCAGGCATCACCGCTCCCGAGGAGCTCGCATGAAATGGTTTGAGACTGCATTGGTCGTCCTGACGCTGCTGACCGGCGTCATCTGGTTGCTGGACAAGCTGGTGCTGGCCAAGCGGCGCGCGCGTCGCGGCGGGCTGATCGAGGAGAAGGAGCCGGTTGCGGTCGACTACGCCAAGGCCTTCTTCCCGGTCCTGTTCGTGGTGCTGATCCTGCGCAGCTTCGTCGCCGAACCGTTCCGCATCCCGTCGAGTTCGATGATGCCGACGCTGCTGATCGGTGACTTCATCCTGGTCAACAAGTTCAGCTACGGCATCCGGTTGCCGATCACCAACAAGAAGGTCATCGACATTGGCGAGCCGGCGCGGGGCGACGTAGTGGTGTTCCGCCCGCCGCAGCACCCCGACCAGGATTGGATCAAACGCGTGATCGGCCTGCCGGGCGACACGGTCGAGTTCCGCGACAATCAGGTCTTCGTCAATGGCACCCCGTTCGGCTATCAGCGGCTGGGCACCTACGAGGGCGTGGGGCGCGGTGCGGAAATGACCGGTGCCTCGCTCTATGAAGAGACGATGCCCGGCCGCAGCCACGAGATTCTGCACATCGACGAGGCCGCGCCGTTCCATATGGGCGAGGGACGCTACGAGGTCCCGCAGGGCCATTACTTCGTCATGGGCGACAATCGCGACCGCAGCGACGACGGCCGCTTCTGGGGTACGCTGCCCGAGACCCAGCTGCGCGGCAAAGCGTTCCTGATCTGGATGAACGTCGATTCGCAGGCGCCGGGCTGGGTCGACTGGGGCCGGATCGGCAGCAGCATCCGCTGAGCCGGTGGACGCGACCTAAGGGGAACACCATGAAACGTACGCAACGCGGCATCACCTTGCTGGGCTTCGTCGTCGTGCTGGCGCTCATCGGCTTCTTCGCCTATGTGGGCATGAAGCTGTTTCCGATGTATTCGGAGTATTACAGCGTGCGCTCCGCGCTCAAGGGCCTGGCGGCCGAGCCGGGCATCGCCAGTGCGGACACCGCGCGGATTCGCGAGCTGTTTTTCCGTCGCCTGCAGATCAGCTACGCGGAGACCGTCAAGCCCCAGGACGTGACGATCACCCGGGTGCCCGAAGGTCTGCGGATGGACGTGAACTACGAAGCCCGCAAGCCGTTGATCGGCAATCTCGACGTGGTCGGCCGCTTCCAGGCCACCCAGACGTTCGCAGGCGATGGCGGGCGCGGTTGACCGCCAGCAGGGCCGGTTCGCAGGGCATGTGTTCCGCGATCCGGAGTTGCTGGCGCAGGCGCTGACCCACCGCAGCGCCGGTGCGCCGCATAACGAGCGGCTGGAGTTCCTCGGCGACGCGGTGCTCGGTGCGCTGATCGCCGAGGCGCTGTTCGCGCGCTGCCCCGGCGCCGACGAGGGCACGCTGACGCGCGCGCGGGCCGAACTGGTGCGCGAGTCCTCGCTCGCCGCGGTCGCGCGCGATCTCGATCTGGGGGCGCGTCTGGTGCTGGGCCCCGGCGAGATGAAGTCCGGCGGGCATCGTCGCGACTCGATCCTGTCCGACGCGCTCGAGGCGGTGATTGCGGCCGTCTACCTCGATGCCGGTCTGGACACCTGCCGCGCGGTGGTGTTGCCGCTGTTCGAGCGCGCATTGACGGCGCTGGCCAGCGGGCGGATCGCCAAGGATGCCAAGACCCGGCTGCAGGAATGGCTGCAGGCGCGGCAGCGTGCGCTGCCGGTCTACGAACTGCTGGCCGAGACCGGCGAGGAACACGCACGGACCTTCATCGTGCGCTGTGTGCTGGCCGATGCCCCGATCGCCGCCGAGGGGCAGGGCAGTTCCCGCCGAGCGGCCGAACAACAGGCTGCAGAGGGCGTGGTCGCGCTGCTTCAAGCCCGCGCCTGAGCGCGACGGACCGTCGCCGCCGAGCGATGCGGGGTTTTTCCGTAGAATGCCGGCATGACAGATCCCCATTCCGCGCCCCATCGCGCCGGCTTCGTTGCCGTCATCGGTCGACCCAACGTCGGCAAGTCCACCCTGGTCAACGCGCTCGTGGGCGCCAAGGTCAGCATCGTCTCCAACCGGCCCCAGACCACCCGGCACCGTCTGCTGGGCATCGCGACTCTGCCCGAGGGCCAGTTGTTGCTGGTCGATACCCCGGGCATCCATCGCGAGCAGAAGCGCGCGATGAACCGGGTCATGAACCGTGCCGCGCGCGGTGCGCTGGAAGGCGTGGATGTCGCACTGCTGGTCGTGGTGGCCGGACGCTGGGACGAAGAAGACACGCTGGCGTTCGATGCGCTGCGCGGCGCCGGCGTGCCGGTTGTGCTGGTGGTCAACCAGATCGACCGGATGAAGGACAAGACCGCGTTGCTGCCGTATCTGCAGCAGGTCGTCGACGGACGCGAGTTCGCCGGCGTGGTGCCGTTGTCGGCGCTCAAGCGCAATGGGCTGCAGCAACTGGTGTCGACGGTGCTGCCGCTGCTGCCCGAGCAACCGGCGCTGTATGGCGAGGACGAGATCACCGACAAGAGCCAGCGCTTTCTTGCCGGTGAGCTTGTGCGCGAGCAGTTGATGCGCCAGCTCGGCGCCGAACTGCCATATGCCACGACTGTGGAGATCGAGAGCTTCACCGTGGACGGCGCGATGCTGCGTATCGGCGCGGTGATCTGGGTCGAGCGCGACGGCCAGAAGGCCATCGTCATCGGCAAGGGCGGTACGCGGCTCAAGGACATCAGCACCAAGGCGCGCCTGCAGATGGAGCGCTTGTTCGACGCCAAGGTGTTCCTGGAGACCTGGGTGCGCGTGCGCCAGGGCTGGTCCGACGACGAAGCGGCGCTGAAGGCCCTGGGCTACGGCGAGTGACCGAGGGCGCGGCCATGCACCAACAAGATGAGGCGGCGCGAATGCAAGGCCGTTGCCTGTGCGGCGGGGTGGTGCTGAGCGTGCCGGCCGAGACCCGCGAAGTACATGCCTGCCACTGCGGGGCCTGCCGCCGTTTCCACGGCAGCTCGGCGCTGCTGCTGCCGGTGGGCACCGCGCTGCGCATCGAGGCCGGCGAGGCGCTGGTGCGCAGGTTCGCGTCCTCCGACTGGGCCGAACGCGCGTTCTGTGCGACCTGCGGCAGCAGCCTGTTCTTCCGGACCACCGGCGATGGCCACCATTACGTTGCCGCGGGGGTGTTCGATGCGATCCCGAAGGCACATTTCGCACTCGAGATCTTCATCGACGCCAAGCCCGACTGGTACAGCCTCGCCGACCCGGACGAAAGTCTGACCGGTGAGGCGTTCTTTGCCCGCATCGGCGCGGGCTAAGGCGACGCCCGACGTCGGTGCGTATCGAGAACGAGCCCGCGTTCGTCCTGCATGCCCGGCCATGGCGGGAGACCAGCCTGCTGGTCGAGGTCCTGAGCCGTGAACACGGACGCCTGGGCCTGGTGGCGCGGGGCGTGCAGGGCCCGAAGAAGCACGTGCTGCGCGCGGCGCTGCAGCCGCTGCAGCATGTGCGGCTGGATGCGCAACTGCGCGGCGAGCTGGCGCAGTTGCGCGGCGCCGAGGCGCTCGACGCCGCGCCGCGGCTGCTCGGCGATGCGATGCTCGCCGGCTTCTATCTCAACGAGCTGGTGCTGCGCCTGGCGCCGCGCCAGGATCCGTTGCCCGAGTTGTACGACGCCTACGCTTGCGTGCGTGGGCGCCTGGCGTTGCCAGGCGAATTGGCCTGGAGCCTGCGCCGGTTCGAGCGCGCCTTGCTCGATGCGCTCGGCGTGGGCCTGCCGCTCGACACCGATGGCGACGGCCACGCGATCGACCCGGCGGCGCGTTACTTGCTCGACCCCGAATACGGCCCGCGCCGACTGCACCTCGACGGCGGCGTGGCCTCGCGCAGTGCGGCCGCAACCGGGCGTGCCTTGCTCGCGCTGGCCGCCGATGGCGCGCCCCCCGACAGCGAGGACCTCGCCAGTCTGAGGCGCGCCTTGCGTGCCGTGCTGGCGCATCACCTGGGCCCGCGGGGCCTCAAATCCTGGGAGCTCGCGTCACAGTTCGCGCGGCAGGGCACGCCGGGCGACCGGTAGCCGCCCGCGCACTCACGCTGCCGCCAGCGTCGCGTCGATGGCGGCGAGAAACCGATGCAGCGCCGGCTCCGATTCCGGCGCGGCGTGCAGGCTGGCGGCGGCTGCGCACAGGCGGTCGGCGCCGACGAAGCCGCAGCCGGCCCGCAGCTTGTGCAGCAGGCTGCGCATGGCGGGGGCATCGCCGCGCCGCGCCGCGAGCACGATGCCATCGCGTGCTTGCGGCAGTTCGCCGAGGAACAGCCCGCGCAGCGCATCGGCGTTGCCGACGTTGCCACCGACGGCCGCCAGCGCGGCCCGCGTGTTCCAGACCACCGGGCGCCCGGACGCACAGGGCTCGATGTCGTCGTCGGCCGGCGTCGGGCGCGGCGGCGGGGACGGGGCGACGACCGGTGCAGCGACCAGGCTGCGAATCGCGGCGCGCCAGTTGGCGGCCGTCACCGGCTTGCTCAGCGCGAGCAGAAAGCCGGCCGCGCGCAGGGCATCGAGCGATTCGCGTTCGCGCTCGGCGGTGTGCGCCAGGGCCGGCGTGTCCAGCCCCTGAGCGCGCAGGCGGGCGAGCAGCTCGATGCCGCTGCCGTCGGGCAGATTCGCGTCGATCAGCCAGGCATCGTGGGTATCGGCGGCAGCCAGCGTCAGGGCATCGGCGACCGTTCCAGCCACATCCACCTCGGCGGGCAGTGCCGACGCTGCGGCGAGTAGGAAACTGCGGCTCGTGGGGTCGTCTTCGACCAGCAGCAATCTGGGCATCGGTCGCTCCATGCGATGAAGGTATCCTGCGGCGATGCCTCGCCGCCTGTTGCCGATCCTACCGCTGTTGCTGGCCTGTGTGCCGGTCGCGCAGGCGCGGACGGTCGAGGCCCGGATCGCGCATGTCGACACCCCGGTCGCCGCGATGACCCAGGTCCGGCTGACGCTCGACTGGCCCGCCGATGCGCCCAACGGCCGGCTCCGGCTGCGCGCCGCGGACGTCGATGCCGGGGCGCTGGGGTGGCGGCTGCGCGATGTCGATTGGCGATGCCCGCTGAAACGGCTCGTGAACGAGGGGCGGGGGCGTTGGCACTGCGAGGGGCCCATCCGCGACCGCTCGGGGACTGCGCTGCGGCTGGCGCTCGAGCTCGATGCGCAGGACCTCGATGCCCGCCTGGCGGGCGAGGGCGGCGCCCTGACCCTGGCGCGCCGGGCGGCTACGCCCGAGCGCACGACCATCGACCTCAAACGCGTGCCGGCGGCCTGGGTGCAGGCACTGGTGCAAAGCGCTTGGGAGGCCGCGCAGCTGCGCAAGGGGCGGCTGGATGGCGCACTGCGGATCGATGCGCCGGATGCGCAGCCGCTGCGCGTCGCTGGCAACCTGGCCGTGCACGATCTGGCGCTGGAGACTGCGGACGGCGCGATCGCGACCGAAGGTGTCGCCGCCGACTTGCGGCTCGACCTGCGCCTGCCCGACGCCGGCCCCGCGCTGCGGCTGGACGGCACGTTGCATGGGGGCGAGTGGCTGTTCGGCGCGGCGTATCTGGCCTTGCCGCCCGCGCCGATCGGGATCGGCCTCGACCTCCAAGGCAGCGCCGACGGCGGCTGGGACTTGCCGCGCCTGACCTGGCGCGATGGCGATACGTTGCAGCTCGAAGGCGCCGGTGCGTTGTCGGCCGACGGCGCGCTGCAGGCCCTGTCGCTCGATGCGACGAGTCGGGACGCCCATGCACTGCCGGCGCGCTACCTCTCCGGCTGGCTCGGCCCGGCCGGTTTGTCGGGACTGTCGCTGCAGGGCAGCTTCGACGTGTCGCTGGCGCTGGCCGACGGTGTGTTGCGCACTGCGGACCTGCGCCTGCGCGGCCTGGATGTCGGCGACGCGCAGGCGCGGTTCCGCTTCGACCGGATGGACGGCGCGCTCCGCTATTCGGCGACCACACCCGTGCACAGCACCTTCGCCTGGCGCGGCGGGGCGCTGTACGGCATGCCGTTCGATGCGGCGGCCTGGAGCCTGGAAAGCGCCGGAGGCCGTATGCGGTTACGCGAGCCGGTCGCGTTGTCGTTCCTCGGCGGCGAGATCGGGTTCGAGGCGCTGGCGTTGCAATTGCCAGGGCATGCCGAGCGCGACGGCGACGGTCTGCGGATGCGCACTGCACTGCGGCTCGACAACCTGGACATCGGCCGGTTGGCGCAGGCGCTGGACTGGCCGGCGTTCGAAGGCAGCCTGAGCGGTCTCATCCCGACGGTGCGCTATGCGGACAACCGGATCGACTTCGACGGCGGGCTGGCGATGCAGCTCTTCGACGGTCGCGTCGACGTCTCGTCGTTGTCGATCGAGCGGCCGTTCGGCGTCGCGCCGACGGTCACCAGCGACTTGGCGTTGCAGGGGCTGGACCTGCAGGCGCTGACCGGCGTGTTCGGCTTTGGCAGCATCGAAGGACGGCTGCACGGACGGATCGACGGGCTGCGCCTGGTCGACTGGGGCGCCACCGCATTCGATGCCGAACTGCATACCGAACGCACGCCCGGGGTGCATCAGCGCATCAGCCAGCGCGCGGTGCAGGACATCTCCAGCGTCGGCGACGCCTCGTTCGTCACCAGCCTGCAGGGCAAGGCGATCGCGCTGTTCGACGACTTCGGCTATCGCGGTATCGGCATCTCCTGCCGGCTGCGCAACCAAGTCTGTCGAATGGGCGGCCTGCATTCAGCGGGCAACGCCTTTACTATCGTCGACGGCGCGGGCCTGCCGCGGCTGGACGTCGTCGGTTACAACCGCGACGTCGACTGGCCGACGTTGGTCGAGCGCCTGGCTGCCGCCGCTGGCGGCGACGTGGCTCCGGTCATCGACTGAGCGCCACGCCCCGTATCGAGACAGGAGAACACCCTATGGCGCGTTGGATGGGACTGCCGGCCGTGGCCGCGCTCGCACTGACTGCATGCGTGACGATCAACGTCTATTTTCCCGCCGCCGAGGCCAAGGAAGCGGCGCGCGAGTTCGTCGAGAATGTGATCGGCGATACCCCGGCCGCGCAGCCGCCTGCGCCGTCGACGACGCCCGGGGGCGGCATGGCCCAGCGCGACATGCGCTTCGATCCTTGGATGCTGCTGGGCATCGGCACCGCCCAGGCCCAGACCCCGGACGTCACGATCCGCACGCCGGCGATCCAGGCGATCCAGTCGCGCATGGAGCAGCGTTTCAACGGCACGCTGCGGCCGCATTTCGATTCCGGCGCGCTCGGCTTCGGCAGCAATGGCCTGATCGTGGTCCGCGATGCCTCGCAGTTGCCGATCAAGGACCGGGTCGCGGTCAACACCGCGGTCGCCGACGACAACCGCGACCGCCAGGCGGTGTACCGCGAGATCGCGGTCGCCAACGGTCATCCCGAATGGGAATCGCAGATCCGTGACGTTTTCGCGCGCCAGTGGATCCAGAGCGCGCGTCCGGGCTGGTGGTACCAGCAGGGCGGGAGCTGGACGCAGAAGTAGGGTCTTTGTCGAGGACGGGAATGGGCTTTACTTCGGATGGGCAGCGGCCTGCCGGCCGGAAGCCGCTTTTCCCTCGGCAGGTCCGCTGCGCGGTCCGGCCACGCGTAGCTCGCGTGGCGTTCGCATGGAGGCGCGGCATGCCGCGCAGGCCCTCCATGCTCACCCTGTCCTGACTCGGACGCGCGCCATCCCTGGCGCGCTATCGCAATCCCCGACCAGCACGACGCACCGAGGTCGAGATGTATGCAACTACTTCAACAAGGCGGCTTAGTGCGTCTACCCGAAGTCCGATTGCAATCGTCCATGGCAGCGGACTGGCGGTCGGTGGCCGCGTCGAGCGCGCCATGGATGGCGCGCGCCCGAGTCAAGGCAGGATGCCTTGCCGAGGGAAAAGCGGCTTCCGGCCGGCAGGCCGTTGTCCATCCGAAGCCAATCACGCATCGTAGGTTGCACCGGCCCGGTCCGACAGAGTGCCGGCTTCTGCGACAATACGCGGCCTTTCCGCCCGCAGCCTTCGCCACGTGGCCCGCAAACGCCTCGATCAGACTCCTTTCCAGGTCGACATCCTCGACCTGACCCACGATGGCCGCGGCGTTGCGCGGCTGCCCGACGGCAAGGCCGTGTTCGTCGCCGGGTCGCTGCCGGGCGAACAGGTCGTCGCCCAGCGCACCGCGCGCTCGCGCAGCTTCGACGAGGCGGTGACGCTCGAGGTGCTGCGCGCGTCGGAGCATCGAATCGCGCCGCGCTGCGCGCATTTCGGCGTCTGCGGCGGCTGCGTATTGCAGCATCTCGACGCCGAGCAGCAGATCCAGGCCAAGCAGCGCGTGCTGCGCGAGAATTTCGAACGCATCGGTCACGTCACGCCGGAACGCTGGATGGCACCGCTGGTCGACCGCGCTTGGGGCTACCGCCGCAAGGGTCGCTTCTCGGTGCGGCGCGTGGAGAAGAAGGACAAGACGCTGGTGGGCTTTCGCGAGCGCGATCCGCGCTTCGTCGCTGACCTGCATGAATGCCACACGGTGATCCCGCCGATCGGCGCGGCGATCCCGTTGCTGTGCGCGCTGGTCGATGGCCTCGATGGCCGCGGCGACATTCCGCAGATCGAGTTCATCGCAGGCGACCCGACCCCTGAGTTCGATGGTGTGGCGCTGGTGTTTCGCCATCTGCAGCCGCTGAGCGAGCGCGATCTTGCAGCGTTGACCGCGTTCGGCCAGCAGCAGCGGATGGCGATCTTCCTGCAGCCGGGCGGCAACGACAGCGTGCGCCCGCTGTGGCCGCAGGCGCCGGCGTTGTCGTTCCGGCTCGAGGCCTGGGATGTCGAACTGAAGTTCCGGCCGCTGGATTTCATCCAGGTCAATGCGGGCCTCAACGGCACGATGATTGCGCGCACGCTCGACCTGCTCGACGTGCAACCCGACGACCGCGTGCTCGACCTGTTCTGCGGTCTGGGTAATTTCACGCTGCCGTTGGCGCGCCGGGTTCGTGAGGTCGTCGGCGTCGAAGGCGAAGCCGGGCTGGTCGCGCGTGCGCGGGAGAATGCCGCGCACAACGGCCTGGACAACGCGCAGTTCCATGCCGCCGACCTGACCCAGGACCAGCGCGGTGCGCCCTGGATGCGCCAGGGCTTCGACAAGCTGCTGCTCGATCCGCCGCGTTCGGGCGCGATCGATGTGCTGCGCCAACTGCCGCTGGAACGGTTCGCCCGCATCGTCTATGTCAGCTGCCACCCTGCGTCGCTGGCGCGCGATGCCGGCTATCTGGTCAACGAGCGCGGCTGGCGGCTCATCGACGCCGGGGTGATGGACATGTTCCCGCAAACCGCGCATGTGGAATCGATCGCGGTGTTCGAGAGGACGTAGCGCCATGGCGGTCGAAATCGAACGCAAGTTCCTGGTAACGTCCGACGCGTGGCGAAATGCCGCGCACGCGGTGGTGCCGATGGCGCAGGGCTACCTCAATGACATGGCCGCGCTCGACAGTGGGGCACAGAAGGCCTCGGTGCGGGTGCGCATCGAGGGCGAGGCGGCGTTCGTGAACATCAAGTCGCGCGCGATCGGCCATACCCGACAGGAGTTCGAGCTGCCGCTGCCGATCGCCGATGCATACGCGCTGCTGACGCTGTGCGTCGGCGGCCGGGTCGAGAAGCGCCGACATCTGGTGCATCACGGCGATCACCTGTGGGAGATCGACGAGTTCCTCGGCGACAACGCCGGGCTGGTCGTGGCCGAGATCGAGCTGGACGACGCCGACGAGGCCTTCGCGCGTCCCGACTGGCTGGGCGAGGAGGTCACCGACCACAAGCGTTACTACAACCTGGCACTCGCCGCGCATCCGTTCTCCCGCTGGGACGCTGCGGAACGCGGTTGAGGCGCGCGCGCGGCCGGGGACCGGCGCATGATGCGCGCATGAGAATCGACATCTGGTCCGACGTGGTCTGTCCCTGGTGCTGGATCGGCAAGCGCCGCCTGCAACGCGCCATCGCGCTGCTCGGCGACGAGGCGCCGGCGATCGACATCCACTGGCATCCTTTCCTGCTCGACCCCGACGCAGACGCCACACCGGTGCCACTGCGCGAGGCCTATGCGCGCAAGTTCGGCGGCGCCGAGCGCACCGCGCAGCTGCTGGCGCAGACCCAGTCCACTGCCCGCGCCGAGGGCCTGCCGTTCGATTTCGACCGCGGGCAGGTCCGCGTGACCACGTTGCCGGCGCACCGGGTGCTGGCGCTGGCCGCGCGCGAGGGCGACCCCGACGCCGTCGGCGAGGCGCTGTTCCATGCCCACTTTGCGCAAGGTCGCAACCTGGCCGATGTCGAGGTGCTGGTGGAGGCGGGCGCAGCGGGCGGGCTCGACCCGGCGCGCGTGCGGGCGTTGCTGGCCGGCGACGAAGGCGAGGCGGAGGTGCGGGCGCAGATCGCGCAGGCCCAGGCGATGGGCATCCGCGCGGTGCCGACCTTCGTCATCGACGGGCGACTGGCGGTGCAGGGCGCGCAGCCGCCGGAACAACTGGCCGAGATCTTGCGCCAGGCGTTGGCTGCCGCTGCGCCTGCGTCGGCGGCCGGGGCCATCTGCGGCCCGGACGGCTGCGCCTGAACACCGCGCTGCGCACGCCCGGCGCGATGCGCGCATCTGCGACAATGCCCGTCTGCGCCGTTCGGCGCGCTCGATGGAGATGTCCGCAATGCTCGTGATCGGCGTGGCCGGCACCGAACTCACCGCGCAGGAGCGCGACTGGCTGCAGCACGATGTCTGCGCCGGCGTGATCTTGTTCAAGCGCAACGTCGCCTCGCGCGCGCAGATCGCCGAACTGGCCGCCGCGATCCGCGAGGCCGCGCCGCGCCCGCAACTGGTCTGCGTCGATCAGGAGGGCGGCCGCGTGCAGCGCTTCGTGGACGGCTACACGGCGCTGCCGCCGCTGGCCGGTTTCGGCGTGCAGTACTTGAGCGACCCCGATGCGGCGCTCGCCCAGGCGCGCGCGCATGCGCGGCGGATGGCCGAGGAGGTGCGTGGTAGCGGCGTCGACCTGAGTTTCGCGCCGGTGGTCGATGTCGGCCACGGCAACCTCGCGATCGGCGACCGGGCGTTCTCGGACGACCCGCAGATCGTCGCCGCGCTGACCCGCGCTTACGTCGAAGGGATGCACGAGGCCGGCATGGCGGCCACGCTCAAACATTTTCCCGGTCACGGCTCGGTCCGCGAGGACACGCATTTCGACCAGGCGGTCGATCGCCGCAGCCTCGAGGAGATCCGTGCGCACGACCTGGTGCCGTTCGTCGCCGGCATCGAGGCCGGTGCCGATGCGGTGATGCTCGCGCACGTGACCTATCCGCAGGTCGCGCCGGAGCCGGCGGGCTACTCGCCGCGCTGGATCGAGACCATCCTGCGCGGTGAGCTGGGCTTCCGTGGTGTCGTGTTCTCCGACGACATCGGCATGGCCGCCGCATTCTCGGCTGGCGGCATCAAGGCGCGCATCGATGCGCACCTCGATGCCGGCTGCGACGTGGTGCTGGTCTGCCATCCCGAACTCGTCGCCGAATCGCTCGCCGCCGTCGAAGGCCGCGCCCTCAACACCATGGCGTTGACCGGCCTGATCGGTCGCGGCCCCCTCGGCTGGGACGGCGCACTCGCAGCCGCCCCGCGCAACGGAGACATCGCATGAACATTCCCCGGCTCGATGACGTGCTCGACAGCGCGGACCTGCTGTTTGATCGCGATGTGCTCGACGAGGCGATCGAGGCGATGGCCGACGGCATCGCCGACGACTACGGCGACGACGAGGTGCCGCCGCTGTTCATCACGGTGATGCATGGCGGCATGCCATTTGCCGCGCAGCTGGCATTCGCGCTGGGCGAGCGCGAACTGGACCTGCAGTTCGACTATCTGCACGCCACCCGCTACCGCGGCGCAACCACCGGATCGGGTCTGGCCTGGCTGCACCGTCCGGCCACCCCGCTGCAGGGCCGGCGGGTGTTGCTGGTCGACGACATTCTCGACGAAGGCCACACGCTCAAGGCCGTGCGGCACTGGTGCGAGGACCAGGGGGCGAGCGAGGTCCGGGTCGCGGTGCTCGCGGTCAAGGTGCACGATCGTTGCGTGGAGGGCGTGGAAGCCGACTATGTTGGCGTCGAGGTGCCCGACCGCTATGTGTTCGGCTACGGCATGGATTTCCACGAGCAGGGACGCAACCTGCCGGGGATCTACGCGCTGGCCGAATGAACACGTCGGACTGGCGCGGTCGGGTCCGCACGCCTGTGCGGTAGCGGGACGACGGCGGCCAGGCGCTATCATCCCGGTCCCGCGTCGCCCGGCGCCTGACGAGACTTCGCGATGACCGCATCCATCGACCTGGCCGTGATCGGCGGTACCGGGCTGTATGCACTGGCCGAGCTGCAGGATGTCGAGGCGCACCAGCCGGTGACGCGCTACGGCGGCCTGTCGGGTCCTGTACGCATCGGCACGCTCGACGGCCGCCGCGTCGCGTTCCTAGCGCGCCACGGTGAGGGCCATTCGCTGCCGCCGCACCGGATCAACTACCGCGCCAATCTCGCCGCGCTGCAGGCGCTTGGCGCCTCGCGGGTGCTCGCGCTCAACACCGTGGGCGGCATCACCGAACGTTTCGGACCGCGCGTGCTGGCCTGCCCCGATCAGTTGATCGACTACACCTGGGGCCGGGTGTCGACCTACTGCGAGGAAGAGGGCAGCGAGGTGCTGCACGTCGACTTCGGCGATCCCTATACGCCGACGCTCCGGCGGGCGGTCGTCGATGCGGCCGCGCGCGCCGGCGTGGCGCTGGTCGACGGCGGCTGCTATGGGGCCACCCAGGGCCCGCGACTGGAGACCCGGGCCGAGATCGCGCGCATGCGCCGCGACGGCTGCGATCTGGTCGGCATGACCGGCATGCCCGAGGCGGGTCTGGCGCGTGAGCTTGGCCTGGACTATGCGTGCCTGGCCATCGTCGCCAACTGGGCGGCCGGCGCCGGCCCCGAGGTCGATGAGGTCATCACCTTCGAGGACGTGCTCGCCAACGTCGCCGCGGCGTCGTCCGGCATTCCGGCCCTGCTGCGGGCGCTGCTCGCGGCCTGATTGCCACGGTGGTTGCAGGCTTTGCATACTCGTCCCGCCGGCCGTCCCTTGCAGGCAGGCCGGTATCACGTATCCAGACGAGGTCAGACGTTCATGCAATACGGCACAGTGAAGTGGTTCAACGATGCGAAGGGATTCGGGTTCATTGCGCCCGAGGACGGCAGTGCGGACGTATTCGTCCATTTCTCGGCGATCAACTCGAGTGGCTTCCGCTCGCTGCAGGAGGGGCAGCGGGTGAGCTACGAGGTGACGCAGGGACCGAAGGGGGCGCAGGCCTCGGGTGTTGCGCCGGTCGCCTGAGCGCGCGCGCAGCCACAGGAAAGCCCCGCGCGAGCGGGGCTTTTTTTTGAAGTGGGGTCTCCAGGGCGTCCTGGTCAGGTTGCGGGCATGGATCAACGCGCACCGATGCCGTTGAGGAACAGGTCGATCAAGTGGGGCGTACGCGACTTCGATGACGCGTCCTGCTCTGCCGCGAGCGATATCGCGGTGGCGACATACACCAGATCATCGAAGCCGACATCTCGACGGATCGTGCCGGCGTCCTGCGCATGCCGGAGCAGGCGCTGTCCTTCTTCGGTCATGGCATCGCAACCGGGTGTGCCGCCTTTCTGGAGCACCGTTCCGAGCGAGGCGGCCAGGTCGCGGTAGAGGTTGGTGTCCGCGACCAGATCCTCGAGATACGCCCGCAGCGCGCCATTGGGATCGAGCTTTGCACTGCGCGCGCGGCTGGACTCGGCCAGTAACACGAAGCGCGCGCTACAGGCGGCCGCCAACAGGGCTTCGCGCGTCGGGAAGCGGCGATACAGCGTGCCGATGCCGACACCGGCGCGTTTGGCGACGTCTTCCAGCGAAGCGCTGGCCCCCTTTTCCAGGAAGACGGCCTCGGCGGCAGCGAGGATGCGTTCGCGGTTGCGTTGCGCGTCTGCGCGCAGTGGGGAGGGTTCGGTCATGTTATGTGTCTGCCACTTGCCAAGTGGAGGATAGCTCCATATCTTAATCGGAGGAATCCTCCACTTACGGCAAGGGCCGATGACATGAACAAGCGTTTCGAGCACAAGGTCGTGGTGATCACCGGTGGCAGCGATGGCATCGGTCTGGTGACGGCCCGACATTTCGCGGCCGAAGGTGCGCATGTGTACATCACCGGGCGGCGGCAAGCGCCGCTCGACGCGGCGGTGAAGGCGATCGGCCACGGGGCCATCGGCGTGCAGGGGGATGTCGCCAGGCCCGGCGATCTCGATCGGCTCTATGCCCGGATCCGGCACGATCATGGCAAGGTCGATGTCGTCTTCGCCAATGCGGGCATCCACGAGAGCAGGCCGCTCGAGACGATCGACGAGGCGCATGTCGATCGCATGCTCGGCGTCAATCTCAAAGGTCTGATCTTCACCGTGCAGAAGGCATTGCCGCTGATGGCGGCGGGCGGTGCGGTCGTGCTCATGGGCTCGTCCGCTGGCAGCAAGGGTATTCCCAGCCAGTCGCTCTACAACGCGAGCAAGGCGGCAGTCCGCTCGCTTGCGCGCAGTTGGACGGTCGATTTGAAGGAACAGGGCATTCGCGTCAACACCATCGCACCCGGCGGCACCGAGACGCGTTTGATACGTGGCTTTCTGGACGCCCAACCTGGATTCGAAGAGGAGTTGGTCCAGGCCGTGCCGCTTGGACGATTGGGGCAACCCGATGAGATCGCACGCGCCGTGCTGTTCCTGGCGTCGACCGAGAGCAGCTACGTCGCAGGCGTCGAGTTGCTGGTGGATGGCGGGTACGTTGCCGTCTGACGCCATCCAGTTGCGCCGCGTGATCGCCAAGCGGCCGGCGCGGCCGACCGCTCGGGGCGTTTCGCCGGCGCGACGGACGCCCGATCATCGCGGACAGTCGCCGTCGCGCCAGTGCGCGCCCTTGGGGGTGTGGCCGATGCCTGGGTTGAAGCTATTGGTCGGGTCGAGCGCGCGATAGAACGCGGCCAGCGCCGGCTTGGCGGGATAGAGATGGCCGACATTGTGTTCGGCCGGGTACTCGGCGCCACGTGCGTCGAGCAGGGCCCACATCGCATGCTCGATCGCCAGCGGGTCGTGGCCGGCCTTGACGATGTAGTCCTGGTGGAAGACGTGGCACAGGAAGTGTCCGTAGTACAGCCTGCCGGCGAGCGCGGACGCGATCGACGGCGGCAGGGTCTCGACCCAGTCGCGATCGTTGCGGCGCAGCGCGATGTCGAGCGCGACGATGTCGGCGACCTGGCGCCGGTGCACCTCGCGGTAGCGGACCGCCGCGCCGGCGATGGCGAAGCGATGCAGGAAGGCCTTGCGGCCCTCGTCGGCGGTGCAGCGGAACCAACTGCCCGATGTGGCTGCGGCGAAATGGCGGTCCAGAAACGCCTCGGTCGCGGCCGCCTGCCGAGTGCCGACTTTGAGCAACAGATGGTGCGCATAGCGCTCGCGGAAGTCGCGCAACCGGCGCGGCAGGTGGTCGGGCAACAGCGAGACGAGCGCCTGCAGCGCCCGGTCACTCGCGCCGCGCAGGCCGATACGCTCGAGCACACCATCGATCCGGCTCTTGAGCGCGAACGCCCCCGGGACCTTGTCGGTGCCGAAGCGGTCGATCAGCAGGAACACGTCCTTGCCGTACTGCGCGCCGATGTCGAACGCGTCGCGGTGCACGTACTCGCCGGCGATCGGCAAGTCGTCGGATGCGCTCAACAGGTGACGGCGGATCGCGGTGAGGTCGTCGGGCTCGTTGCTGCCGATGTAGAGCACGGTCGCCGGCTCGCGCGGGAAGGTGTCGAGCCGCACTGCGAACACCGCCAACCGGCCTGCCGAGCCGGAGGCTTCGTGCAGTCGCGAGGGGTCGGCGTTGTAGCGTGCAGGCGTGGGCGCATCGACGTCGCGCACGTCCTGCGCGTAGCGGTGGTCGGAGGCGACGCGATCTGGCGGATCGCGGACATCGCAGGTGCGATAGTCGCCGGCCTCCAGTCGCGCAAGCATCGTCTCGGGGTCGTCGCCCAGTTCGATGCCCAGGTGGTTCACCAGCTGCAGCGTGCCGTCGGCGTCGCGCTGCGCAAACAGCGCCAACTCGGTGTAGGCCGGACCGCGGCGCACCAGCGCGCCGCCGGAGTTGTTGCACACGCCGCCGAGCACCGAGGCGCCGATGCACGACGCGCCGATCACCGAATGCGGCTCGCGATCCAACAGGGCGAGGGCTTTTTCCAGCCGGTCGAGCGTCGCCCCGGGCAGGCAGACTACCTGCCGGCCGCCGTCGAGCAACTGGATGCCCAGCAGCCGCCGCGTGCTGACCAGCACGATGCCGCGGTCATAACCGTCGCCGTCAGGCGTCGACCCGCCGGTCAGGCCGGTATTGGCCGCCTGCATCAGCACGATCGCGCCAGCGTCGAGGACCGCCTGCAGCACCTGCCACAGCGCCACCAGACTGTCCGGACGGACGACCGCGAGCACAGGCCCGTCGCCGAAGCGGTAGCCCTTGCGGTAGCGCCGTGTCGCACGCATGCCGGTCAGCACGTGACGGCGGCCGACGATGCGGCGCAGCCGCTCGACCAGCTCCGGGGCGGCCAGTCGCGGGTTCATCGTGGCGGTGCGACCAGGGTGTCGCGGCCGATGTCGGCGACGGTGCGCGCGCCGGTCAGCGTCATCGCCACGCGCATCTCCTGCTGCAGCAGGTCGAGCAGGTGTGCCACCCCGGCCTGGCCGGCCGCGGCCAGCGCATAGACGAACGCACGGCCCAGCAACACCGCATCGGCGCCCAGCGCCAGCATCCGCACGATGTCCAGCCCGCTGCGTACGCCCGAATCGGCGAGGATCTTCAACGACCCGCCGACCGCGTCGGCAATCGCCGGCAGTGCCTGCGCGGTCGACAACACGCCGTCGAGCTGGCGCCCGCCGTGGTTGGAGACGACGATGCCATCGGCACCGAAGCGGACCGCGTCGCGCGCATCGTCCGGGTCGAGGATGCCTTTGATGACCATCGGCCCGCGCCAGAACGCGCGGATCCACTCCAGGTCCTTCCACGAGATCGATGGGTCGAAGTTCGCGCCCAGCCAGCCGATGTAGTCGGCCAGTCCGGTCGCGGCGCCGCGGTAGGCGGAGATGTTGCCCAGATCGTGCGGCCGTCCACGCAGGCCCACGTCCCAGGCCCAGCGCGGATGTGTGGCCGCCTGCCACAGACGGCGCAGCGCCGCGTTGGGGCCACTCATGCCCGAGTGCGCATCGCGGTAGCGCGCGCCGGGCGTGGGCATGTCGACGGTGAACACCAGCGTGGTGCAACCGGCGGCCTGTGCGCGTTCGAGCGCGGCGCGCATGAAGCCGCGGTCGCGCAGCACGTACAACTGGAACCACATCGGTCGGTCGATCGACGGCGCGACCTCCTCGATCGCGCAGACCGACACCGTCGACAGCGTGAACGGGATGCCGCGCGAGGCCGCCGCGCGTGCGGCCTGGACCTCGCCGCGGCGTGCATACATGCCGGTCAATCCAACCGGCGCGAGCGCCGCGGGGAAGGCCAGGCGCTCGCCGAACAGTTCGGTCGACAGGTCCAGCTCGGCGACGTCGCGTAGCACACGCTGGCGCAGCGCGATGCCTTCCAGGTCAGCGACATTGCGGCGCAGCGTCTGTTCGGCATAGGCGCCACCGTCGATGTAGTGGAACAGGAACGGCGGCAACCGCCGCTGGGCGGCGGCGCGGTAGTCGGTCGAGGCGGCGATGATCATGGCGGCAGCCTTCAGGCGTGTGAGGGGGGCAGGCGCGAGGCGCGGGCGCGGCGTGCCTCGTTCTCGTCGAGTTCGCGCAGCGAGGTGTGCACGAAGGCCAGATGGGTGTGGGCGGCGGCGCGGGCGCCGTCGGGGTCGCCCGACAGCACGGCGTCGCGCATCGCCCGGTGCTGCAGCAACAGCGGCTCGAAGGTGCGCGCCGAGACATAGAGCGTTTCCCGGCTCTGCGAAATGTTGGTCTGCAGCAACTCGAACATGCCGCGCATGACCTGCACCAGCACCAGATTGTGCGAGGCCTCGGCAATCGATAGATGGAACGCGGCATCGGCACGCGCTTCGCCGGCCGGATCGTGGCGACCGTGCAGCGCCGTCATCGCGTCGAAGGCATCGGCGATTCGCGTGCGGTCGTCGTCGGTCGCGCGCAGCGCGGCGTGCCAGGCGGCCATGCCCTCCAGTTCGTGCCGGATCTCGAGCACGTCGTAGCGGTACTCCGGATCGCTGCGGAACACGCCGAGGAACGGCTGCAGCGGTGCGATGCGCGGCGATGCGTCTGCGTCGTGCGTGCACAGATAGGTGCCGCCGCCCTGGCGCGCATACAGCACGCCCTGGCTGGCCAAGCGGGCGATCGCCTCGCGCAGAACGGTCCGTGACACGCCCAGTTCGAGCGCGAGTGCGCGTTCGGCCGGCAGGCGGTCGCCAGGACGTAACTGGCGCGCGTCGATCAGCGCCAGCACGCGGTCTGCGACCTGGTCGGACAGACGCAAGCGACGCGCGCCGATGGTGTCTGGGCGGGTGGCAGGAGGGGGAATGCGCATCCGGGACTCTTCCATGTCAGGTCGCCTGCAGCGGATGACGATGCCGGGCATCGTCGCGGTGGTGTTGCAGTCAACCGTGAGGGTTCGATCGCGCTCGCCCGCACGACGTGGCCCATCTGCGTTGAGCAAGCGCCATAAATTGGTGCGACCAATCAAGGGATAGGGTCGATCTCAGGCGAACAGTCTAACGATTCTTGCGCATTCATCGTCAGCACGACCAAGGTTTAGGTCAATTGGTTACACCAATGGCGCATCGATGTTGACGCCGAACGCGCGGCGATCGCGACGCAGACAGGCGGTCGGCAGTCGCCGTGGCATACATGCGAAGGGGGCCGCCAAGCGCGGACCTGCCGCGTCAACAGCGTCAGCCCGCGCCGGCGATGTGCGCACGCAGCCACTGGTGCGCCGGGTCGCGATGGACGCGTTCGGGCCAGAGCATCAGCAGGTCGAAGCCGGGAATGTCGATCGGCGGGGCGACCACCCGCAGCGCCGGATTCGCCTGGACCAGGCGCGACGGCAGCATCGCCACCAGGTCGGTGCTCTCCAGCAATGCCGGCATCGCCAGGAACTGCGGCACCGACAGCACGACGCGACGGGCCATGCCCCGCGCAGCGAGCGCGCGGTCGGTGGCACCCTCGAAGCCGCCGCCGTCCGGCGAGACGATCGCATGGTCGAGCTTGCAGAACTGCGCCAGCGTGGGGCGACGTTTCAATCCGGGATGGCCGGCGCGCCCGGCCAGCAGGTAGCGCTCGGTGAAGATGCGGCGCCAGCGCAGCGTGGGCGGCGCCTCGGTATCGGTCAGGAACGCAAGGTCGATCTCATCCTGCGTCGCACTGCCGGCCATCTGGCCCGGCGGCCGTTGCACGACCGCCAGCCGCATGCCGGGCGCGGCGGTCCGCAAGGTGGCCAGCGCCGGGCGCAACACTGTCAGCATGCTGTAGTCGAAGGCGGCGACGCGCCAGGTCTGGCGGGCGAGGTCCGGCGCGAAGGGCGGGGCGGGCGCAACCGCCTGCGCCAGCGCCGCGAGCGCCTGCCGCAGCGGCTCGCGCAGCGCGTCGGCACGGGCGGTCGGGCGCATGCCGCGCGGCCCTGGCAGCAGCAGCGGATCGTCGAAGAACTCCCGCAACCGCGCGAGTTGCGCGCTGATGGTCGGTTGCGCCAGATGCAGCCGCTGCGCCGCGCGGGTCACGTTGTGCTCGAGCAGCAACGCGTCGAGCGTGCGCAGCAGGTTGAGGTCGAGCCCTTGCAAGGTATTGCGCATGACGATACCTGGAATGGCGAGAATCCATTTCAACTATAAGACGTCGCTGGCTACCTTGCGCGCATTCCCCCTGTGAGCCGCGCCGATGCACGTCCTGCTAGTCCATGCCCATCCCGAACCCACCTCGACGACCCGTCGCCTGGTCGATATCTCGACCGACGTCCTGTCCGCGCAAGGTCACACGGTGATGCACTCCGATCTGTATGCGGCCAACTGGAAGGCGGTGTTCGATGCCGACGACTTTCCCGATCGCGTCGATCCCGAGCGCTTGTCGTTCGTGGCCGAGTCGCGCCATGCCTTCGCCCACGATGGTCAGACCCCGGACGTGGTGGCCGAACAGCGCAAGCTGATGGCGGCCGATGCGGTGATCCTGCATTTCCCGCTGTGGTGGTTCGGCATGCCGGCGATCATGAAGGGCTGGATCGACCGGGTCTGGGCCTACGGGCTGGCCTACGGCTATCGCGATGCCGGTAACGCCTACCGCTACGGCGAGGGCGGGTTTGCGGGCAAGCGCGCGCTGCTCGCGGTGTCGGTCGGCGGCCCCGAGATCGACTACTCGCCCCGTGGCATCAATGGCCCGCTGGAGCAGTTGCTGTTTCCGATCACCCACGGCGCCCTGTTCTTTCCGGGCATGCAGGTGCTGCCCACGTTCGCCGTCTATGGTGCGGGCGCTCTCGATGCGACGGGCCTGGCGTCGGCGGCGCAGGCGTGGCGGGCGCGGCTGGCCGGGCTGTTCGAGCAGGCGCCGATCGCGTTCCGCGCGCAGAACGGTGGCGATTACCCCGACCGCCACGTGCTGGCCGCCGAGGTCGCGCCCGGCCGCAGCGAACTGATGGCGCATATCGCCGATATGGACGCCGAGGTGGGGCACTGATCTGCGGCGCGCTGTGGGCGGATCCGTTGCGCGCCGCGCACGCCTGCCTTGAGCTCAGCGCGGACGCCCGATGAATGGCTTGCAGTGGAGGAAGTCGCCCGATTCGAGGCAATCGATCACGAAGCCAGCCACCTCGTCCCGGGTGACCGCGCGCAGTTGCAGCGACGGCGGGACGGACAGGGCCACCTGCCAGTCGCCGCGTCCGGGGCGCGCGGTGAACGGCGCGGGCCGCACCAGCGTCCAGTCCAGCCCGAGTCCTGGATCAGCGCTTCCTGGCGATCCTTGTCGGCATAGCGGTGACGCGTGAGCAGCGGAAAGACGATGCGGTTGTACAGCCAGCCGCCATGCCCGCGCGTTTCGCCCGCGCCCACGCCGGTGATCGCGACCAGGCGCCGCACGCCGGTGTCGCGCATCGCGGCGATCGCTGCCCGCGTCGCGTCGGAGAACACCGTCGTCGGCCCGGGGCTGCCGACGCCCAAGCTCATCACGACCGCGTCGTGC